>JAXDIE010000144.1:0-24986 GCA_034664165.1 Thermoleophilaceae bacterium | reverse complement strand
GACGACGGTGAACACGTGCGTCCCGAGCCTCGCCTTGACCGTCCTCGGCGAGGTGCAATCCGCGAAAGGCTTCGCGTCGAGCCGGCACATGAACGTCGCCCCGGAATCATCAGACGAGAAGGTGAACTTGCCGCTCCCCGTCTTCTTCTTCGTCTTCACCTTCCTCTTACCCGTGACCGTGGTGTCGGGCGCGGCCGTGTCCACGTTCGCGTTCCCTGGAACGCTCGAGTCCTGGGTCTCGTCGCCGAGGCCGTCCCCGTCGACGTCGGGCTCGATCACCGCCGCCACACTGAGCCGCGCCGCCTGCTCGTTGGCCGCGAAGTCGAGAGTGGTCCCAACGGCGGCGTTCTGGGTCCCGTCGATCTCCCGCGTCTTGTCGCCAGCGTTGTCCAGGTTTGTGGCCTCTTGGCAATAGGCGATGTTGCCCTGGTGCTGGACATAGAGGCCGAGAACGTCGCCGGCCTGTACGGGGATCCTGGTCGAGAACGAGTGAAACCCGTCGCTGGGCAACGTTTGAACGTCGCTCGTTCCGACGACCTTGAACTGGGTTCCTCCCGCGGGTCTGAGCATCTTCAGCGCAATCGACTCCGCGAAGCCGACAGGGCTCGGGGCCATATGTGCCCACGAGGTGACGACCCCGCCGCCGGCGGGCACCGTGTACGAAGGCAGCGAGCCGGCCTGCCTCTGGAACTGGATCATGGTCGACGTGTCGAACATGGGAACAGTCTCCTTCAGGCAATTCATGTCCGCGATCGGCGCAGTCGACGGGAACATCGTCTGCCCGATCTGCGTCGACGCCGAGGCGGCTGCGGGCGCGAGAGCGCAGAGGACCGACATTGCAAGCCCGGAGATGAAAGCGCCCGATGCCCTCATGGCGCGAGCCTGCTCAATATCGGACCGCGTCCACGACGCGCTGCTGTCATCACCTGCGCCATTGCACTCGTCTCCTTGTGCCGCCACCCGCGGCAATCCATGACAAATCCGCGCAAATTTCTACCGTCGAGAGATTCTGGTGTCAAGTGGGAACGGCGGCGGGCCCTCGAGTACAGCTGGGAGGGTCCTCGCGGAATGAAGAATCGTCCTCCCACGCAAGCCTCTCGTCCATCGGGGCGACTGGATTTGAACCGGGCCGGCGCCACCTGCGCCACCTCCGCCCCCGACCGCGGTCGCCGTTCCACCGGATCCTGCTCGGGCGGTGTTCCCATCACGTTGACAGAGGACAACCGGTGTGACCCTTCGTGGAGGATTCCGCCGCCAAGGGCGGGCTCTCCGGCGCTGCCCACAGGACCGCTCGCGGGACCGGTCGTACCCGGCGGGCCGGTCACGCCGCCGCTGCCGTTGCCGCCTGTTCCGCCGACGCCGCCCAACCCACGCCTCACGGATCAGCTTGTGGTACTGGTCAGAGACTGTCGGGCGATAGGCTCGGATCGGCGATCACCACCGACCGGGAGGGCCCGATGGACTTCAGAGGAATGCTCAAGACGCCGTCGCTTGCGATGTGCGTTGCCTTACTCGCGCTGACCGTTCCCGCGATCGCCCTGGTCGCCTGCGGCGAGGAGACCAACAAGAAGGACGCGCGGCACTCGAAGTCGAAGCCGTCGAACCCGAGCGCCGACACGGCGGAGGGACTGGGGCAGGCTGGAGCGGGCGGAGGCGCTTCCTCGAATAGCTCGGCCGGGGCTCCGAACGCGGATCCCGCGGAGCCGGCCTCTGCTTCGGGGGAGTGTGAACGCCAAGTGCTTGACGGCAAGTACGTCAGCTACGTCTGTCCCGAGGGCGTAGAGCCTCCGGCCGACGACGGCACTCAGCTTCCAGCGCCAGCGCCAGCGCCCGCACCTGCGCCCGCACCTGCGCCCTGAACGCCCTGAACGCGTGAGAGTCTGGCTGACAAACGACGATCGTGGAGAGCGACGCTTACCTGGCGGTCAGGGTGGCTACTGCGCCGGCGGCGTCTCCGGGACGGGTGCGGGGACCGACTCCGGTGCCGGTGCGTCGGGTGCCGGCGCCTCGGGTGCGGGGACCGACTCCGGTGCCGGTGCGTCGGGCACTGGCGCTCCCTCCGGCGGAACCCCCGGCGCCTCGCCCTCGGGCGCAGCGGGCTGCTCGGTCCCCTCTGGCGCGACCTCGGGATCGGTCGGCTCCTCGGCATTGGGGTCCGCGGGTCCGGACTCTGCGCCTTCAGCGCCGTCCTGCGGGCTCTCGACCTGCGTCACGATCTCGCCCGTCTCGGAGGCCTCGACGTTGGCTTTCACCCCTGCGATGCTGATCTCCGCGAGCGATACCGCGGCCGTAGCCGAGTCGGGTTCGAGCTCCACTCCGACCTTCTCGAAGGAGTCATCGATGACGCCTCTGAGCAACGACTTGAGCGTGGCTAGCTCGGGCGCGCCAAATTCGTCGCAGGCCCCCGGGTTCGCGACGCAGATCGGGTTAAGCTGAATGCTGTTGCAGGCGGCCTCGGGGGGGCACGCGTACGCCTTGCCTCCTCCGGTTCCGAGGATGTCGCAGTGTATGTAGCCTTGCCCTGGCGTTCCGCTTTTCGTGACGTACTTGCACCTCCCGTAGGACTCTCCCCCAACGGGCGGCGGCGGTGGTGCATAAGCGTCGCCGACCATCAGCGGCTTTTTCCCTCCACCCGCAGGCGCAGGAGTCCCGGCCGGCGGCGAGTTGGCCCGGACGAAGGGGTCCTCTTCCCGCGTCTTGTAGCAACGCGGCCCGGTCTCGGTCTGACGACAGTGCGAGAAGTCAGCGAACTCGGGGGGACGGGGTAAAATGTCGCCGACCTTCGGCTTCTCAGGCTCGGGCGGTGGCGGCGTGGCGGGAGCGGGTTTCTTGCACGTTTGAAACTCTGGGTTCTGGGCGCAGAAGTTCTCGCAGCCCGGCTTGGACGGATCGAACCCGCAGACTGCCGACGACGGGGCATTTTCGCCGGGGGATGGCTTTGCCGGAGTACCGGGCGGCGGTGGTGTGGCGGGATCGGGAAGCTGAGTGCCGTTGTCGGCCGGAGGCTCTACACCCTCGGGACAGACGTAGCTGACGTACTTGCCGTCAATCACTTGGCGTTCACACACCCCCTCGCCTTGTTTCGCTGGCGACGGGGTCCCGCCACCTGGGGGCGGGGGAGTACCAGTGGCCGGCGACGCGGGAGGCGACTTCTGCTTGACACTTCCCTGGTTTCCGCCGCCGCTCTGGGAGAAGCGCTGCACGGGCGGCGCGCCGGGGTTGTAGACGACGCGGACACCCGCCGGGGCGCGCTCCTGCAGCGTCTCGGCGATCGCGGCTTCGAGTTCCTGCTTCTCGACCGGCAGCTTCTCGTTCAACTTGTCGACCTGGATCAGGCCGCTGAGGTCGACGGTCTGGACCGGGGCCGCGGTCTCGCCGCCCCCGCATCCCACCGCCAGCGTGAGGAGCGCCAATGCCGCTGCCAGCTTGATCCTCCCCGTGCGCCCCATTGCTGCCTCCCGACGTTGTGAAACGATGGCGTGCGACCGGCGACTGCCAGCGGCAGGGCGAACGTACCGCTGTCCGTAGCTACGGGTCAAGCCGCCGAGAGGGCGGGTTCGTCGTCCCCGTACGCGGACGGTGGCCTCGGCCATGGGGGCGGCCAGTTCGTCATGGGCACTCACATTCGGGACGTAGAGGGGACGAAGCGCTTCTAGGTCGCGTCGATAGAACCGTCGTAGGACGCTTCGCAGAATCGTTGCCTCTTCGTAGCCCAGCTCCGCGCAACCCACCGCGACACATCTCGTGGTACCTGGAGGCGTTCGCCGGAAGGCGTAGACGCGCCCGAGATGCAAGAGCCCGCTTCCCGAGCGGGCTTCTGCCAATCGGGGCGACTGGATTTGAACCAGCGACCGCTCGGCCCCCAGCCGAGTGCGCTACCAGACTGCGCCACGCCCCGTCGGAGGTCAGTCTAGAGGTTCCCGGCCCGCCCCCCGGTCCCGACTGAGCGACTTCGCGAGCCGCTGCTGCCTACCTATACTCAGAGCGCCTGCGGGCGAGGTGTAATTGGTTGCACGTCAGCCTTCCAAGCTGAAAGCAGCGGGTTCGATCCCCGTCGCCCGCTTAGTTATCCGCCTCGTCTCCTTCTGTCGTGAGACGGAAACGAAGAGTCCTCGCGCGCCGCTTGGTCCTCCGGCGGTGACAGTTGGCGCATACGACGTCGCACTTCTCGATCTCCCTGAGGATCGAGCTCCAGTTCCGATAGGGAAGCGCCGCTCCGATGTTGAATTCCTTCTCGCCCAAGTGATCGAACTCGAGCACCATTGGGTCGGTCTCTCCGCAGTCGGCGCACGGGTTCGATGCGAAGTACCCGATAAGGAAGCGCGTGCGTTCGAGGTTCCGCGCCTGTTTGCCCCTCCGGGCTTGGTCGACGTAGCGCTGCTTGTTGGCGCTGTAGTGCTCGTGCTTATAGGCCGCCCTACAGGGCCGGCAGAAGCTGTCGCGTTGATTGACCGCTTTACGGCGCGAGTTGAACTCCGAGGCCGGTTTGACCTGGTGGCAGCGGTAGCACTTGAGGTGATCGTCGAGCATCGCGTGTGACTCACATGCTCGTGGACCGCGTGTGACGAGTGTGTGCACTACGTGACAAACGCGTAACGGTTAGGTTCCGATCCATGAACTCAAACGCCTTCCGCACCGCAGTCGAAACCCATGACATGGATGCCGCCATCGAGCAGCTCGCCGATGACGTCACCTTCTCCAGCCCCGTTGTCTTCAAGCCCTACGAGGGCAAGGCCGTCGTCGGAGTGATCCTCCAGGCCGTCGGACAGGTCTTCGAGGACTTCTCCTACGAGTCCGAGGTCAACGATGGTGACCGGACCGTTCTGGTCTTCAACGCGAAGGTCGGTGACAAGAGCGTCCAGGGCGCGGACTTCCTCCGCTTCAACGAGGACGGGCTGATTCAGGAGCTCACCGTGATGGTGCGCCCGATGTCCGGGATGCACGCTCTGGCCGAGGCCATGAAGGCCCAGCTGGAGGCCGCCGGCGTCATCTAGCCGGCTCGCCGTCCTGCAGGGACGCGCCCAGCACCTTGCCGGGCGCCGCAACCCGCTGTAGCTTCGCCCCGTGGAGGCGGCCATGGCCGGTGACGAACTGACGCGCGAGGAGGTCGTGCTCCGTCGCGTTCTGCTGCTGCTCGGATTCGTTCTCGGGTGCTTCGTCATCCACTACGTGCTGGAGGGAGTGGTCGGTGGAGCGGAGTTCCCCTTCGTGGCCAACTCCGCGGCCAAGGACTCCCTCTTCTTCATCCTGTGCATCGTCGCCGCCAATGACGTGCGCCGGTTCGGCTGGGCCGTGTGGGTGATCATCATCGGGCACACGCTGCTGGTCGGCGCCCTGCTCGCCGCCCTGATCAGCGGCAAGGGCTGGTCGATCGCCGCAACCCTGCCCCCCATCTTCGGCCTGCCGATGATGTCGGCCCACACCTACCTCCTGGTGTGGCTGGGCGCCGCAACCGCCATCACCGTGATCGTCGCGTTCTGCGGGCATCGCGCGCTGCGCTCGCGCTACCCCCTCCGCTACCTGTCCCAGCTGCAGCACCGCACGCTGGCCTCGCTGGCCGAGGTGCTTGTGATGGACAAGGCCGACGTCGTGACACCCGACGAGATCGCGAACCGGGTCGACGACTACCTCTACGGAGTCGACGCGCACGAGAAGTGGAAAGCCAAGCTCGCCCTGATGGCGCTGACGTTCTATCCCCTGCTCCGCTTCCGTCCGCCCTACGGATTCATGTCACCGCTGGCCCGGCAGCGCTTCATCGAGAAGTGCTTCATCGCCGACGTGGCCGAGCGGCGCCTGCCGAGCTTCCTCCGGCGGCCCCTCCAGACGGCCCTGGTGGCGGCACAGCAACTCGCGTTCATGGGCTACTACGGCGACCCCCGCACCGGCGCCAGCTCCGGTTACGTGCCGTTCACCGAGCGCCCCGAGTACTACGCGTCGATGGACCGGGTCAGCAAGGACCGCCCCGGCCTGTCGGTCCGCACGCCCCGTGAGCTGGACTCCGAGCTGGTCGAGGCCGACGTGGTCGTGATCGGCAGCGGCGCCGCGGGCGCGACCGTGGCCGAGCGCCTCCTGGAGCGCGGCCGCGACGTCCTGATCCTCGAGCGAGGCAAGCACGTGGACCCCTCGCAGTTCGAGGAGAACGAGATGAAGATGTTCTCGACCCTCTATGCCGACGGCGCGTTCCAGATGTCCCGCGACGCCCGCTTCCAGGTCCTTCAGGGCCGCTGCGTCGGCGGCAGCACCGTGGTGAACAACGCCGTCTGCTTCAGGCTGCCCGAGCACGCCATCGAGCGCTGGAACGACAAGAGCGGGCTGAACGCCGGACTCGACGAGACTGCGATCGCCGCCTCGTTCGCCCATCTGGAGGCCGGCCTGCCGGTCAACCACCAGGAGAACAACGAGCGCCTCAACCCCGGGGCCCGCAAGTTCGTGGAGGGCGTCAAGGCCCTGGGCCTGGACAAGGCACCCGGCAAGCTCGAGGTGGTCAAGGCCAACATCGAGGACTGCTTGGGCTGCGGCTACTGCAACTACGGCTGCCCCTACGGCAAGAAGCTGTCGATGCTCGACACCGTTCTCCCCCGTGCGCAGGGAACCTATGGAAAGGACCGCCTGCGGATCTTCTCCGAGTGCCGCGTCGACCGGATCGAAGGCGCGGCAAAGGGCGTGGGCGACGTTCTCTGCGAGCTTCCGGGCGGGCGGCGCCTCCAGGTTCGCGCCCGCACCGTCGTGCTGGCCGCGGGTGCCATCGCGTCGAGCCTCATTCTCCAGCGCAGCAACCTCGGCGGGCCAAAGGTAGGCACCGGCCTGGGCTTCAACATCGCCGCGCCGATGCACGCGGAGTTCGACGAGAAGCTCGACTCCTACGCGGGCCTCCAGATCAGCCACACGCTGCGACCGGCCGGCGAGGACGACCTGGTGATGGAGACCTGGTTCAACCCGGTCGGCGCCGAGTCGCTCTTCATGCCCGGGTGGTTCTCGGACCACTACCGGAACATGCGCAGGTACGACCACATGGCCTGTGTCGGCGTCGTGGTGGGCAGCCATCGCAACGCAACCGTCCGTCCGGGCCGGTTCGGCAAGGGCATGCGCCTGGACTACGAGCCCGTCCAGGACGACCTGCGACTGCTGGTCAAGGGCCTGCGGATGACCGGGAAGGCGTTCCTGGCGGCCGACGCCCTGAAGGTGATGACCACGACGTTCCGCTACATGCCGTGCAAGACCGAAGCCGACCTGGACGCGGTGGATGAGTACGTTCGCGACAACACCGACATCGCCCTCCAGAGCGCCCATCCCCAGGGCGGCAACGCGATGAGCGCAAATCCCGCCAAGGGCGTGGTCGACCCGCAGTACGCGGTGCACGGCGTCGAGGGGCTCTACGTCTGCGACGCCAGCGTGTTCCCCTCCCCCATCACCGTGAACCCGCAGCTGACCGTGATGGCCCTGGCTCATCACGCCGGCGGGCTGATCGCCGAGCCCTCCTAGCCCGAAGGGGTCTGCACGACCGTCATCGCGCCGGAGCCCACGGGCAGCGTGGTGAGCGTCGAGGTGCGATGCCCGTTGGTGTACAGGTCGACGGAGCTGCCGTCTCCGCCGGAGGGCAGCTCGGCTCGCACCGGATGTGCCGAGTCCAGGCTGAAGGTGGTCACGTGGATCGCGTTGCGCTCGCGCGTCTGGAAGTCGACGGTCCAGCGCGGGTCCTTCTTCCTGAAGCTCGGGAAGGTGAAGCCCTCGAGCGTCTTGGGGTTACCGCGCACCGTCCTGGTCCGCGAGCCGCGGGTGCCCGGCGCGTTGTACAGCTCGCCGTGGAAGGCGCCGGCGCTGAAGGCAAGCGCTCCGCCGACCTTCTTGATCGACAGGTCCGGGCCCAGCTGGAAGCGGCGGTCGTACTGGTGGGGCTTGTCGGCGCCGACCCGGTCGATCACCACCAGGGCTTCACCCGGCTTGTAGAGGAAGGTGCGCTGGTGGGTCACCCCCTGGCGCTTGACGAGCGGGTTGGACGCGCGAATCCCGTACCAACCCGCGACCCCCGTGCCGGTGGCCTCGATGCCGCTGCCATAGGCGTCCTTGCGCTTGAGGCGGAAGTCCTGGTCGTCGACCGTCAGCGTGCTGTGTGCCTGGGCCGAGCGCTGGAAGGTGTAGAAGCGGTTCTGGTCCTTGTTGTAGAGGCCGGTGTCGCTGACCACCCGGTAGCCGTGGTCGAAGAGCTCGAAGCTGAGCTCGTCGGCGTGCTTGTGGCTCAGGTTGTGAAACGCGGACTCGACCGCCAGGTAGCTGCTGGTCGAGGGCTCCTTGACGATCGCGTAGCCGGACTTGGGAAAGGAGATCAGCCCCTGGCTCACGCCGAGAAGGCCGGCCACCGACTCGGGCAGCTGGCCCTGGACCCCGTCGGTCAAGGCCTGTCCACTGCCGACGTACTTGATCAGGGCCTCAACGTTGTTCTCCATCGAGGCCTCGCGCAGGTCCTCCTTGACGGGCTGGCGCTCGGTGTCGCCGAACTGGGGGAACGTGCCGTCGGGCATGACGAAGGCAGCTGCGGCCCGCCGCATCCGCCCGAGCAAGGTGACCAGCAGGCGGTCTTCGGGATCGGTCGCGCGGACGAACGTGTCGAGCACCTTGGTCACGAGGATCTGGTACTCGGGTGAGTGCTCCTCCCAGACGCCCTCGGTGGTCTGGAGTCGGTGCAGCAGGGTCAGGCGGAACCGGCGCTGCGAGAGAGCGTCCCAGCGATCGGCCCCCGCGATGAACGGCGCGTAACGCGCCAGCAGGCCCAGGCCCAGGTCCACGGACAGGCCGTGGTTCGACGGGCTGTATACCCGGCCCCGTTCCAGGTGGCGGCCATGGACGCCGAGCGATGCGATCAGCATGGTCCGCTGCTCCCGGTTCAGCAGGTGCTCGCACTCGGCCGCGCGGGTCAGGTAGGCGACGTAGCCCACGCGGTCGCCGGTGACCTTGTTGATCCACGCCTTGTTGGCCACCCGGTCGCCGTGCACGGGGTTGCTCTTGATGAAGTCGAGCACGATGTCGCGGGCGTTCTGGAGCGCACGGATCTTGGCCGGCCGGCTGAAGTCGGGGCTGTTGCCGTAGATGTAGAAGAGAACGTCCAGGTAGCCCAGCGCGTGGAGCTTGGCCTTGTAGCTCTTGGAGCCGAGTTCGTTGTGGCCCCAGGAGATCGGCGGCCTCAGGTTGACCCGGAACTTGCGGTCGGTCACCGCGAAGCGCCACCTCATGGCCCGCTTCTCGGTCCTGAGGTTGTACGTGCGCTGGTGCAGTGCCTCGTAGGTGACCGGGCAGGCGGAACGCTGGAGGCCGCGGACCTCCCGGTCGATGCCGGCCAGCGCGGATGCGGGAACCCCCGCCGCCGCGGCGACCGTGATGGCAATCGCCACGGAGATCTTCTTCGCTGGGTGCACCGGGAAGTGATCGTAGCGGCGGGTGTCTAGGCTTCCGCCGGTGCCCGGCCTGGATCCAAGGACACCCGTGATCATCGGCGCCGGCCAGGTGACCGATCACCCATCCGAGCTGTCGCCATCCGAACTCATGGTCGAGGCGGCCCGCCGCGCGGCCGCTGACGCCGGCACCGGGGGCGCCCAGATCTTCGACGGGATCGAGTCGATCGGCGTGATCGACTGCATGTCCTGGGCCGGTGGAGACCCTGGGCGAGCGCTGGCCGGCATGCTCGGGGTGAGCCCCCGGGAGACCAGCCGGACACTGCTCGGAGGCAACAGCCCCCTCGGCCTGCTGGGCGACACCTGTGAGCGGATTCAGGGCGGCCACCTGGACAGCGTCCTGATGTTGGGCGCCGAAGCCATGAACCCCCTGATCAAGCAGGTCCGCCAAGGGATCCCGACGGGCTGGGGAGACCCGCCCCTGGGCGAGCCGGATCGCCTTGTGGGCATGAACATGGAGGCCAGCGCCGCCGCCGAGATGGCGGCCGGGCTGATGCTGCCCGTCAACTACTACCCGTTCTTCGAGAACGCGATCCGCGCTGCTTCCGGCGAGCCCGCGGCAGCCCACATGGAGAAGGTAGGCCGGCTATGGGCGCGCTTCGCCGACGTCGCATCCCGGAATCCCAACGCCTGGGCTCGCGAGTTCCCGTCCGCCGAGGAGATCACGACCGTCGGGCCCGACAACCGGATGGTCTCCTTCCCTTATACGAAGCTGATGACCGCGAACATCAACGTGGACCAGGGCGCCGCGCTTCTGATGTGCTCGGTCGCGGCCGCGGAGGCTGCAGGCGTGCCCCCCGATCGCTGGGTCTTCCCGGTGGCGGTGGCCGGGGCCCACGACCACTGGCTCGTCGGTGAACGCGACAGCCTTGTCCGCTCGCCGGCAATCGCGGCTTGCGGCGAGCTGGCGATGGGCCACGCCGGAGTGGGAATCGACGACATCAGCCACGTGGACATCTACTCCTGCTTCCCCTCGGCGGTCCAGGTCTCCGCGCGCGAGCTCGGGTTCGGCCTGGAGGACTCCAGGCCGCCCACGGTGACCGGGGGGCTGACCTTTGCCGGCGGCCCGGCCAGCAACTATGTGACGCATTCGCTCGCGGCTATGACCGGGGCCCTCCGGGCACAACCCGGCGGGCGCGGGCTTGTCACGGCCGTGGGCTGGTACCTCACCAAGCACGCAGTGGCCGTGCTCTCATCGGATCCGCCGGAGCAGGCGTTCGCCGCGTTTGACCCCCAGGACCAGATCGACTCGCAGCCGCGCCGCGAAATCGCCGTGGACTACTCGGGCGCCGCCACCATCGAGAGCTATACGGCTCTCTACGGCAAGGAGGCACCGACCACCGGCACGGTGAGCTGCCTGCTCGAGGACGGCCGGCGGGCATTCGCCAAGAGCGACGATGCCGACGCGATCGCCGCCCTGATCGACGGGAATCCGGTCGGGCTTCCGGTGCAGCTTGACGGCGCCGCCGGCTTCGAGTTCGCCTAGCTGCCCGCCTGCCGGCGTGCGCCCTCGGTGACCACGGCCACCACATGGGCGGGGTCGTCGGTGATCTCCATCAGCTCGGTGTCGCCCGGCGAGATGTTCCCATCGGCCAGCACGCGGTCGTGAAGCCAGTCGACCAGACCTGACCAGTAGCCGGAGTCGACCAGCAGCAGCGGGAAGTGATGTGTCTTGCCGGTCTGGATGAGCGTGAGCGCCTCGAAGGCCTCGTCGAGGGTGCCCAGCCCTCCCGGGAATACGACGAACGCAGACGCGTACCTGACGAACATGAGCTTGCGCGTGAAGAAGTGATGGAAGTTGAGTGAGACGTCCAGGTACTGATTGGACCGCTGCTCGAACGGCAACTCGATGTTCAGCCCGACCGACGTGACACCCGCGTCACGCGCCCCGCGGTTGCACGCCTCCATGATCCCGGGGCCACCGCCGGTGATGATCGAGAACCCCGCCTCACCGAGCACTCGGGCGGTGGTCCGCGCGAGCTCATAGCGGGGATGGTCCGCCGGTGTGCGGGCAGACCCGAAGAGCGAGACGGCCGGGCCGACGTCCGCCAAGGCGCTGAAGCCGTGCGCCAGCTCTTCGCTGATCCGGGCGAGGCGCTCGGCGTCGGTCAACTCCTTGTTGATCCCGGCGCTCTCGGCGTGGATCAACTCCTGGTCTGACGTGTTGGGCTCGCGGCCGCGATCGTTCATCGGCCGGGAGCCTACGGCTCCGGCCACAACGAAACGCCCCCAGCGTTCGGCGCCGATACGATTCCGATCGCGAGGGGCACTGGCCAAACTGGCTAAGGCGCCGGTCTCCAAAACCGGAGATTCCAGGTTCGAGTCCTGGGTGCCCCGCTCCTTCGACGTGCTACGGCAGCAGCAATATGTCGTCCAGCGGCGGCTCGATTCCCGTCAGCTGGGCGGGCGAGTTGATCAGCCAGGCGGGCGCTCGGCGCCCGCTGTCGATCCCGAGCAACTCGCTGACGGTTACCACCTCGTAGCCCCGCTTGGCCAGGCCGCGCAGGATCAAGCGCGTGGCGGTGAAGGTGCGGTGCGGGTGCAGGCTGCCGTCGTGGGCCAGGATGATCCCGCCCTGGGTGATGTGCCGGAGCACGACCTGGGCCGCGCGATGCGCCCCGTTGCGGCGGATCATCGGATCCATCGGCCGATCCCAGTCGACCATCGTCTCGTTGGCGTCGGCCACCGCCTGGCCCACCCGCTTGTCGAAATAGCCCCGGGGCGGGCGGAAGAGCGTGGGACGCGGGACGCCTGTCGCAGCGATCGCGTCCGCGCCGGCGTCGACCTGGTGCCGGATCTCCTCGATCGGCAGCATCGTCAGCGGAGAGTGGTTGTAGGTGTGGTTGGCCACCTCGTGCTTCTCCCCCGCCTCGCGCCGGACCAGGTCCGGGTAGGACTGCACGTGCCTCCCGATGTCGAAGAACGTTGCCCGCGCGTCGTACCTCCTGAGCAGATCGAGGAAGCGCGGCGTCCACCGCGGGTCCGGCCCGTCGTCGAAGGTCATGGCGACCCGGCGCCGGCGGGTCAGCACATGCACCACAGCGTTGTTCTTCTTGAAGTCGTGGGCCGGGGACAGCCGGACGTATGGACGCGGCGGGCCCGAGGGCCGCGGTGCCGGCGGGCGTGAGGCCTGGCCCTTTGCCCCGCCGAGCATCAGGCCGACAAAGATGGCGGCCACTATCGCGGCGAGGAATGTCGTCCTGGAGAGGATCACAGGGGTATTCGGACAGCTAAGGCGGACGGAGCGATGCGGGCGGAGGGACTCGAACCCCCAAGGCCTTTCGGCCACCGGCTCCTAAAGCCGGCGCGTAGACCAGTTCCGCCACGCCCGCGCAGCAGCGATTGTAGGTAGCCCGGCCCTTCTACACCGCCTCCCCAGCGGCTAGACTCCCGCACGTGGAGGAGACCACCAGCGAAGTTACGCTGCGCTATCCCAACCGGGAGAAGGCAGAGTCCAAGGCGAGCAAGTTCGCAATCGTGATCGTGCTGCTCATCAGCGCGGCGCTGATCGCCATCATCACCGCGGGTGGCTGGGCCAAGCTCGAGGGCGCCCAGATCGTCTCCGTATTCTACGTCGTGGTCTACCTCGTGATGGCCTACTACGTGAGCCGCTGGAACCGCGGGGTCCTCCCGCTGGCGGCGGCGCTCGCGGTCATCTTCACCACCTTCGCAGTCGTGGCCGCGCCCGCCTGGTTCGCCCGCGACAAGGCCGGCCTCGTGGACCCGGCGCTCCCGCCTTCGGTCCTCGGAATGCTCACGATCGCCTTGATCGTGGTCCAGCTGCTGCTGATCTTCGTGTCCATGCGGGGCTTCGCCCAGCAGTGGCAGGTCGAGATCGAGGTGCACGACGGCTACGAGATCGACTCGACCGGCAAGCGCACCGAGACCGAGAAGAGCAGCGTCGCCGGCGGCTGGGCCTGACCACCAGCAGTGCTTCCGGCGCCTCTGGCGTCAGAATGGATGAGTCGAGCGGCGGTGGTGGAACGGTAGACACGCGGCCCTCAAAAGGCTGTGCCCGCAAGGGTGTGTGGGTTCGACTCCCACCCGCCGCATCGCGTACCTGAAGAAGGAAGAGGCCTAAAGCGCGTCGTGCGTGGCCGTGGGCGCCTGCCCAGCGGCACCCGCCTGACCTATGGCCACCAGGCCGCCGATCACGGCAAGAGCCGAAAAGGCGACCCCGATGTAGACACCGACCTGTGCCGTGACGATGACCGTGTAGCCCGTCGCCCCGTGACCGGGCGGCGAGATGATCGAGTAGAGGATCAACCCGAAGGCCAGCAGCGCCGCCGCGGTAACCACGCCGGCGCCCGCGCGCCCGCCGCCGAGCAACGGGACGACCACGAGCAGCACGATGCAGGCGAGCAGGATGTAGTCGATCACCGTGTAGGCGTTGAACGCGCCGACGATGTTGGTTGCGCCCGTCGCCACGTCCGTAGAGGTGGTTGCCACAGGCTGAACGGTCGCGCTGAACCAGGGCAGCGCGATCATCGCGAGAAGGAGCAGCACGCCGCACGCAGCGGCGATTGCTTCTCCCATGGTGACTGTAGAGCGGTTCATGCTTCGTTCGCCCGGTCGAGTTGCCGGCGGCTTGCCGGGGTCAACCCGTCCTGAGGCGGTACACAAATATCACGATGGGCGGGCATGAGCTAGACAGGGGTGACGGGGTTGTGCTTTGCGGGCCACTCGCGCACCTTTGACGAGGCCGCCGCAAAGCGGCGCACGATCTCGGCGCGCAGGTCCGCCGGCTCGACGATCGCGTCGATCACGATCTCCGAGGCCAGGTGGACGATGTCGACCTCCTCCGAGTACTCGGTCCGCAGCTTGTCGACGAAGGCCTGCCGCTCGGTCTCATCCTCGATCGCCTGGACCTGGTTGTAGTAGACCGCGTTGATGGCCGCCTGAGGGCCCATCACGGCGATGCTGGCGCTGGGAAGGGCGATGCAGCCGTCGGGCTCATACGCCGGCCCAGCCATCGCGTACAGGCCGGCGCCATAGGCCTTGCGGATGATCACCGAGAGCTTCGGCACCGTGGCGGAGGACACCGCCGAGACCATCTTGGCGCCCGCCCGGATGATGCCCGCACGTTCGACCTGGGTGCCGATCATGAAGCCGGGCACATCGGCCAGGAACAGGAGCGGCACGTTGAAGGCGTTGCAGGTGTTGATGAATCGCGCCGCCTTGTCGGAGGAGTCGACGAACAGCACACCGCCCTTCTGCTTCGGCTGGTTGGCCACGATGCCGACCGGCCGGCCGTCGATCCGCGCGTATCCCACCACGAGCTCCTTGGCCCAGCGCTTGTGGACCTCGAGAAAGGAGTCGCCGTCGACGAGGGTGTCGATGACGGTGTTGATGTCGTAAGGCTTGTTCTCGTCATCCGGCAGAAGCGAGCCGATGTCGGCGTCGGAGGATGGCGGAACCGGCTCGGCCACCGGCGGAAGCTGCTGCCAGTTGGTCGGGAAGTAGGAGAGGTAGTTCCGGGCCAGGTCCACGCCCTCCTCGTCGGTCTTGACCAGGAAGTGGCCGACGCCCGACACACCGGTGTGCATCCGCGCCCCGCCCATCTCCTCCAGCGTGACCTTCTCCCCGATCACCATCTCGGCCATCCGCGGCGAGCCCAGGTACATCGAGGCGTTGCCGTCGCGCATGATCACCACGTCGCAGAACGCCGGGATGTAGGCGCCGCCGGCCGCGCTGGGGCCGAACAGGATGCAGACCTGGGGCACGACTCCCGACATCTGCACCTCGGTGTAGAAGATCCGGCCCGCGTGCCGGCGTCCCGGGAACATCTGGACCTGCTCGGTGATCCGCGCGCCGGCCGAATCGACCATGTAGATCATCGGCACGCGCGTCTTGAACGCCCGCTCCTGGATCCGGATGATCTTCTCGACCGTTCGCGGGCCCCACGAGCCTGCCTTCACAGTCGGATCGTTGGCCATCAGGCAGATCGGCCGTCCTTCGACAGTGGCGCTGCCCGTGACTACGCCATCGGCCCCGAACCCGTCCTCGTCGACATGCGCGAGCAGGCCGTCCTCGACGAACGAGCCCTCGTCGACCAACCGCGCCACACGGTCGCGCACGGGCATCTTGCCCTGTTCGACCGCCTTCTCGCGATGGCGCTCGGGCCCGCCGAGGCGCGCCCGCTCGAGCGCCTGATGAAGGTCCTCGCTCAGAGCCCCAGCTCCGTGGGCACGGGCTTATCGCCCGAGTAGTCGTAGAAGCCCTTGCCGGACTTCCGGCCGTACCAGCCGGCGGAGATCATCTTCCGCAGGGTCGGCGGCTGCGCGAAGCGGCGCTCCCGGTACTCGTCGTACATGATGTCGGCGATCGACGCGACGGTGTCGAGGCCGACGAAGTCAAGCAGCGTGAGCGGCCCCATCGGGTGGTTGCAGCCGGCCATCATGCCTGTGTCGATCTCGGCGATGCTCCCGGCGCCCTCCTCGTAGGCCCGGATCGCGTCGAGCATGTATGGGATCAGCAGCCGGTTGACGATGAACCCGGTCGTGTCGCGGGCCCTGACGATCGTCTTGTTCAGCTGCTCGCCGAAGGCCAGGCCGACCTCGTGCGATTCGTCATCGGTCGTGATGGTCCGGACGACCTCGAGCAGGGGCATCATCTGCACCGGGTTGAAGAAGTGAAGCCCGATGAAGCGGTTTGGGCGCCCGGTGGAAGCCGCCTGGTCGATCACTGCGAGCGACGAGGTGTTGGTGGCGAAGACGGCCCCTTCCTTGACGACCGAGTCCAGCTCCTTCCACATCTCGAGCTTCTTCGCCAGGTCCTCCGTGATGGCCTCGATGACCAGGTCACAGTCGGCGAAATCCGCGTAGTCGGTGGTCCCCTGGATCCGCCCGCGCACGCCATCGGCGTCTGCCTGCTCCATCTTGCCCTTCTCGACCGCGCGGCCGAGCTGCTTCTCGATCTTGCCCATTCCGCCGTCCAGGTGGGCCTGGTCGACCTCGCGGAGCACCACGTCGTAGCCCGCCTGCGCTGCGACCTGGGCGATTCCGTGGCCCATCAGGCCCGCACCGAGGACTCCAACCTTCGAGATCTCCATGTGCTGCTTTCTCCTGTCTTTGTAAGCGAAGTTCTTGAGCGCGATGAGCCTACATGGGACCGTCGCGCCGACCGCGTGCGGCACCGGGGCGGCGTGCTGTGTTTACCTACCCCGGTGCACTCGCGCCGGCTCATCACCCTGATCGCCACCATCGCGGCCTGCCTGGCGGCCCCCGCCGCCGCCTCGGCGTCCGACGTGATCGTCGCCTTCAAGAAGGACGCGACACCGGCCCAGCGGTCCGCTGTGCGCGCCGCAGACGACGTGCTGGGCGGGCTCGGCGCCGTCCACGGCCTTGGTGCACGAGTGATGCGGGTGACCGGGTCCGCGCAGCAGGCCTCTGATGACCTGGCCGAACTGCCCGGCGTGAAATACGCCGAGCCCAACCAGCGCGTGACCACCGCCGGGTCCCGCGCCGTTCCCAACGACCCCGAGTTCGGCCAGCAGATTGGCCTGAACAGCCCGGGTGACTTCGACGTCGACGCGCCCGAGGGCTGGGCCCTGGCCAAGCTCGGCCGCTTCCCCTCATCGGGCGGGGCGCGGGTCGCCGTGGTCGACACCGGAGTGGACGACCAACACCCCGATCTGGCCGGCCGGATCGCCGGCTGTGCCGAATCCGGCTCGCCACTGCTGGGCCTCGGGCGCCGGTTCACCGAGGGATCCTGTTTCGACACCAACGGCCATGGGACCCACACGGCCGGGATCCTCGGGGCCGCGACTGACAACTCAGAGGGAATCGCGGGGGTCGCATTCAACTCGCCGCTGCTGATCTGCCGCGCCCTGGGCGAGGGCGGGCTTCCCGTTGTGGACGACATACTTGGCACTCCCGGTGACGGCGACGTTGCCGACGTTGCCGCATGCATCGAATGGGCCGCCGACCACGGCGCCGATGTGATCTCGATGAGCTTCGAGTCCGGCTACTCCTCGACAGTCCAGAACGCCCTGAGCCACGCCTGGCACGGTGGCAAGGGAGCCGTCCTGGTGGCGGCTGCCGGAAACGAGGGCATACTGGCCACCCGCCATCCAGCCGGCGCCAAGCAGGTGATCTCCGTGGCGGCCACCAACGCCTCCGATGGCCGTGCGAGCTTCTCCAACATGAACGACGACGTCGAGCTGGCGGCCCCTGGAGACCAGATCCTCTCGCTCCAGCTGGGCGGTGGATACGTTCGCTATTCCGGCACGTCGCAGGCCACCCCCGTCGTGGCCGGAGCCGCCGCGCTGGTCAGCGACATGCACCCTTCCTGGACGGCCAAGCGAATCCGCAAGCAGCTTGACCAGACCGCCGACGACCTGGGCCGCAAGGGCCGCGACAGCAAGTTCGGCTTCGGCCGCCTGAACCTGTGCAACGCGCTGGGCGGCAGCTGCTCCTACAAGGGCAAGTAGGCCGAGCGACGCCCGGACCCGCTCGCGTGTGGGACAGTTAGGGCGATGAGGGGGACTCTCAGGGGTAAGACGATGCTCGCCGTGGGCGCGCTGGCGCTGGCTCTCGGCGCCATGCCCGCCTCGGCTTCGGCCGGCGCCTTCACCGTCCAGACGCTGCACTTCGACACCGTCGTCGGGCCCAAGGACGACACGCACTGCGACGTCATCGGCGACCTCTATAGGCCCAAGTCGGCCACTGCAAAGCACCGGGCCGCGGCCATCCTCACCACCAACGGCTTCGGAGGGTCAAAGAACAGCCAGCGCAATCTCGCCAGCGCGGGCGCGCGCGACGGCTACGTGGTCCTCTCCTATTCGGGTCTGGGCTTCGGCGGATCGGGCTGCAAGATCCAGCTCGACGACCGCGACTGGGACGGCAAGGTCGCCTCGCAGCTCATCTCGTTCCTGGGCGGCGGCAAGGCCGCGAAGGACGGCACCACCGTCAACTACGTGGCGCACGACAAGAAGGGAAGTGATGGCCGCCGCCACGGCGACGACCCACGGGTGGGAATGGTCGGCGGGTCCTACGGCGGCCAGGTGCAGTACGCCGCGGCCGGAATCGATCCGCGCCTGGACACGATCGTCCCGATCATCACCTGGAACGACCTGTCCTACTCCTTCGTGCCCAACAGCACCGACCTCAAGAAGGGCGTGACAAGCGCCACCCCGGGCGTGCCCAAGTTCATCTGGGCACTCGAGTTCGCAGTGGTAGGCATGCAGCAGGGCATCGTGCACGCGCCCGAGGACCTGACACGGCTCACCAGCGGTATCTGCCCGAACTTCGATCCGCAGGTGTGCCCATCGCTGATCAACAACGCCGTAGCCAACACACCCGACGCCGCGACCCTGAAGCTGCTGCGCCATGCGTCGGTGGGCCAGTTCATCGATGGCATCAAGATCCCGACACTCCTGATGCAGGGCGAAGCCGACACGCTGTTCAACCTCAACGAGTCGGTCGCGACGTACGACGCGCTACGCAAGAACGACGTGCCCGTGAAGCTCATCTGGCAGTCGTGGGGGCACAGCGGCGGCTCGAAGGAGCCTGGTGAGTTCGACGAGAAGCACCCCCGCCACAGCTACGAGGGCACCGTCGTCTTCAAGTGGTTCGACCACTACCTCCGCGACACGGGCCCCGAGCCCACCCACGACTTCTGTTTCTTCCGCGATTGGATCGATGTCGCCCCGGACGACAACGCGGCACCGGCCTACGCCTGCCGCGACCGCTATCCGGGCGTGGCGACCCGGGACCTCTTCGTGTCGGGCAGCCACGACCTCGTGGCCGATCGCAAGTCCGCCGCGACCGGGTCGAGCTCCTTCCTGGCACCGCCAGAGGTGAGCACGAGCGCAACCGAGATATCCGCGCTGGACCAGAACATCCCGCTCTTCGACGCGCCCGGGACCGCCACGTCCTACAGCTCTGCGCCTCTCGAGAAGCCCGTTGACGTAGCCGGCATCCCGAAGGTGAGCGTCGATCTGTCCGCTCCGCTGCAGTCGCTGACCGGCGCCACCAGCCCCGCCGGCTACACCGTGCTCTTCTTCAAGCTCTACGACGTGGCGCCCGACGGCGATTTGACCCTCTCGCACCGGCTGCTCGCGCCCGTGCGAATCCCGGTGACCGATGAGCACGTGGACGTCGCGCTTCCGGGAATCGTCCACCGCTTCGCAAAGGGCCACCGGATCCAGCTGGTGGTGGCGGGCAGCGATCTGGCCTACCGCGGCAACATCCTCCCCCAGCCGGTCACGATCCTGACGAGCGCCGGCAACCCCGGCGTCGTGAGCCTGCCCGTGGCCTCAGCCAAGCGGGCGCGCGCCGCGCTCGGACGCTAAGCGCTCCCGGCCCAGTCGACTGGGCCCGCCGTGAGCAGGTGTGAGCCGAGCGGGCGCCCCAGCACGCTCTGCACCTCACGCGCGCACTCCACCAACGCCTGGAGGTCGACCCCGGTCTGGTACCCCATCTCGTGCAGCATCGACACGAGGTCCTCGCTGGCGATGTTCCCGGTCGCGCCCTTCGGCACGGGACATCCCCCCAGCTCGCCGAACGAGGACTCGAACGAGCGGACGCCCGACTCCAGTGAGGCCAGCGCGTTGGCCAGGCCCTGGCCGCGCGTATTGTGGAAGTGCGCGGTGAGCTCCACGTCCGGCAGGCGCTCGAAGGCTTGGGCGAAGAACTCCCGTACCTGGACCGGGTTGGCCATGCCGGTGGTGTCCCCGAAACCGACTTCGACGCACCCGGCGGCTACCAGCCGCTCGGCGATGCCGAAGACCTTGGCCGGCTCGACATGACCCTCGTAGGGGCAGCCG
This sequence comes from Thermoleophilaceae bacterium, assembly GCA_034664165.1. Classification (GTDB taxonomy): domain Bacteria; phylum Actinomycetota; class Thermoleophilia; order Solirubrobacterales; family Thermoleophilaceae; genus JACCVG01. Next base: position 4,772 of record JAXDIE010000144.1, on the reverse strand, counting down.
AAGGACACAGAGATCACGCCCTCGCAGCGCAGCCCTTCCCCCGTGGCCCGCGCCAGGGTGTGCTCCAGCCCCGTGAGGGACTCCTCGATCGAGCGGTTCACGTTCTTCTGGTTGTGGGTCTCGCTCGCCGACAGGAAGACGTTGATCTCCTGGAAGTGCTCGCGCAGCGCAAGCGCGTTCTCAAGCCCGCGCTCGTTGGGGATCAGGACCGAAACCGAGACCTCGTCCGGGATCTCCGCCTCTCGCAGGACCTCCGCGCCGTCGGAGAGCTGCGGGATGACGTCGGCGCGCACGAAGCTCGTGACCTCGAGCCGCCGCAGCCCGGTGCGAGCGAGCATCTCGACCAGGCGAACCTTGTCTGCCGTCCCGATGATCTCGGGCTCGTTCTGGAACCCGTCACGCGGGCCCACCTCGCGGATGCTGACTTGGCGATCGCCGGGCATTGCTGCTCTACATCATGCCCAGGTCGCCACATCTATAGGCTCGCGCGCCGATGATCGTCGTACTCGCAGGCGGCACTGGCGGCGCCAAACTGGCACGGGGGATGCTCGACGTGGTGGGCCCGGCCGGCCTGGCTGTGGTGGTGAACACCGGCGATGACTCGGTGATGCACGGCGCCCACGTCTCCCCCGACCCGGATCTTGTGACCTACTGGCTGGCCGATCTGATCGACGACCGCGGCTGGGGCATCGAGGGCGACACCTGGAACGTGATGGACGCGCTGGAGGCCGCCGGCGCGCCGGCGTGGTTCCGGCTGGGCGACCGCGACCTGGCCATGTGCCTGATCAGGACCGCCCTGCTGGACCAGGGCAGGCGCCTTACGGAGGCCCACGCCGCCGTGTCTTCAGGGCTGGGCGTGGAGGCCCAGGTCCTGCCGATGGCCGATCAACCGGTGAGGACGCGGGTGCAGGCGGCCGGCGAATGGCTCCCGCTCCAGGAGTTCCTGATCCTGAAGCGGGACGCCGAACCCGAAGACCTCGAGTTCGAGGGCATCGGGGCGGCCCGCCCCACCCCTGAGGTGCTTGCCGCGATCGCCGCCGCGGAGGCCATCGTGATCGGGCCGTCCAACCCGGCGATCTCGATCGGCCCGATCCTGGCCGTCCCGGGGATGCAGGACGCTCTGGCCGCCTCGGGTGCGCCGGTTGTCGCGGTCAGCCCGTTCGTGGCCGGGCGCGCCATCAAGGGGCCAACGGAGGCCTTCTGCCGCCAGGCGGGCTGGGCCCTCGGCGCTGCCGGGATTGCCCAGGCCTACGACGGGGTGATCCACGGAGTGGTGAGCGACGAGCAGGACCCGGTGCCAGGTCTCCCCTCGCTCACAGTGCGGACTCTGATGGCCACCGCCGATGACCGCCGGGGCCTGGCGCAGCAGAGCCTGGACTTCGCGCTGAGCCTGCGTCAGTAGGGTGCCCAAGGGCACGATGCGAACAATCGCGATCCTCCCAATGAAGCGCTTCACGGAGGCCAAGTCGCGGCTCTCCACCGGCATCGGCGGCGGCGCCCGGCAGGCGCTGGCCCAGGCTATGTTCGCCGACGTGCTGGCGTCGCTGCGGCGCGTCCAGGGCCTCGACGCGGTGGCCGTGGTCACGAGCGACCACGAGGTCGAGGCCGCGCTGATCGGCGAGCCCGTGACCCTCCTGCCCGATGAGGAGCGCGCCGGACAGTCGGCGGCCACCCTGGTGGGCGTCCGGCACGCCCTGGTGGCCGGATTCGAGCGAGTGCTGCTCGTACCCGGGGATGCGCCGCTCATGGATGCCGCCGTGATCGACGATCTGCTCCTGCGCAGCCAGGCGGACTCCCTGGACCTGGTCATCGTCCCCGACCGCCACCGGACCGGGACCAACGCCCTGCTCATCAGTCCGCCTGGCGCCTTCGAGCCCAGCTTCGGCCCCGGGAGCCTCGAGCGCCACACCAGCGCCGCCCGTTCGGGGGGTCTTACGTTCCGGGTCGACGAGATCGAATCGCTGATGCTCGACGTGGACACCCCCGAGGACCTGGACGCCCTCATCGGGGTCCTGGAGAGCGAAAGGCGGGTGGCGCCGCGCACCCGTGGCTCGATCCTTCAGCTGGGCCGAATGGAAGGCAGCGGCCTTGCCGCAGCGGCCGGGCGGATCCGGGACGCCGTCACCGGGGGGCCACGAACGCCCTGAGCCCGCTCTTGGAACTCACCCTCAGCTCCGTGGGAGGCATCCCGGAGGTCATGCCAGGGGCCGACCTGGGCACGCTCGTTGCCACCGCGCTGCCGGAGGACCTGGCGGGGACCGACGTGGTCCTGATCGCCCAGAAGGTCGTGTCGAAGGCGGAGGGCCGGTCGGTGGCCCTCGACACGGTCACCGCCGGCGACGAGGCCCGGGAACTGGCTGCCGGCTCCGGCCACGATCCGCGCCTGGTTCAGCTGATTCTCGATGAGACCGAGCAACTGATCCGCTCGCAGCGCGGCGTCCTGATCTGCCGCACCCACCATGGCTTCGTGTGCGCCAACGCGGGCGTCGACCAGTCGAACGTCGACGACGACCATGCCCTGCTGCTGCCGGTCGACCCCGATGGCTCCGCCCGGAGCCTGCGCGCCCGGATAGCCGAAGTCCGTGGTGTGGCGCCCGCCGTGGTCATCACCGACAGCTTCGGGCGCGCCTGGCGGATCGGGCAGGTCGATGTGGCCATCGGCGCGGCGGGCCTGCTCCCGGAGGACGACTGGCGCGGCCGGGCGGACAGCCGGGGCCGCGAGCTGGCCGCGACCCAGATCGCAGTGGCCGACTCGCTGGCCGCTGCTGCCGACCTGGCCAGGGCCAAGGACGGCGCCGAGCCCGTGGTGCTCGCACGGGGCCTCGGCCGGTTCGTCACCGCCGAGGACGGCCCCGGGGCGGCCGCCCTGAGGCGACCGCCCGCCGAGGACCTGTTTCTCTAGGCCCCACCGGGGTCATGCCCTTACGGCGCTTCGTCGGGCGGGGCAGTTCGTCGGCTAGGCCTCGAGCGCGGCGAGGTCTGTGGTCGGGTTGGGCTCAAACGCCTTGCCCGGACAGGCGCCCAGGGCGATGACCCGGATGCCATCGGGCCCCGGCACGATCTTGCGGGTCACGTTGTGCCCCACGCGGATCATCATTCCGGGGCTCAGCGCGTGGCTCTCGCCGTCGAGAATCATCTCGCCGGAGCCGGAGAGCGGGATAAAGACCTCTTCCTGCTCATCGTCGGTGTGCTCGGGGTAGTCGGCGAAGCCCGAGGGCATGTCCAGCACCTGCATGCCGAACGAGGTGACTCCAAGCTCGGCACGGGCGAGCTTGAAGCCCCCGCCGAACGTGCCCCGCATGTCGTCGATGCTCTTGATCGTGAAATCGCTCATGTGTCCTCCTGTGGATGGATGCTCAGGCCGCGACCGGCAACGCGAACCGGCGGCGGATCTCATAAAGGGTGGTGCGCTCGGCGGCAGGACGCCCGGCGGCGTGAGCCGCCCCGATCAGGTCCTCGGGCTCCAGGCGGACGCCGTGGTAGCTGCCGGCCATGCGGCTGATCGACTCCTCCATCAGCGTGCCGCCCAGGTCGTTCACTCCCCAGCGGAGCGCCTCGGTGGCGGCATCCAGCCCCATCTTCACCCAGCTGGCCTGGAGGCTCGGGATGGTCTTGCCCAGGGCCAGGCGGAAGGCGGCAGTGTGCTTGAGGTTCTCCTCGCGGGAGATCTCCTCGACGCCGTGGGTGCGGCCGAGCATCGTGTGGAAGGGGATGAAGGAGAGCGGCACGAACTCGGTGAACCCGCCGGTCTTCTCCTGCAGCTCGCGGACCACGCGCATGTGCTCGGCCAGCTCCCAGGGCTCCTCGATGTGGCCGAACATCACGGTGACGGTGGAGCGCAGCCCCGCGTTGTGTGAGGCCTCGATGATCTCGACCCAGCGCGCCACCGGCAACTTGTTCGGGGAGATCCGCTCGCGCACACCATCGTGGAGCACCTCGGCGGCGGTGCCGGGGGTCGAGTCGAGCCCCGCCTCGCGCAGGCGGTGGAAGACCTCGATCGGCGGCAGCCCCGAGGTCACGCACATGTGATCGACCTCCATCGCCGAGTAGGCGTGGAGGTGCAGCTGGGGCGCCATCTCCTTGGCCACCCGCAGCCACTTCTCGTAGTCCTCGAGGCCCCAGTCGGGGTGGATCCCCGACTGGATGCAGAGCTCGGTGGCGCCGAACTCCACCGCATCGGCGATCTTGGCCTCGAAGTCATCGCGGCTGTGCTCGTAGGCGTCGGGCGATCGCTTGCCCTGGCCGAAGCCGCAGAACGCACAGCCGACGATGCAGATGTTGGAGACGTTGATGTTGCGGTTCACCACGAAGGTCACCGTCTCCCCCGCCAGCTCGGCCCGCAGCTCGTCGGCGGCCTGGCGCATGTCCTCGATCACCTCGGGGCGGGTCTCGGCGAAAAGGGCGGTGAGCTCGTCCTCGCTCAGGACCTCGCCGTTCCTCGCCCGGTCGATGGCGCCCGGCGCCAGGTCGCTGCGAATAGCGCGCTCATCGGTGCGGCCCGAGCCGCGGCGCGGGATGAAGCTCCAGTACTTGCTCTTGACCACGTCGAGCACGCCCTGCTCCATCCACTCGCTGTCCATGTACTGCGGGTAGACGCACAGGCGCTCGGTCAGCGCGTAGCCCTTGGGCTGCAGCTGCTTCCTCATCTTGTGCGGCGAGGGGAAGGCATGCTCGGGCGAGATGTGGTCGCCGTTGGCCGAGAGGCCGCCCAGGTCGGTTGCCCCCGCCTGAACCAGCGGCAGCCACCAGTCCGAGAGGTTCGGCGGGATCTG
>JAXDIE010000044.1:0-13297 GCA_034664165.1 Thermoleophilaceae bacterium | reverse complement strand
TGCTCCGCGAAGCGCGTCGCGACCACGAGCCCTTCTTCTTCTCGATCGGCTTCTTCGAGACCCACCGCGAGTTCTTCGACCCCGGCTCGGTCCGCGACGCCCTGTATTCGCAGCCGCCGTCCAACCTTCCCGACGATCCCGCGACCCGCCACGACATGGCGGCCTTCAAGGCCAGCGCACGCTCACTCGACCAAGGGATCGGCGCGGTGCTCGGAGCCCTCGACGCGTACGACATCGCCGACGACACGCTGGTCATCCTGACCACCGACCACGGGCTGGCGTTCCCGGCCGCCAAGGCCACGCTGTACGACCGCGGCCTCGGCGTGATGCTGATCATGCGGGGCCCCGGCGGGTTCATGGGCGGCAAGGTCAACGACGCCCTGGTCTCGCACATCGACATCTTCCCCACCCTCTGTGACCTGCTCGACATCCCCCGCCCCGACTGGCTCCAGGGCGAGTCGATGATGCCGCTTGTTCGCGACGGCGCCCGCGAGATTCGCGACGCGATCTTCGCGGAGGCCACCTACCACGCTGCCTATGAGCCCCAGCGCTGCATCCGCACCCGCTACTGGAAGTACGTCAAGCGCTTCGACGACTCGCGCACCGGGCCGGTGCTGGCCAACTGCGACGACGGGCCGTCGAAGGCCCTGCTGATCGAGCGCGGCTGGAAGAACCACGTACTGGCGCCCGAGCAGCTCTACGAGCTGACCTTCGACCCCAATGAGGCCCACAACCGGATCAACGATCCCGCGGCAGCAGCGGTACGCGATGAGCTGCGCCAGCGGCTGGACCAGTGGATGCGCGACACCGACGACCCGATCCTCAAGGGCCCGATCCTGCCACCGCCCGGAGTCGAGGTGAACACCCCCGACCAGGCCTCACCCTTGGAGCCGACCGTGAAGGACTGGAAGCCCGCCGGCTGAGGCGCTAGCGCAGCACCACGAACAGGACCAGCACGCCCAGGGCAATCCCGACGCCGGCCAGCGTCGTGACCAAGTACTTGCTCGGCGACACGAATCGGCCCTCATCCAGGGCTCGCTCCACATCCCGGTAGCGCACGGTGCCGAAGACGATCGCGGCGATGCCCACCGCAGTGAAGCCCCCGCCGAGGACCTCGTAGATGAGCCCCGTCTGGTTGGCCAAGGCGGGCAGCAGCTGGCCGGCCGCGATGGCAACGGCGAAGGAGGCCAAGCCGGTACGCCACCAGGCCAGGTAAGTCCGCTCGTTGGCCAGCCGCGTGCGGCGTGTGGCGTCGGTGGGCTGCTCGAGCTCGGGCACGTCAGACGGCGACCGGCACACGGGCCGGCTCGAGCTCGACGGGGATGCCGTTGAGGATCGCGTTGCCCGAGAGCGGCTCGATCTTGTCGGGGTCGGCCAGCAGGTTGCTGTTGACGCCCGCGTGGGCGCCCGCCACCTCCATCTCGACTCCCTCGAGGTCATGGCCCCAGCCGTGCGGGATGCTGACCACGCCGGGCATGATCGCGTCGGTTACCTCCACCGGCACCTCGACCTCGCCGGTGTCGGACCAGACCCGTGCCTTGGCGCCGTCCTCGAGACCCAGCCGGTCGGCATCGCCCGGGCTGACCCAGAGCGTGCAGCGGTCCTTGCCCTTCACGAGGGGTGTGAGGTTGTGCATCCAGGAGTTGTTAGAACGCAGCTGGCGGCGGCCGATGAGCACCATCCCGCCGTTGCGCTTGCGGTCCATCGCGCCGCGCAGGCGGGCCACGTCGCCGATGATCGGCTCCGGCGCCAGCTCGATCATGCCGGTGGTGGTGCGGAGCATCTCGGGCACACGCGGCTCCAGGCCGCCCAGGTCCACCCCATGCGGCGAGTCCTCGAGCATGGCCAGCGTGAGCTGCACGCCGTCGGTGCGGGAGCCGAAGCCGTCGCCGTAGGGGCCGCAACGCAGCATCACGTCAAGGATGCGCTCGGGCCCACGCCGCGGGTCCCCCGTTCGGGGACTGGCAAGCTCCTTCATCAGCTCAGCGGGATCGCGTCCGGCAGCGGGCGAGGAGCTGGACGCACACTCGCGCTGGACCACCGAGTAGGCGACGAAGTCATCGAGCGGCTCGACCTCCGCGGCGGGACCCTGGCCGGCGGCGATCCCCATCAGCCGCAGCAGCGTGACCCACTCGTCAGGCACGTCGGGGTCGGGCTCGAGCACCGGAGCCGAGTAGTTGGCCACGTTGTGAACGGCCAGCTGGTAGAGCGCAAGGTCGTAATGCGAGCGCTGGAGCTGGCTCGAGGCGGGCAGGATGAAGTCGGCGTGGCGAGTGGTCTCGTTCACGTAGATGTCGATGCAGACCATGAGGTCGAGCGAGTCGAAGGCCTGTGCCAGCCGCGCTCCATCGGGCGTGGAGACCACGGGGTTGCCCGCGATCGTGAAGAAGGCCTTGATCTGGCCCTCGCCCGGCGTTTCGATCTCCTCCGACATGCAGACGCAGGGGAACTCGCCGAACGCCTCGCCCGCGCCGCGCACGCGCGAGTTCCAGCGGCCGAAGTCCACGCCGCGGCCCTTGCCGGGCTGCCCGGCGCTGTTGCTCTGTCCCGCTGCGGCCTTGGGGAACATGGCGCCGCCCCGGCGATCGAGGTTGCCGGCGATCACGTTGAGCACATCGACGAGCCAGCTGGCAAGGGTGCCGAACTCCTGCGTGCAGGTGCCGATCCGGCCGTACACCGCGGCGCGTTCGGTTGCGACGAGCTCGCGGGCCAGGCGGGTGATGGTCTCGGCGGGGATGCCGCAGGCCTCGGAGACCGAGTCGGGCGTGAAGTCGGCAACCGCCGCGCGGGCCTCGTCCATTCCGTTCACGTGCTCGGCGACGGCGCCCGCGTCGGCAAGGCCCTCGCTGAAGATCACGTTGGCCATTGCCGCCATCAGCAGGGCGTCGGTGCCGGGCACGATGAAGACGTGCTCGTCGGACTCCTCGGCGGTGCGGCTGCGACGGGGATCGACCACCACCACTCGGCCGCCGCGCTCGCGGATGGCGCGGATTCGCCCGCGCATGTCCGGCGCGGTGAGCAGCGAGCCGTTGGAGGCCAGCGGATTGGCGCCCAGGATCAGCAGGAAGTCGGTGTGCTCCAGGTCCGGCACCGGCACCGACAACCCGCCGCCGAACATCATCGCCGCGGCCACCTGCTTGGGCATCTGGTCGACGGTGCTGGCACTGAACACGTTCTGGGTGCCCAGGGCCTTGATGAAGGCGCGCCCGTAGATGATCGCCGAGAGGTTGTGCGCCGAGGGGTTGCCCAGGTACACGCCCGCGGCGTTGCGCCCGTGCTCGGCCAGGATCGGAGTGAGCCGGGCGTCGATCTCGGCGAAGGCCTCATCCCACGACACGGGCTCGAAGCTGCCGTCGGGCCGGCGGCGCAGCGGCGTGCGGACGCGATCCGGGTCCTCGTGCAGCGCCTTCAGCGATCCGCCCTTGGGGCAGATGAAGCCGTGGCTGAACACGTCGTCGGCGTCCCCGCGGACCTTCACGACCTCCTGGTCGCGCGTGGTCACCTCGAGGCCGCACGTGGCCTCGCAGAGCGGGCAGGTGACGTAGGCGACGCTCTCGGTACTCACGACCCGGAGCCTACTCGCCCGGAGGGCTGTTCGGCTGCTGCAGCGGCCGCTGCAGCGCGGCGGCGGCGCTGGATGTGGGGCCACGCCGCCCGGCCGGCGATCGCCGCCCCCACCAGGCCGGCCAGGATCAGCACGCCGGTGCCGATGGCTGCCAGCACCGGATCGAGCTCTCCTGCGGCACTGCCAAGCGTGGCGTATGCAAACGCTCGCGGAAGCGAGCCCACCAGGGTGCCCGCGGCCATCTGGGGCATCGTGACCCCGCCGGCTCCGAAGATGTAGTTGGCCGGCCCGTCGGGCAGCCCCGGGATGAAGCGCTGCGCGATCACGGCCCAGGCGCCGCGCCGCGTAAGCAGGGCATCGATCCGGTCGAACCACCTGCCGCCGATCTCGCGGAGGCCCTCGCGGCCGATGTGGCGCCCCAGCAGCAGCGCGAGCTCGGCCGAGCAGAGCGAGGAGCACAGCGCCACCGCGGTGCCGCCGGGCACGCCGAACAGCAGCCCGGCGCCGATCGCAAGCAGCGTGCCCGGGACCATCAGGCAGGCCAGCACCGCCGCCAGCAGCACGTACCCGACCGGGGCTCCCCACCCCAGCCCGTCGACCGCGGCCCGCAGCTCATCCAGGCCGATCGGCCGCCAGATGCCGAAGACGACCAGGCAAACGGCAAGAAAACCGACCCCGGCGAACAGGCGCCCGCGAGCGCTCAGGCGGAGCATGCCGCCACGTTGTCTGTGTGGATCTGGCGCTGCCTGACCGATTCCCTGCCCGCAGGGAGCCGCACCTTGTCCTGCCCCTGGCTCAGCGTGGTCAGGTAGGACGCGTCCTCCTCGAGCACCCTCATCGCGTCGGCCCGGCCCAAAGCCGACCCGTGGCCCGGGACGATCGTCTCCGCTCGCTCGATGAGTGGCGCCAGCCGGGCCAGCGTGGCCTGGTAATCGCCGAGCGACCCGCCCGGCGAGATCATCGGGATCTCGACATCGGACAGGTAGTCCCCGGCGATCAGCACCCCGAGCCAGGGCGCCAGAAGCGCTGTTCCATCGGCGGTGTGCCCGTCGGCCGGGTGCAGCTCGACCTCCTGATCGCCCAGCTCGACCACGCCCGGCACGGGAAGCGACTGGACCTGGCCGAGTGCCAGGGGCGAATCGCGCTTGACGTACAGCTCGGCGTCGAAGTCGCGGAGCTCGCGCTGGGCCGCGCCGGGCTCGGTGCGCAGCCGCAGCATGGTGGGCTCCCCCACCCCAAGCGCCAACCCGGGGAACGCCATCCGCCCCAGGAGGTGGTCGAAGTCGGCATGTGTGGCCAGCAGGGCGTCGATCTTGAACCCCGCCTGGTCCAGCACCGCGGGCAGCAGCCCGAGCTCATCCGGCAGGTACGGCGAATCGACCAGCATGGCCTCGGACCCGGCGCGGAGCGCCACGGCATTGGTCTGCCAGATCCGGCTGGTCAGGACCAGCGCGTCGGTATGGATCGAGACGGCGCGCACAGCGCCTCGCGACTAGGCGGCGCCGAGTAGCTTGCCGGCGTCGCGGAAGGTCTTGACCTCTTCGGTCGGCCGCTTCTGGCCCGGCTCGAGCTTGGTCCCGTGCCGGTTGACCCAGATCACGGGCACCTTCATCTTCACGCAGGGCTCGACGTCGGCCAGGTAGCTGGAGGTGATGTGCACCCAGCCCTTCTTGCCGCCGATCCGGCGCGCGCACTCCTTGAAGTGGGCCTCGTCGGGCTTGTAGCTGCGCACCTGCTGAGCGGTGACCACAAGGTCCAGGTCGCCGCGCAGGTGGCGGCGGGTGGCGCCGAGCAGCTTGTCGTCGACGTTCGAGAGGATCCCGATCTCGTACTTCTTCTTGAAGCGCTCGATCTGGGCGTTGGTCTCGCGGAAGGGCTGCCAGTGAGGCACGCTGTCGGGCAGGAAGCCCGAGCGCGAGGGCTCGAGGTCCCAGCCCATCTCCTGGGCGGAGCGCACGGCCGTGCGGCGGAGAACCTCGGCGTACAGCTCGTAGGAGCCGGCCTGGATCTCACGCTGGATGTCGAGGAAGAGGGGCATCATGACTTCACGGTCGATCGTGAAGCCATCGCGGGCCGCCTCCTTGGCGTACGCGTCATATGCACCCGTCTCCCAATCGATCAACGTGCCGTAGCAGTCGAAAGTGACGAAGCGGATCTGTTTGGGAAGTGGCATAGGGCCGCGCATTGTAGGAAGCCGAGGCTGGCGGCGCGTCCCGCCTCACTTGCTATAGGTTCCCCGCCGCCTGATGGACCTTCTCGAGTACCAGGGAAAGCAGCTCTTCGCCAAGCACGGGGTTCCCGTGCCCGATGGCCGTCCGGCGACGACGGTCGACGACGCCGTCGCGGCCGCGGATGAGCTCGGCTACCCGGTCGTGGTCAAGGCCCAGGTGCTGATCGGCGGGCGCGGCAAGGCCGGCGGCATCAAGCTCGCCAACAACACCGACGAGGCCCGTGAGCACGCCGGGGCGATTCTCGGAATGGACATCCGCGGCTTCACCGTTCACGAGGTTTGGGTCGAGAAGGCATCCGACATCGCGGAGGAGTACTACGCGGCCATCCTGCTGGATCGCAGCGCCAAGAAGCCGATGGCCATGCTCTCGCGCATGGGCGGCATGGACGTCGAGGCGATCGCCGAGAAGGACCCCAACGCCATCGTCAAGGTGCATATCGATCCGCTGATCGGCTTCCAGGACTTCCACGGCCGCCTGCTGGCCTACGAGTCGGGCATTGCCGAAGACGTGATCCGCCCGGTCGGCGCGATGCTGGCCAAGCTCTACGCGACGTGGGTGGCCGAGGACGCCTCACTCGTCGAGGTCAACCCCCTTCTTGTGACCGGCGACCGCGAAGTCGTTGCGCTCGACGCCAAGGTCACGATCGACGGCAACGCGCTCTACCGCCATCCCGACACCGCCGAGCTGCGCCAGCCCGGGGCCGAGGACCCGCAGGAGCAGATGGCCAAGGAGCGCAACCTGACCTACGTGAAGCTCGACGGCAACGTCGGCATCCTGGGCAACGGAGCAGGCCTCGTCATGTCCACGCTCGACGTGGTGGCACAGGCCGGCGGCGCACCTGCCAACTTTCTCGACGCCGGCGGCGGCTCCAAGGCCGAGGCCATCGTCAGCGCGGTCGAGGTCATCCTCTCCGACCCCAAGGTCACCGCGGTGCTCTTCAACATCTTCGGCGGCATCACCCGTTGCGACGAGGTCGCGAAGGGCCTTGTCACCGCCTTCGCCCAACTGAAGCCCGAGGTTCCGTTCGTCGTCCGCCTGGACGGCACAAATGACGTCGAAGGCCGCCAGATCCTGGCCGACGCGGACCTGCCCAACGTGCACATCGAGACGACGATGCTGGGCGCCGCCTCCAAGGTCGTGGAGCTGGCCGGCTGATGTCGATCCTGGTCGACAAGAACACGAAGCTCGCCATCTCCGGCCTGACCGGCCGCGAGGGCACGTTCCACGGGCTCAACAACAAGAGCTACGGCACGGACGTCGTCGCCGGCGTCACGCCCGGCAAGGGCGGCCAGGACGTGGAGGGCATCCCCGTCTTCAACACCGTGCACGACGCGGTCGAGAAGGCCGGCGCCAACACCAGCATGATCTTCGTGCCCCCGCGATTCGCTGCCGACGCGATCCTCGAGGCCGCCGACGCCGGCGTTGACCTCGTGATCTGCATCACCGAGGGTATCCCGGTGCAGGACATGCTCCGGGTCTATACGCACCTCAAGCGCGGCAACACCCGCCTCGTGGGCCCCAACTGCCCCGGCATCCTCTCGCCCGGCAAGTCCAACGTCGGCATCATCCCGGCGCATTTCTTCTCCGAGGGCAACGTCGGTCTGGTGTCGCGCTCGGGCACGCTGACCTACCAGATCGGAAACGAGCTGGCCCAGCGCGGGTTCGGCAATTCGACCATCGTCGGCATCGGCGGCGACCCGATCGTGGGCTCCTCCTTCATCGACGTCATCTCGAAGTTCGAGGAGGACCCGGAGACCGAGCTGATCGTGATGTGCGGCGAGATCGGCGGCGACGAGGAGGAACGCACCGCCGAGTACATCGCCGAGAACGTGACCAAGCCGGTCGTGGCCTACATCGCCGGCTTCACCGCGCCTCCCGGTAAGACCATGGGCCACGCCGGCGCCATCGTGTCGGGCTCGAGCGGCACAGCTGTCGCCAAGGCCGAGGCGCTGGAGGCCAAGGGCGTCAAGGTCGGTCGCACCCCCACAGAGGTGGCCGAGGTGGCCGCCTCGATGTCCTCCTAGACGCGACCCGCAACCTGTCGGCTCCGGCCGATCTATATCTTGGGGATATGGCCGATCCAGCCCCCATCTCCTTCGCCCGCGGCGCACCTTCTCTTGACATCGTCGCCGTCGACGAGCTCCGCGCAGCAGCCAACGCCGCCTTCGAGAACGACCCCGCCGGCACGTGCATGTACGGCACCGCGATCGGCTACGTGCCGCTCCGCGAGTGGATCGCGGAGAAGCACGGCGTGCCCGCCGAGCAGGTGATCGTCACCAACGGATCGATGCAGGCCGATGCCTTCCTGTTCCAGGAGTGCGTGGCCGCCGGCGACAAGGTGATCGTCGAGGCGCCGACCTATGACCGGACGCTGCTCTCCCTGAAGGGCCTCGGCGCCGAGATCATCGCGATCCCGCTGGAGGACGACGGCATCGACGTGGTCGCGCTGGAGCAGGCCCTGGTCGACGGCGCGCGCCCCAAGCTGGCGCACATCATTCCCAACTTCCACAACCCCGGTGGCTGCACGCTGAGCATGCCCAAGCGCCAGAAGCTGCTCGAGCTGGCTGCCGCCTACGGCTTCCTGATCTTCGAGGACGATCCCTACGTGGACATCCGCTTCGCGGGTGAGCCGCTGCCGCGCATGCTCGAGCTGCCGGGCGGCGCCGAGCACGTGGTGTACGCGTCGTCCTTCTCCAAGACCGTCTGCCCGGGCATTCGCGTGGGCTACCTGGTCGGCCCGGCCGACCGGATCGGCCGGATCGTGAAGATCGCAACCAACACCTACATCTCCCCGAACATGGTGGCCGAGTCGATCGTGAACCAGTTCTGCCGCTCGGGCGGGATGGACGGGGCGATCGCGACGGTCAAGGACGCGCTGCGCGAGCGCCGGGACGTGCTCTGCGCCGAGCTGCGCACCCAGATTCCGGACGCGAAGTTCGTGGAGCCCGAGGGCGGTTACTTCCTCTGGATCGACCTGCCCGAGGGCACCGACGGCGCAGCGCTGTTCGCTGCTGCGGCCGAGCGGGGCCTGCAGTTCGTGAAGGGAACGGATTTCTTCCTGGACGGCGGCGGCAGCTCACTGCGCCTGGCGTATTCGGGCGTGACGCCCGAGCAGATCAGCGAGGGCGTGGGCCGGCTGGCCGACGCCTACGCGTCGCTGTAGTACGGCAACGGCAGCAATGAGGGTGGTGGCCCGGCTCGGGGCCACAAACCCGAAGCATCCTGTTCTACGGGTGCTATAGACCCAAAAGTCAGGACGGTAGGTCCATCAGGTGGGGCCGATTCGCGATTTGTCCTGTTCTACGGGTCCTATAGACCCACTCCTCAGGACGGTGGCAATTTGGCGGCGGCGTCACGTGCCCACCTTCATTGCCGCCGTTGCCGTAAACGCCTGGACTACCGCCCGTAGCGGTCCTTGCCCAGGACCAGGGTCCCGGGCAGCGCCGTCCGCACCGGCGGTGACGGGTCCGCCACCACCGAGACCGTCTCCGCCACGCTGCGGGTCACCGACCGGGTCCCACCAGCGACCGCGATGACCACCTCGTCGTCGTCGATCGCGCTGACCTCGCCCTCCAGCCCGGGCTCGAGCCCCGCCTCCATCAGATAGTGGAGAAGATCCTCTGCCTCGTTCTCGAAGCGCAGGATCCGCACCTTGGCTCCCTCCTCGACATCGGCAAGCGGAACGCCGGCCTCGCGCGTGCCCTCGAGGATCGGGTGGCCGTGGGGGCACGTCGTGGCATCGCCGATCGCGGAGAGCATGCGCTCCTCCAGCACCGGCGACATGGCGTGCTCCAGGCGGGATGCCTCCTCGTGTACCTCGTCCCAGGGGATGCCCAGGACGTCGGTCAGGAAGCGCTCGACCAGCCTGTGGCGGCGAACCACCTTGGAGGCGTGCTCATGGCCGGCCTTGGTGAAGATCAGCGACTTGTCGGCGCGGCGTTCGACGTAGCCGTCGGACTCCAGGCGGCCGATCATCTCGTGGACCGTCGGGGCGGAGAGCTGCATGGCCCGGGCGATGTTGGCGCCGGTCATCGGCAGGCCGGCCTCCATCAGCCAGAACAGAGTCTCGAGATACTCCTCCTCGGCCTCTGTCGCATGCTCACGGGCGGTCTTTGTCTCGGCCAATTTGGTCTCCGTTCGGGTTCTGGCCCATCGTAGCTGCGCCGTGACCTCGCCGGACATACGATGCCCGTTGATGGAGATCGGCCCAGGCACCAGAGTGATCGTGACCGGCGCATCGCGCGGCATCGGCCGGGCGATGGCCCAGGAGTTCGCCGCCACCGGCTGCACGGTCGGGCTGGTGGCCCGGTCGGAGAAGCAGCTGACCGAGATCGCGGCCGTGCTGCCAGGTGACGGCCACATGGCGCTGCCGGCCGACGTGGCGGATGCCGCATCGATCGCCGCCGCCGTAGATCGCTTCGGCCAGTGCGACGTGATGGTGGCCAACGCCGGGCTGGCCCACTACCGCCGGTTCATCGACCAGCCGATCGAAGAGATCCAGGAGATGACCGACGTGAACTGGATGGGCTGCGTGCACTCGGTGAAGGCGGCCCTGCCGGGAATGATCGAGCGGGGTCGCGGGCACATCGTCATCACCTCGTCCGGCGCCGGCTACCGCGCGTTCCCGTGGGCGGCGGTCTACGGGAGCACCAAGGGCGCGCAGCGGCTGTTCGGCGAGGCGCTCTGGCACGAGCTCGACGGGACCGGGGTCGGCGTGACAGTGGTCTACCCGGGCGAGGTCGAATCCGACCTTCACGCCCACGAGATCGACCGCATGCCGCCCTGGCGCAAGAACGACCAGGAGGCGCCCGCCCCGCCCTTGGCCAGGAGGGTGGTCGAGGCAGTCCGCCAGGACAAACGGGCAGTGGACTACCCGATCATCGTCAAGGTCCTGCGGATCGCGCACGGCCTTTCGCCGAAGGTCTCGGACCTATTCCTGCGAACACTCCGGGGCACCTCGGCCGCGCCGCGGAAGGGCTGACCCGGTGGCGCTTCCGCTCGAGCCCCCGATCAAGCCGCAGCTGGCCAAGTCGGCCAAGGAGCTCCCCCAGGGGGACGAGTGGCGCTACGAGCCCAAATGGGATGGCTTCCGGATCATCGCCTTCCGGGATGGCGAGGAGATCTATCTCCAGAGCCGCAACGGCAAGCCCATGAACCGCTACTTCCCCGAGGTCGTCGAGCAGCTGAAGGAGCTGCCGGCCGAACGGGCGGTGGTCGACGGCGAGATGGTCATCGTTGTCGACGGCATCCATGAGTTCGACCTGCTGAGCCAGCGGATCCACCCGGCGGCCTCGCGCGTGGAGAAGCTGGCGCAGGAGACCCCGGCGGCCTTCGTGGCCTTCGACCTCCTCGCCCTGGATGACAAAGTGGTGATGGAGCTGCCCTACCTGGAGCGCCGCAAGGTGCTGGAGGGAATCGTCGGCGGCCCGATCGACCTGAGCCCGATGACCGCTGACGCCGACGACGCCGCGTCCCAGTGGCTGACCGGCGACTCCGAGGGCGTGATGGCCAAGCAGGCCGATTCGCTCTACCTGCCCGGGGAGCGCAAGGGGATGGTGAAGATCAAGCGGATCCGAACGGCCGACTGCGTAGTGGCCGCGTTCCGCTTCGGCAAGGAGCCCGGCACCGTCGGCTCGCTGATCCTGGGCATGTACAACGAGGCGGGAGAGCTTCAGGTCGTGGGCCACACGTCCGGCTTCAGCGCCAAGCAGAAGCGCGAGCTGCTGGACCTGCTCGAGCCGCACCGCAGCGGCGAGCACGGAAGCGGCGCCCCGAGCCGCTGGAAGTCCGAGGAGGACCTGGCCTGGGAGGGCATGAAGCCGGAGCTGGTGTGCGAGATCGCCTTCGACCACATCACCGGCGACCGGATCCGCCACGGCGCGAAGTTCCTGCGCTGGCGCTCCGACAAGCGCCCCGACGAGTGCCTGACCGACCAGCTTCGCGGCTGACGAGGCGTAATCTGGGCGCATGACCTCCAGCGTGCTTGCCGCAGCGGCCGTCGGGATGGCGCTCTTCCCCGCCGGCGCGGGCGCCGTGACCCTGAAGAAGGTCGGCAACTTCCAGTCCCCCACCTACGTCACCGCGCCGCGCGCAGACCACAACCGCCTGTTCGTTACCGAGCGGGAGGGCCTGATCCGGGTGATGAAGGACGGCAAGCTGATCAAGAAGCCATTCTTGGACATCTCGAAGAGCACGACGGTGGAGGGAGAGCGTGGGCTGCTCTCGATGGCCTTCGACCCCGGCTACAAGAAGAACCACCGCTTCTACACCTACTCCACCGATCGCAGCGGGAACATCCGGGTCGACGCGTTCAAGCGCAACTCCAAGGACCCGTTGCGCGCCAACGCCGGCAGCCGCAAGCTGCTCTTCTCGGTCCCCCATCCCGGCCAGTCCAACCACAACGGCGGACAGCTGCAGTTTGGCCCCGACGGCCTGCTCTACGCGGGAACCGGCGACGGTGGCGGCGCCTACGACCAGCCCAACAACGCCCAGAACCCCGGCGTCCTCCTGGGCAAGATGCTCCGGATTGACCCCAGCAATCCAGCGGGCGGGCCCGAGAAGTTCGCGATCGGGCTGCGCAACCCCTACCGCTTCTCCTTCGACCGCCAGACCGGCGCCATGGTGATCGGCGACGTGGGCCAGGGCGATCGCGAGGAGATCGACTACGGAACCCTCGGCCAGCTCCGTGGCGGGAACTTCGGCTGGAAGTGCCGCGAAGGCACCATCGCGACGCCCGACACCCTCGACCCCGACCTGCCATGCACCCCGTCCGGGACGGTCATCAACCCGATCTTCGACTACAGCCACGCCCGTGGCTGCTCGATAACGGGCGGCTACGTGGTCCGGGATCCCAAGCTGACCGACCTGTCCGGCCGCTACATCTACGGCGACCTATGCGACCCGACGGTCAGGTCGATCAACGTGCCGTCCGGAGCGGACGACCGCCCAACCGGTCTGCGCGTCGACAGTCTGGTGTCCTTCGGCGAGGACGCCGGCGGATGCGTGTACACGGTGTCCCTCGACGGACCGGTGTCGAAGATCGTGCCGAGCGCGGGCGGCTCGAAGAAGCCCTGCTGAGCCACCCGCTCCCGGTCCGTGGCTACGGGATGGCCGTGAGGTGCTCGCAGCCGATCCCCGTGTCAACAGAGCCGTCGTCTGTGAGCTCGCTGTTCCGGGACCCCTCGCAGAAGTCGTTCCCGGCCTCGCCACCGTTCAGCGAATCGGCCCCGAGGCCGCCGACCAGCGAATCGCCTTGGTCATTGTCGCCGCCGACAAGCGTGTCGTCTCCGGTGTCCTTCTCGCTCGGATCAGACGACTCGCCATAGATCCGCTGGGAGTCAGGGCCGCCCTCGATGTAGTCGTCGCCGGCACCACCGGACAGGATGTCCGGCCCACCCTCGCCGAAGATCTTGTCGTCGCCCTTACCGCCTGCGGTGTCCGTGCGCTCAAAGCCGGCGTGGATGGTGTCGTTGCCGTTGCCGCCGCAGATCAGGTTGTTGCC
>JAXDIE010000061.1:0-27176 GCA_034664165.1 Thermoleophilaceae bacterium | reverse complement strand
CCCCCCCCCCCGCCGGTGATCGTCAGATCAGGTGCACTCGGCGACTGCGTCGGCGAGGACCTTCGGCATCGAGCCCTTGGAGCTCTCCAGCCCGGCCTTGACCAGCTCGTCGATCGGCACGTTCTTCTCGAGGTAGCTGAGCGCGCACTGGCACTGCTCCTGCGCGGCGCTGGCCGTGCAGGCGCTCAGGAAGCTCTCGCGGGCAGCCGCGGGGTACTTGCCCGGCTCCCCGGTGTCCGTAGCCGCAGTGTCCGTGCCGGCGGTGTCGGCAGGCGGCGTCGCCGGCGTGGTCGCGGGCGTCGAGCTTGCGGTGGTCGTCTCTGTGCTGCTGCCGCCACATGCCGTCAGGCCGAGCGCCAGCAGAGCCAGCAGTACTGCTGCTCCGGTCTTCATTACTTCTCTCTCCTTGTTCGTCCGTTTTCCGTGCTCACCCGGCGGGAACCTCCTCGAGGCTCGTGATCCGACGGAAGTCTTCAAAGCGTTCGTCGATCTCCTCGCGCGTCAGGCGGCTCACGCGGTCGGTGCCAAACATCTCCACGCAGAAGGAGGCGAGCGTGGAGCCGTAGGTCATGGCGCGGCGCAGGGCGCCCTGGTCCTGGCCCGCGCCGGTGCCCTGGGATGCCAAATAGCCCATGAAGCCGCCGGCGAAGGAATCGCCTGCGCCCGTTGGATCGTTGACCGCCTCGAGTGGGTAAGCCGGCAGCGCAAAGAACCCGTCCTCGGTGAAAAGCGCCGCCCCGTATTCGCCCTGCTTGGCCACGATGACCTTCGGGCCCAGCTCCATCAGCGCACGGGCTGCCTTCACCAGGTTCGACTCGCCCGTGAATTGGCGGATCTCGGCGTCGTTGAGGAAGACGATGTCGACGCCCCGGATCGTCTTCTCCAGCGAGTCGCGGGCGATTTCGATCCAGAGGTTCATCGAATCCAGCCCCACCAGGCCTGCCTCGGCGCACTGCTCGCGGACGCCGCGCTGCACGTCGGGCTGGATGTTGGCCAGGAAGAGGTTCTCGTTGGTCCGCGAGGCCTCGCTGAGCTTGGGCTCGAACTCGCCGAACACCCCCAGCTGAGTGTCGTCGGTATGGGCGGTGTTCAGATCGAAGTCGTAGTGGCCGCGCCAGAAGAACGTCTTGCCGCCTGCGACCTGCTCGATGTCGTCGGTCACGATCCCGCGGCTGTGCAGGACCGAATACTGGTCCTCGCCGAAGTCATCCCCGACCGGGCCAACCATCCGCACCTCTGTGAAAAAGCTGGCTGCGAGCGAAAAATGCACCGCTGCGCCGCCGAGCATCCGCTCGCGCTCGCCAAAAGGCGTCTTGACCGCGTCAAACGCGATCGATCCCACCACCGTAAGACTCATGAAGGGGGCAGGCTAGCGGGCGCCAATGTAGGTTGCGCCCCGATGCGGGCCATCGTGATCGAGGAATGGGGCGGCAGCGACGTGCTGAAACTGCGCGAGGACTGGCCCGAGCCCGAGGTTGGCGAAGGCGAGCTGCTGATCGACGTGACGGCGGCGGGAATCAACTTCGGCGACACGCACGCCCGCAAGGACAAGTACGTGGCGAGCTTCGAGCTGCCGTTCGTCCCGGGTTCCGAGGTTGCGGGAACGGTCGGCGCACGGCGTGTCGTGGCCCTTCTGCTCTACCGGGGCGGCGGCTACGCCGAGCGTGTCGCGGTTCCTCAGGACCTGGTCTTCACGATCCCGGACGGGGTCAGCGACGGACAGGCGCTGGCGGTGGTGCTCCAGGGGCTCAACACGTGGCACCTGTACAGGACAGCGGGCCGGGTGGCTCCCGGCGAGAGCGTCGTGATCCACGGGGCGGCCGGCGGCGTCGGGTCTCTTGCTGTCCAACTCGGCGCCTACATGGGGGCCGGGCGGGTGATCGCGACGGCCAGCACGCCGGAGAAGCGGGAGCTGGCGCTGTCGCTCGGCGCCCATGCCGCGGTCGATCCCGCCGAAGAGGACCTCTGTGGCGCCCTGATCGAGGCAAACGAGGGCAAGGAGGTCGACGTGGTGCTCGAGATGGCCGGCGGGCGGGTGTTCGACGAGAGCCTCAAGGCCCTTGCCCCCATGGGGCGAATGGTGGTCCACGGCATTGCGAGCCACGAACAGAACACCGTGAGGACCGGTTCCCTGATGCGCCACAGCCGGTCCGTGGTGGGCTTCTGGATGATGCACCTGTTCGACCGCCCTCAGGAGTGGGTGGCCGAGCCCATCCAGGAGCTGTTCGGCCTGGTTGCCGACGGCACCATCAAGCCGGTCGTGGGCGAGACCTACCCGATGTCGGAGGTGCGCCGGGCGCATGACGACATCGAGTCGCGACGGACGACCGGCAAGCTGCTGCTGGACCCGTCGCGTTAGCGGGTCAGAGCGTGTAAGGGCCTTTCGGCCGCTTGCCGATTGCCACCTGGTAGTTCACCCAGGCGATGATCGGAGTGCCGATGATCGTCGGGATCAGCCAGACGATCAGGGGCTGGTTGCCGCCCAGCTGCACGATCAGGAACGCGGTGACCAGCGCGATGTAGGAGCCGCCCTGCCCCGAGATATGCGCGCGGATCCAGCCGCGCCAGCGGACCTTGGCCGCCACGTAGCCCACCAGCGCGAAGGCGTAGGAGAAGATCGCGATGTAAAGCAGGAAGCCCGCGTCGGCCCAGTCCAGCAGCGCGAGGGCTGCCGCCGAGAGGCAGACGGTGAGCATCACCCAGTGGTAGACCTCGCCCACGCGGGTATGGGTCCCGCGCCGCTTGCCCGCCCACATGGCCACCGGCCCCAGGACGAGCCCGGTGGCGCCGGCGGCGATGTGGACGACCAATGCGGCCGTGAACACGGCTCCTCTACTCGACGACCTTGAACGTCTTGACGGCCGGCGAGCCGTCGACGTTGCCCACGGGGTCGATGGCCTGGATCTGGAACTTGTGCTTGCCCTTCTTGAGCTTGGTCACCTTCTTGGGCGAGGTGCAGGCCTTGAAGGCCTTCTTGTCGAGGGCGCACTGGAACGTCGAGCCCGGCTCACTGGAGCTGAACTTGAAGGTCGCCTTGTTCGTCCTGATCTTCTTCTTCGGCCCCTTGCTGATCGTGGTCTCGGGCGGAGTGGCGTCCGGGCAGCCGGTCGCGGCGATCGGGGCGCTCGAGTTCGGGGTCGGGACAGGTGAGGCGTTGATGAAGAAATCCGCCGTGCTGTTGTTGGTGTCGTCTGCTGCGTCGAGCACGTTGGGCGTGCCGCGGCAGGTGGAGCGCTCGAGTGAGGCCCCGTCGGGGATCACGGGAGCCGGGGTGCCGGCCGCCGAGATCAGCGCCGTCGCGGGCGGGAACGCGCCCCAGGAGACGCAATCGACGGGCTCCAGGGCCTCTCCGAAGCAGACGGCGCCGCCGGCTGGGTCCAGGCTGTTGAGCAACAGGGCCGGGTAGTCGGGCGTCACAGTCGGGAAGGTGGCACCGAAGCTGATCCCGCCGATCAGGACGGTCCGATGGGTCTGGGCGACGGCGGGGTTGGGGCCCGCAAGAGGGAAGGGATTACATCCACCTACGGCGGTGCAGATCTGAAGCTGATGACCGCTGGTCAGATTCTGTCCGTCGGCGAGCATCTCGAGCTCGATGTATTCGTTGGCGTTGCCTCCCACGGTCGAGCCCGGGAAGATCTCCCGGATCTGCATGATGTGGTGGTCTGCCTGGGCGGCCGGGGCGGCAAACGCCAATGCGGCCAGCGCCGCCCCGAAGATCGTGGTGATACGAACACCGTTCAGCCTCATTTCCCTCTCCTTTGTCGTTCCCTCGAGGGCGGAAGTCTAGACCCGGTCCGCTGCCGGGGTACCCGCCCGTCTAACCTGCGTCGCAATGACAACTTTCAAGGAGCTCGGCCTTTCCGAGCCCATTCTCGAGGCCCTGACACATTTGGGCTACGACAAGCCGACTCCCATCCAGGAGCAGGCCATCCCCGTCCTTCTCGAAGGACGCGACGTGATCGGCCAGGCGCAGACCGGTACCGGCAAGACCGCTGCCTTCGGCCTCCCGCTCCTCCAGTACATCGATGTGACCGACGACGAGGTGCAGGCGCTGGTGCTAACGCCCACGCGCGAGCTCTGCATCCAGGTGACCCAGGCGCTGCGTGCCTACGGCGCCACCCGCAACATCAACGTGACCGCCGTGTTCGGCGGAGCGCCGATCCGCACCCAGATGGCGCAGCTCAAGGAGGGCGCCCAGGTGGTGGTCGGCACGGTCGGCCGCGTCAAGGACCTGATGGGCCGCCACGCGCTTGTTCTCAGCTCCACCCGCTTCGTGGTGCTCGACGAGGCCGACGAGATGCTCGACCTGGGCTTCTTCGAGGACGTCGAGATGATCCTCAGCAAGTGCCCGTCGGGCAAGCAGACAGCCCTGTTCTCGGCCACCATGCCGCCGCCGATCAAGGCAATGGCGGAGAAGGGCATGTTCGAGCCCGAGACCATCAAGGTGAAGGCCGCGACGCTGACCATCGACACGGTCGAGCAGTTCTACATCGAGGTCGATCCCAAGGGCAAGGTCGACCGCCTGGCCGAGGTGATCAAGTCCGAGAAGCCCGACCAGGCGCTGATCTTCGTCCGAACCAAGATCGGCGTCGACCGGCTTGCCCGCGACCTGGACCGCCTGGGGATCCGCGTCAAGGCTCTTCACGGCGACATGTCCCAGGGCCAGCGCGACGGCGTGATGATCGCCTTCAAGGGCGAGCGCGAGCGCCTCGTGGTGGCCACCGACATCGCGGCCCGCGGCCTCGATATCTCCGGCGTCACGCACGTCTTCAACTACGACCCGCCGAACTCCCCCGACGTCTACGTGCACCGCATCGGCCGCACCGGCCGCGTCGGGCGCTCGGGCCGCGCCATCACGATGATCACCTCCAAGCAGCGCGACGATCTGGGTGCCATCGAGCGCCACGCCAAGACCGAGATCGTGGAGTGGGCGCCGGGCAAGCAGACCGAGGCGGCCAAGGCCGCTGCCGCAAAGCCGCACCTCGAGGCCACGGGCGGGCGCTCCGCGGAGCCCGCGAAGGACTCGGCGGCGCCCGAGCCGGAGGCCAAGCTCGATCCGGTGGTCAAGGCCGAGAAGCCACCCGAGCCGGCGGCTTCGGCCCCTGATCCTGCACCGGAACCAGCGCCCGAGCCCGCCCGCACCACGAGGCGACGCGGTGGCCTGCTGGGCAGGCTCAAGCCGGACCCCGTCCCCGCGCCTGCCCCCGCCGAGCCCGTCGCCAAGGAGCCGGAGCCAGTAGAGGCGAAGGCACCAGAGCAGCCCGAGCCCGCAAAGGAGCCCGTGGCCGAGAAGGCCGAGCCCGAAGAAAGCAAGCCGGAGCGGGAGACGCGCCGTCCTCGGCACACCAAGCCCAGGCGGGCGATCGCCGACGGGGCCACGAGCAAGCTGCTCATCGGTGCCGGGCGCATCCACGGGCTGGAGCCCGCCGACGTGATCGCCGCGATCGTCGACAACTCGCATCTTGATGGCGAGGACGTGCGCAACGTGCGCATCCTCGAGCGGTTCGCCGTCGCCGAGGTCCCTGCGGATCGGGCCGGCGAGGTAGTGGACAAGGTCTCGGGCAAAGAAGCCCGCGGCGTGAAACTTGAACTGGAGGTTGCCGGGAGATGAGCACGAAGGCGGTCATGAACACCAACCACGGCCCGATCGAGATCGAGCTGTTCCCCGAGGACGCTCCCAAGACGGTCGAGAACTTCGTGAAGCTCTCGAAGGACGGCTTCTACGACGGCCTCGCGTTCCACCGCGTGATCAAGGACTTCATGATCCAGGGCGGCTGCCCGGAGGGCACCGGCACCGGCGGCCCCGGCTACCAGTTCGAGGACGAGTTCAACCACCACAAGGTGGTCCGCGGCGCGCTGGCAATGGCCAATGCGGGCCCGAACACCAACGGCAGCCAGTTCTTCCTGGTCACCAAGGAGGACGCGTCGTGGCTCGACGGCAAGCACACCGTCTTCGGCAATGTGACCTCGGGAATGGACGCGGTCGACGCCATCGAGGGTCAGGCGACCGACGGCCGGGACCGCCCGCTTGAGGACTGCCGCATCGAGAGCATCGAGATCAGCTAAACGGGGGAGAAAGCATGTCGACCGTCGAGAAGCCCGCCGCCCAGACAAACGGATCGGCGGCCGCCGGTCAGATCGAGGTGATTGCGCCCGCGACGGGCGCCGTCATCGCCCACGTGCCCGACATGAGCGCCGGGCAGATCAAGGAGCTGGTCGACCGCGCCCGCGCGGCGCAGCCCGGGTGGCATGCGCTTGGCTTCGAGGGCCGGGCCCGCTACATGCTGAAACTGAAGGACTGGTTTGTCGAGAACAAGGACGAGGTGCTTGAGGCGCTGATCCAGGAGACGGGCAAGACGCGTGAGGACGCCCTGATCGCCGACTGGGTCTACGTCGCCGACTCGTTCAGCTTCTGGGCCAAGCGCGCGGAGAAGTACCTGGCCGACGAGAAGGTCCGCTCCCACTCGCCCTTCCTGCTGGGCAAGAAGCTGATCGTGCGCCACGAGCCGCTCGGCGTCGTCGGTGTGATCGGCCCCTGGAACTTCCCGCTGGCACTGTGCATCGGCGACGCCATCCCGGCCCTGATGGCCGGCAACACCGTCATCGCCAAGCCCAGCGAGATCACCCCGCTGACCAACATGCTGATCGGCCGTGCCTGGGAGCAGATCGGGGCTCCCACGGACACCTACCTCGTGGCCACGGGCGGTGGCGCAACAGGCGCGGCCCTGGTCGACCACGCCGACATGATCATGTTCACCGGCTCCACTGTCACCGGCAAGAAGATCATGGCCCAGGCGGCCCAGACGCTGACCCCCGTCTCGCTCGAGCTGGGCGGAAAGGACCCGATGATCGTGCTCAGGGACGCCGACGTGGAGCGCGCCGCCAACTTCGCGGTCCAGTACTCGATGATGAACGCCGGCCAGGTCTGCCAGTCGGTCGAGCGCGTCTATGTGGAGGAGCCGGTCTACGACGAGTTCGTCTCCAAGGTCGTCGAGAAGACCAAGGCGCTGCGTCAGGGAGTGCCCGCGGGAGGCGGTTCGGTTGACGTGGGCGCGGTGATCCATCCGCCCCAGGCCGACATCGTCGAGCGCCACGTGAACGACGCCGTGGACAAGGGCGCGCGGGTCCTGACGGGCGGCCACCGCAAGGAGCAGGGAGGCCTGTTCTTCGAGCCGACCATCCTCGTTGACGTTGACCACACGATGGCGGCCATGACCGAGGAGACCTTCGGCCCGACCATGCCGATCATGAAGGTGCGAGACGAGGACGAGGCGGTCCGGCTGGCCAACGACTCGCCGTACGGGCTCAACTCCAGCGTGTTCACGAAGGACATCGAGAAGGGCGAGCGGATCGCGCGCCGGATCACGGCAGGCAACAGCTGCGTGAACGACTGCATGATCAACTACGCCGCGCAGGAGGTCCCGTTCGGCGGCTGGGGCGACTCAGGACTTGGCTCACGCCACGGCGCGGGTGGGATCCGCAAGTACACCCGGTCGCAGACCATCACGGTCACCCGGGTGGGCCCAAGGCGCGAGCTGCACTTTTACCCGTACGAGAAGAAGCGCACGGCCCGCGTGGAGAAGGTCGTCGGTTTCCTCCACAGGCCGAAGTCGAACTGAGGGTTGCTTGCTGCCGTTCTAGCGCTCACCTCGAGCGCCGCGTGGGGCACCGGCGACTTCTTCGGCGGCCTGGTCAGCCGCCGGCGGCACGTGCTGGCGGTGCTCGTGATCTCGCAGGGCACCGGCCTGGTACTGATCGGCGCGCTGCTGGCGATACGCGGCATCGACGCCTCGGCGGGCCCCCGGCTGTGGTTCGCGGCGATAGCGGGAACCGTCGGCGTGATCGGCCTTGGCGCCTTCTATCGCGGGCTCGCCATCGGCGCGATGGGTGTGGTTGCGCCGATCTCGGGCACCGCGGCGGCCATTCCGGTCGTGGTCGGGCTTGTGCTGGGCGAACGGCCCGGGCCGATCCAGTGGGCCGGCATCGTCATCGCGATCATCGGCGTGGTCCTGGTGGCGCGGGAGAGCACCCCGGAACGGGACGCGGAGACAGGAGATCGCCCCCCGATCGCCGCGGGGGTCGGCCTGGCGCTGATAGCCGCGGTTGGCTTCGGCGCCTTCCTGGCCCTGATGGGCTTTGCCGCCGATCCCGATCCCTTGCTGGCCACCCTGGTGAGCCGCAGCGCCAGCGTCAGCATGCTGGTGCTGGTCGCGCTTTTGATTCGCCCTGACATGCGGGTGGGACGGGGTGATGGCGCGCTGATCGTGATGGTCGGCTGCTTCGACCTCACCGCAAACGCGATCTACGCGATTGCGACCACCCTCGGGCTTCTCAGCGTGGTGTCGGTCCTGGGCTCGCTGTACCCGATGATCACCGTGCTACTGGCGGCGATCTTCCTGCACGAGCGGATCAGCCTGCATCAGCGTGTGGGCTCGGCGCTGGCGATCGGCGGCGCGGTGATGCTGGCCGCAGGAGGGGCTTAGGCCCCGAGCTTGTTGATGCCCACCTTGGCGCGGTTCTCGTCGACCGATCCGTCGATCCCGTCGACGTGGCCCGTGCTGGAGTACTGCCACACGGAGTAGCCCTTGCCACCCCAGTTTCCGGCGGGAACCAGCGGCTTGTTGGCGTCGAAGTCGGCCACCCACAGCAGATAGCCGTCGTCGGCGAACTGCTTGGTGTCGCCGGTGGCCTGCCAGCTCGAGTTGTTGGTGTAGATCATGGGCTTGCTGCCCAGGGCGTCCTCGACCTCGTCGAGCCAGGTCTGCGTCCAGGTGATCAGCGACTTCTTGTCGTAGCCCTCGAACTCGCTGTTCCCGCCATTGCTCTCGAAGTCCAGGACCGGCTTGAGGTCATCCTTCTTCAGGCTGCCGACCTCCTTGATGAAGATCTTGGCCTGCTTCTTGGCCTCCTTCTTCGCGTCCTTCTTGTCGCCCCCGTTGTAGAAGGCGCGGTGGTACGCGCCGACGGGTATCCCCTGCGCCTTGGCCTCGTCGTAGTTACGGTCGTAGAACTTGTCGCGGCCGCAGTCGCTGGCCACGGTGAAGCAGTTCTTTCCGTCGCCGCGGCTGGCCTGGACGAACGCGAACTTCACCCCGTCCTTCTTGGCCTTCTTCCAGTCGATCTTCTCCTGGAAGCGCGACACGTCGATGCCGAAGGTCTTCTTGGCGATCGCTGCGGCAGGGACAGCGGCCAGCGCCAGACAGGCCAGGACCAGCGGTATTGCGCGTGTTTGCAGGGACGTCATCGGGGCGCGGCGGACCATACAGGCCGGTGCGGGCCGGACACGCAGCTTCTCGTTCAGGTGCTGAGCGTGACTCCCAGCAGGCGCTCGAGCTCCGGGAGCGTGCCCTGGGCGCCCCGGTGAAGGATCGCGGTCATGCCCACCGCCTCCGCGCCGGCGCAATTCTCGCGCAGGTCATCGACGAACACGCAGTCCTCCGGCGCCGCCCCCGCGCGCTCCGCGCCCAGCAGGTAGATGTCGGCATTGGGCTTGTGCATCCCCACGTCGCCGGAGATCACGATCCCGTCGAAGATGCCGGGCAGCATGTCGCGGTCGTAGTGGCCCTCGCCCCACGAGTTCGAGATCAGCCCGGTCCGGATGCCTGCGTCGTGAGCCTTCTCGACGGCGTCGAGCATCGCATGGTCGGGCACCATCCCCGCGAACAGGCGCTCCACCAGCCCTTCGTGGTCCGTGATCCCGAGAATGGGTGCGAACAGCTCTGAGAACCGCCCGCGCTCGACCTCGCCGCGCTCGAGCTGCCGGAGGAGTCCCAGCGCCTCGGGATCCTCGCGGAAGAGCCGCTTCACGGCGTCGGGCTCGAGGCCCTCGGCCACGCAGAAGTCCTTGAAGGAGTCGAAGACGTTCGTGGTCAGAACGCCGCCGAAGTCCATCAGGAGGCCGTTCACGAGCCGGGTGCAGGCTGGCGCGTGATCTCGAGCGCGGCGTCGGCGAGTGCCGGGACCCCCTCGCCGAAGAGCGCGAGGTACGGGTCATCCGTGGTGCCCGCCAGCGAGCGCTTGTAATTGCCCTCCATGAACACGGCTGCCTTCCAGAGCGCCAGCGCCTGGTACCAGCGGATGTCATTCAGCGAGCGGCCGCTCTTCTCCATGTAGAGCTCGATGAGCCCCTCGCGATTGGGGAAGCCCTCGCCGTGGGTGATCGAGAGCTGGTCGAACATCGTGCCCTTGCTCTGGTCGCTGGGGTCCGACCACGTGATGGTCAGGTAGCCCAGGTCGGCCAGCGGGTCGCCGATGGTGCACAGCTCCCAGTCGAAGATCGCGACCAACCTGGCAGGAGCGCCGTGCGCGTACATCGTGTTGCCCAGGCGGAAGTCGCCGTGCACGATCGTGGCCTCAGCCTGGTCGGGCAGGTTCTTCTCGAGCCAGGCCGCGCAGTCCTGCACCGTCGGCAGCTCACGGGTCTTGTTGTGCTCCCAGAGGCCGTTGAAGCGGCGAAGCTGGCGCTCCAGATACCCGGTGGGCTTGCCGAAGCCCTCGAGCCCGCAGGCACGCCAGTCGACCGCGTGCATCTCGATCATCGCGTCCACCAGTTCCTCGGAGATGGCGGCGCGGCCCTCCGGGTTGGCCAGGGCCTCGGGGATCTCGGTGGTGATCACGTCGCCGTCGACCCGCTCCATCACGTAGAAGGGCACTCCGAGGATCGACTCGTCATCGCAGGTGCAGAGCACCTTGGGGGTGCGAACGTCCGCGTTTTCGATGGCGGTGAGCATGCGCGCCTCGCGCAGGACGTCGTGCGCCGAGGGCGGCAGCGGCGGGCGGGGCGGGCGCCGTAGGACCACTTCTGTGTCACCGCGGTTGATCACGTAGGTGATGTTCGAATGGCCGTCCCCGACGGTCTGGGCCTCGATCGGCCCCGAGCCGATTCCCTGCTGATCGAGGTAGGCCTCGAGTGGGCGCAGCACCAGCAGCGGCGCGCGCTCCTGTGCCGCGGCCTCCTCCTGGGTCTCGACGATGTCCTGGCTGGTCATCGAAGCGGTAGTAAACCCTTTCGAAGCGCGACTAGCGGCGCGGTCATTTGGGTAGGGTCACCGCATGAGAAAAATCATCGTTTCGATTGCCGTTCTGAGCACCGCCGTGGCCGCCGCTCCGGCCAGCGCCAAGACCACCACTGTCGATGCCTTCAACTTCGGTTTCGGGAAGGCGAAGATCGACAAGGGTGACAAGGTCAAATGGAAGAGCACCGATGGCGACCACGACGTCACGTTCAAGGGCGGGATCAATTTCAGCCAGAAGGTCGACGAGGGTGACACCACCTCGGCGGCCAAGTTCCCGGACTCCGGAACGTTCAAGTACATCTGCAAGATCCACAAGTCCGAGGGCATGAAGGGCAAGGTCAAGGTCAAGTAGGCGTTTCTGGCGGACCGGGGTGCGCAGCGTCCCGGTCCCGCTAGATTTGACCCGATGCCCAGGCGAATCCCCTTACTGGCGCTGGCCGGCGCCGCGGTCAGCCTTGCCACGCCGTCCGTGGCGGCTGCCGACACGGCCCGGGTCGGCGCCTACGACAACTACTGGAGCCCCCACAAGGTCGAGATCAATGTGGGCGACAAGGTCCGCTGGCTCAACCGCGAGGGAACCCACTCGATCGTCATGAAGAGCGGCGGACAGGACGTGGACAGCGTGTTCAGCGGCGATGCGTCAGTCAAGTCCGACAGGTTCCGGGATGCCGGCACCTACCGGTTCATCTGCCGCTTCCATATAGCGGAGGGGATGAAGGGCAAGGTCGTCGTTGACCAGCCCTCAGGCGGCAAAGATTAACTACGGTGAAGTTTGACCTCGGATAGCGGGTCAACTTCGCACTCGACTACTTCTTCTTGCTGCCTGAGTCCTTCTGGCCGCCCTTGTCCTTGCCCCTGGCGTCCTTCTTGCCGCCGGCACTCTTACCGCCGCCGTTCTTCTGGTCCTTGCCGCTCGAGCCGCCCTTGCCGCCGGCGTCCTTCTTGCCGCCACCCTTACTGCCGCCGTTCTTCTGGTCCTTGTCGCTCGAGCCGCCCTTGGATTGATTCGTCTTCGACGGCTGCTTCTCCGGCGCCGGCTTTCCGCCCTTCCCCTTCGGATCAGGCTTCTTGGGCGCCGGCTTGGCATCCGGCTTCACCGCGGCCTGCACCCCGCTCCCGAAGTCCTCGATCAGCGCCGCTGTCTCATCCGGGTTCTCGAGCTCGGGCGAGTGCCCGGAGCCGGGGAGCGACTCGACGCGGGCTCCGCTTATCGATCCCCAGCCCTCCTTGGCCTTGGCCGGGTCCACCAGCTGGTCCTGGTCGCCCTGGATGTACATGATCGGCACGTCCACTGCGCCGAGGCGATCGGGCACGGACTTCTCGGCCAGGTAGTCGGAGTCCCGGGCGGCGGCCTGCTGATACCCCGAATAGGTCATGCGGCGGAAGTCCTGGATGGCGAAGTCGGGAACCGCATAGCCGGGCGCGAATGCGCTTGCCAGTGCACCGCGTACAACCGAGTCGGGAACCAGCCGCTTGATGGCCTGCCCGATCAACGGCACGTAGCCCAGGCGCGCGGTCAGCGGGAGCTCTCCTCCCCCCGGCTCTGCCGAAGAGCCGATTGCGACAAGCCCGTCGACCCTGTCCGGCTGCTCGACGGTCATCTCGGTGACAACGAGGGCGCCCATCGAATGGCCGACCAGCAGGGCCTTGTCCACCCCGAGCTTGTCCAGGGCCAGCCAGACCTGCCTTGCCTGCGTCGGCATGTCGTATCCGGTGCGCGGCTTCTCGGACCCGCCGTGGCCGATCAGGTCGACCATGATCACGCGGTGGTCCTGGCTGAGGATCTGCGCGTCCGGCTCCCACCACTTCATCGAGCACGTGTAGCAGTGGACCAGCACGATGGCCGGCGCGTCGCGCGGGCCGAGCTCCTTGACCTGGAGATCGGGGCCGGGCAGGTCGAGGATCCGGCCGATGTCGGCGGTCGCGGGCTGCACCTCGCCGTTGACGATGAAGGCGTTGACCGCCAGCGCGAGAAGGACGACCACCAACACGATCAGGACCCACTTGAAGAACCGGCGCATGGCGGGCACTCTAACGACGCCGGTCGAGGTACTCCCAGTTGGCGATGTCATCGGGATCGGAGCTGGGCCCGGACTCGAACCAGGAGTCGAGGATCTCGCCGAGGACCGCCTCGCTGGTGGTGCGCAAAGACAGCGCGAGCACATTGGCGTCGTTCCACCGGCGTGCGCCTGCAGCCGTCTGGGCATCGGTGCACAGCGCTGCCCGGATGCCCGGGACCTTGTTGGCCGCGATCGAGGCGCCCGTGCCGGTCCAGCAGCACACCACTCCCATGTCCGCGCGCCCGTCCGCCACCTCCTCGGCGGCGGCCTGGCTGGCCCAGGCCCAGTCGGCGCGATCACCGGGGGCCAGTGCCCCGTGGGCGCTCACCTCGTGCCCGCGGCGGGCGAGTTCGGCGGCCAGGGCTCCCGCCACTCCCACGTTCTCATCAGCTGACAGCGCTATCCGCACCGCTCGAATCTATTCGCTCACTAGCCTCTTGGGGAGATGCCCGAGCTGCCCGAAGTCGAGATAACCGCACGCCGCCTTTCCACCGCCCTGACGGGCGCAAAGGTCGAGTCGGCGTTGGCTCCCGGCCTGAACACCATGAAGACGTTCGATCCGCCGCTGGATGCGCTGGTGGGCCGCGAGATCACCGGGGTCGGGCGCCGGGGCAAGATGCCGGTGGTCGAGTTCGGGGATCTGGTGCTGCTGATCCACCTGATGTCCTCGGGTCGGCTGCAGCTGTTCGACAAACGGGCGTCGCTGAAAGACCGCGCCTCCCGCGTCCTCGTGCGCGTCGATGGCGATCGTGAGCTGCGCCTTCGCGAGTTCGGCACCAAGCAGGCTGCCTGGGCAAAGCTGCTGCCGGCGGCCGAGCTCGACCAGGACGAGATGGTCGCCTCGCTGGGCCCTGAGGCCTTTCCCGCGCCCTCGCACGAGGTGTTCGCCGCGGCGGTCCGCCAGCCCAAGCACCTGCACCCGTTGCTCCGCCACCAGCGCACCATCGCCGGCATCGGCCGCTCGTGGGTCGACGAGCTGCTCTGGGAGGCGTGCCTCTCTCCTTTCCGCAAGGGCTCGGAGCTCACCGACGATGAGGTGGAGCGCCTCAGGGTCGCATGTGACACGGTGCTCGGCGGGGCCCTCGAGCACTATGAGCAGGTGGTCGGGGATTCGCTTCCAGACAAGGCGCCCATGCCCCTGAAGGTCCACGCGAGGCATGGGGAGCCCTGTCCGCGATGCGGGACCACACTCGAGGCGGTCTTCTTCGCGGAGCACACCACCACCTACTGCCCGAAGGAGCAGACCGGCGGGACGGTCCTCAAGGACCGCCGGCTCTCGCGGCTGCTGAAATGACCCCCGTGCTCCCGGTCGCCGACATCATGAGCTCGATCACGTCGGTCCTCGACGCGATCTCCTCGTTCTGGGCCAACCTGGCGGCCGTCAACTGGGTTGCGTTGCTCTTCGGGCTCACGGTCTTCGTGATCTACCAGTCGTTCAGGTCCAGAGCGGCTTTCAACATCCTCCGCGCGGCATATCCGGACGAGGAAATCGGCTTCCGTTACATCTGGGGTGCTTACATGGCGGGGTACGGGTTCAACAGCGTGATGCCAGCACGCTCGGGCGACATCGTTCGCCTGTTCCTGACCAAGACGTCGGTGCCCAATTCGACGTATTCGGCGGTTGCCGCGGCGATGATGTCGGAGCTGATCTTCGACGGTGTGATGGCAGTCTTCATCCTCACCTTCGCCTTCTCCCAAGGGGTGTTCCCGAAGCCGCCTGATTTCTCGAGCCTGGCATCGTTCGATCTGGCCTTCTTCGCCCAGCACCCGGACTTCACGGTCTTCATGATTACGTTCTCGGCCGTGGCGGTGCTGGTGATCCTCGCCATGCTGTCGGCCCGGATCCAGTCGTTCTGGGCGCGGGTGCGCCAGGGTCTCACGATGCTGCGGGACCGCCGCCGTTACCTGCGCGAGGTGTTCCTGCTCCAGTTCATCGGGTGGTGCTTCCGCTTCACAGCCTTCTGGATGTTCCTCGAGGCCTTCCACGTGGGCGGCTCGGTCCACAATGTCCTGTTGATGCTGGGGATCAATGCTGTGGGGGCGCTTGTGCCGATCACCCCGCAGGGCGCGGGCATCCAGCAGGCGCTGATCCTCCAGGTCTTTGGCGGAGTCGCGACCGCTTCGGTGGTCGCCGCCTACTCGGTGGGGCAGCAGATCGCGATCGCATCGACGATGTTCGCCATCGCCTTCGCGTGCATCTTCTTCCTCTTCGGCTTCAGGAGCTTCAAGGACATCATCGCCGCCGGCAAGGCCGAGCGCGCGGCGGAGAAACAGGCGGCGGGAGCCCGGGCGGGCTGAGGCCTAGGTGCCGAAGCCCTCGCGGGCTTCGCGGACGAGCGTCACGGCCTCCGGGAACAGGCTCGACATCGCCTGGCGCACCTCGGCGGCCTGCTGCTCGGCGTTGCCCTGGAGGTTCAGGCGGTTGATCCCGGCCACGGTCATGTCGACCGCGAGCTTGATCGCGTTGTCTGCCCACGCGACCTTCTGGGCGCCCTGCATCTGCTCGGCCATCTCGGCCATTCGCCTGCGCAGCTCGTCGGGGTCGCCGAAGAGGCCGCCGAATGGGTCGTCTGCGGACATGGGCCCAGTGTAGCTCCACACCTCAGCTTCGCTTCTTCCGTCTGAACACGTCGGACTTCAGCGAATCGACCCGGTCGAGGAACAGCAGGCCGTCGAGATGGTCCAGCTCATGCAGCAGGCAGCGCGCCTCGAAGCCCTCGGTTTCGATCCGGACGCGTTCGCCGGCCGGGCTCAGCGCCTCGAGGGTGATCGACGTCGCGCGGCGCACGTTGGCCGTGTAGTCCGGAATGGAGAGGCAGCCCTCGCGCCCCACATCGGACCCCTCGGCTCTTGTGACCACCGGGTTCACCAGCTTCTGCAGGCCGTGGTTGACCGTGGCCTTCGGATGCTCGGACAGGTCGACCACCACCACACGCAGCAGCTCACCGAGCTGGCTCGCCGCGATGCCCACGCATCCGGGAAACGCCCGCATGGTGTCCAGTAGGTCGTCCGCCAGCCGGGCGGCTTGGGCCAGCTCCTCTTCGGGGACCGCCCGGCACACCCGCTTGAGCGCGGGGTGGGGGAAGCGCAGAACCTCGCGGGCGGGCACGCGGGCGGGCTAGAGCGTGTCGCTCTCGAGCGGGCGGGATGTGATCTCCACACCCTGCTCGTCGCCGACCGTGCTCAGGACCGAGGACAGCTCTTCGTCGCTCGTGCCTTCAGGCAGGGCGACCTCCAGGACCATCATGTAGAGCGGGTTGGATTCGTCGCCCAGCACGCGCGTGTCCAGGTCGGTGATTCCCCACCGGCGGTCGGCGAGGGCGCTCGAGACCGCGTGGACGATTCCCGGATGGTCGACGCCGTAGACCGAGACGATGTGCGACGGGTCGGGGCCGTCCTCCGCATCCTCGCCGATCTCCTCGATCGCCACCGCGTCCAGCTCGAGCCCGGTTCCGGCCTGCTCCAGATCTGCGCGGAGTGCCGCGATGTCGGTGTCGTCCTGCGCGGCCACCACTAGCGTCATGGCGAACCGGCCGCGCAGAATGGTCATCTGGGAGTCCTGGATGTTGATCCCGTGATCCAGCAGCACGCCAGTGACTCCGGCGACGATCCCGGGCCGGTCACGGCCGACGGCAGAAAGGGCGAAGGCGCGCATGACGGCCACGATAACCGCGCTCCCGCTATCGTCGCGCCCCGTGGCACGTCTGAACTCCGACCAGCTTCGCCGTCGCGACCAGCTCGAGGGCGTAATCCGCCTGGCCGAGCCGGTCCTGAACGCGATCCTCGGCGTGGGGGACCGCCTCTCGCGAGTAGTCGAGCCGGAAGACAACGACTACTACCCGCCGCGTTCGCCAAACCTTCCCCCGCCCACCGCACCCGAGGGAGCCGATGCCGCGGCCCGCGCCATGACGGACGGGCCGGATCGCTCATGACCCTGTCGCGGGCGGAGCAGGTTACGTGGGAGGCGGAACACGCCAAGCCGGCGTTCATCGCCGCGTTCGTGCTCGCGGTGCTCTCCTTCGCCTCGCTTTTCCTGCCTCTTCTGATCAGGTCGACGGGTGGCGGAGACGCTTCCGCGCTGCTCACGGTCATGTCCCAGCCGACCCAGTACATCCTGGTCCTCGCCGGGCAGACCGTTCCGTCGCTGTTGCTGATCCCGGTGCTGCTCTACATGTACAAAGCCACCAAGGCCCGCAATCCGGCGCTGGCTTCGGCCGCTCGCGTACTCGCGATCCTGGGCCCTGTCCTTTTCGCCGCTGCGGGGATTGCCAACGGCGTGACGCTGGTGGACGTCTCGCACGACTTCGCCGCAACGCCGTCAGCCCAGGCAATCCAGCACGACCCTGCGCCCGCGGCCTCCGGTACAGACAAGCTCACGGTGGACGTGGTGGGCCAGGCGGTGAGCAGAACCGCCGTCGCCGGCAAGGCGGATGAGGTGGCAGTGGCCACGCTCAAGAACAACACGGCCCGGCAGGTGGTAGCCGGCGTCCAGCAGGCCGGCGCGCTGGGCATCGCATTCGCGATGCTCCTGATCAGCCTCAGCGCCATGCGCGTTGGCCTGGTCAGCCGGTTTGTCGGCATCGTCGGGATCCTCGTGGGTGTCTTCTACGTGTTGCCGCTGGTCAACGTGGCCATCCTTCAGGCGTTCTGGCTGGGCGCGGTGGGCATGGTCATCTCGAATCGCTGGCCCAATGGCCGCGGTCCCGCATGGGAATCGGGCTCGCCTGTGCCGTGGCCCAGCGCCGCCGAGCAGCGCGCCGCCTATGAGGCCAAGCGGGCCGGTCAGCTCGAGGCGTCTTCCAAGCCCGCAAAGGCGGAGCCCGTCGATTCGGATGGCGGGGAGTCCTCCGCCCCGCGCAAGAAGAAGAAGCGCGGCCGCTAGCCGCGCTCAGGCCGCGCCGGCGGCCTTGGCGATGGCCTGGTAGGCCGCCCCCGGGTCGGGCGCCCCGAAGATCGCGCTGCCGGCCACGAACAGGGTCGCCCCCGCCTGCGCGCACGAGGGCGCCGTCTGCTCGTCGACACCACCGTCGACCTCGAGCGGAGTGCCCGCAGGGAGCATCTCCCGGATCGCGGCGATCTTCGCCGGCGAGCTGGGGATGAACGCCTGCCCACCCCAGCCCGGGTTGACCGTCATGCAAAGCACAAGGTCGATGTCGCCCGCGAGCTGCGCCACCGCGCCCACCGGCGTGCCCGGGTTGATCGCCACGCCGGCGCGGCAGCCGTGCTCGCGTATGGCCTGGACGAGCCGGTTGGCATGGACGGTGGCCTCGGCGTGGAAGGTGATGTTGTCCGCACCCGCCTTCGCGAACTCGTCGATCTGGGCCTCGGGCCGGTTGATCATCAGGTGCACGTCAACCGCCGCTCCCGCGGCATGCACGCGCTCACCAATGGCGTTGACGGCCAGCGGGCCCATCGTGATCGGCGGCACGAAGTTGCCGTCCATCACGTCCACGTGGATCACGCGCGCCCCGGCGGCGATGACCTCGTCGACCTGGCTCCCAAGCGCCGAGAAGTCGGCGGCCAGGATCGACGGCGCGATCCTGGTCTCGGTAAGGGGCGTCCCGCTCATGGCTCGAACCTATCGGAATTGGCCAGTCGGTTTGCGGCGCAAAAAAGGGGCCCCATCCTTGGGGCCCCTCATTGCAGACTTCCTCTATCCGGGAGGAGTCACGGTTTGGCTACCCCAGGCGGCAGCCGCAAAAACCGATGCGTGTCAGCCCGTCTCCTCCTCGGCCTGGCCTTCCTCGGAGTCCTCGCCGGGCTTGGGCTCGGCACGGGTCACCGACTCGCAGTCCGTTCCCACCACGTCCAGCGTGTCCGCCAGGACCTTGTCCTGCCCCAGGCCGCAGTCCACTGTGTCCTGCTCGCCATCCCGTACGTGGAACGTGTCATTGCCTGCCTCGCCATGCAGCGTGTCGCCGATCGTGTCGGGCACGGTAACCGGATCGACATCGCCGCGCGCCAGCGCCCACATGTCGTCGTTGCCGTCACCGCCAAACGACTCGTCGACCCCCAGGTTGGCGAAGATCGAGTCGTTGCCGGCCTGGCCGAACAGCTTGTCATCGCCCTGGCCTCCGGCCGTGAAGTCGTTCCCCTCACCGCCGTCGATGACGTCGTTGCCCAGCCCACCGCCGACGAAGTCCGGCCCGGCAGCGGCCGACAAGGTGTCGATGCCGTCAAGCCCGCGAACCTTGTCAACGCCCTGTCCGCCGGCGAGGGTGTCGTCACCCAGGCCGCCGATCAGCCGGTCATTTCCCCGGCCGCCGCGCACGCCGTCGTTTCCGTCTCCGGCATCGACCTTGTCGTTGCCGGCGCGAGCCGCGACCGTGTCGTCACCGGCGAGGGCCGTGATGCGGTCCTTCGCCGGGGTGCCCGTCAGCTGATCCGGTCCGTCGGTGCCGACGATGCTTGCCGCTACTGCGATTGCCGCGCAGGCGCCTGCCACCGTGAGTGCGGCGACCGTTGCGACTATGAACCTGTTGAGGCGGTTCCTATCCATGGAGTCCTCCTTGCTCGGGTTGTCACCCCAATGAACCCGCCAATGGGCGCGGTGTTGCGGTGCCGGGCCGGATTCAGCTTGCGGCTGCGGCCTTGGTCTGGGTGCGGATCTCGGAAAGGATCCGCTCCAGACGGGGCTCGGTGTCCACGTCGACGTGCGTCATGGCCGCGGCCACGGCCGGGTGGATTGCGGCGATCTGGGCGTGCAGCTCGTGCGCGACGGCGCGGTAGGCGGGGTGGCCCTCGCGGCCGGATCTCAGCTCGATCAGGTGCATGGCCTCGCGCGCGTTCATGTCCAGGATGTAGCGGATCCGGTAGCCAAGGCAGAGCGCGTAGGGAGCCAGCTCGGGCAGGCCCGCATCGCTCAGGCGCGAGTACTCGGCCTGCGAGGTGTCCAGGGCCTCCCGGTAGTCGTCGGCGACGCCGGCCTCCTCCAGCTCGTGGGGCACTCCGGCGCCCAGGTCCGGTGTCAGCGGCTGCCACTGGATGGTGAGCATCCGATGCCGCTGGATGTCGCGGAAGGCGCCGTAGTCCGAGACGACCTCGAAGCGGTAGCTCAGCGCCTCGAAGCCACGCCCCGGGCGGTGCCTGCGATTGCGGCGCTCACCGCAGAGCTCGGCGATCAGCGTGGCGCGCTCATCGGGCGGGAGCACGCGAATCGCGGCCATCGCCTCGGCCTCCGAGGTGGCGGTGGCCTCGAACAGAAGCGCCGCAAGCAGCTCCTCCTCGGAGCCCTGGACGGAGAGGAGGCGGACGGAGGGAGCGCTGCTGTCATCGCGCTGCCCGTCCAGGCCCAGCCGTTTGGCGATCCGCTGGGCGGCGGTAGCCCGGTCGGAGAGATATTCGACCCACTCGCCGCCCCGGTCCGGCCTGTCGACCCTTGCCACGAAGCTCGGGATTACCTGCTGGAGCTCGCTCAGGATCATCGCCGCCATCTCGCGGGCCTCGGGAAGGGGCGATGCCATCAGGCGGAGCAGCAGCTGCTCGTAGGCCTGGCCCGATGCGTAGATCCCCATGTGCGAAAGCGACGCGGCGGGCAGGAGGCCGCGCAGCAGGTCGAGCGCCTTCGCCCGGATCGAGCGGGCATGGGCAGCTTCGGGCTCGTCGTCCCCTCGGGGGAAGCGCTCCGCCGCCCAGGCCTCGACCCGCGGAAGGCTCTGCGAGTAGGTGGTGAACAGGAAGTCCATCGCCCGCTGGTACTCAGGGCCGAGTGACGGATCGCGCCAGTAGCGGTAGCCCCCGGCCTCGGGCGCGCCGTCGGGGCCCGGCATGGGCGAGTCGTAGGCGATGTAGCGGGTGGACTGCTCGAGATAGGAGGCCAAGCGGCCGCGCTGCAGCATCTTGGTCATCACGTTGGACACCCACTCGCAGGCGATGTGCACGCCGCCGAGCTGGGCCACTGAGTCATCGCCATAGCCCAGGAAGATCCGCCGGTAGAGCGCGGCGGCCCGCTCGCCCTCGGCACCGTCGAAGGCGTTGGCTGCGCCGGCCTCCGCGTCGGCCGCGAACTCGTCCAGGTATAGGCGCCGCAGCGTGCCGGGGTAGCGGGAGTAGCGGGCGTACAGCGCCCCCTTGACCGTCTCGGGCAGGTTGACCAGCGCGAAGACCGGCCGGTCGAGGTTGGTGAAATGCGGAGAGAGCGCGGCGCGCTCGGAATCGGTGAAGGCCTCGACCGGATAGTCCATTGAGGCGAGCGAGTCTAGAGCGGAGCCCGGCGGCTCAGCTGTCCGGTGCAGCCATCACCCGGCCGACGCTGTCGGCGACGCAGCAGGGCTTGGCCGAGCCTTCGACCTCGACGGTGAAACGGGTGACGATCTGCCACCAGCCGCCGTCGATCTCCTCGACCTCGACCACCTCGGCCAGGCCGCGTATCCGAGCGCCGGCGGGGACCGGCGCGGGGAACCTGACCTTGTTCCAGCCGTAGTTCACGCCCAGGAGGAAGCCGCTGTTGTCGAACATGTCCAGCCGCAGGCCGTCGATCATCGACAGGGTGAGGTTGCCGTGGGCGATGGTGGTGCCGAAGGGGCTCTCGGCCTTGGCGCGCTCGACGTCGCAGTGGATCCACTGGTCGTCGCCCGACAGCGCGGCGAAGGAGTCGATGTCGGCCTGGGTGACCGTGCGCCACTCGCTCGGGCCGATCTGGGCGCCCTGCAGGGCCTGCATGCCCGCGACGCCCTCGACGCGGACCGGGAGATCTGTGATCGGCTCGGGCATCGGCCGCAGCCTACTCAGCCTGCAGCTGCCTGGGCCCCGATGCCGCCGTCTCGAAGGGCGCAACGCCGCCGAAGAGCTCGACGAGCCTTGGCCCCAGGGTCACGTCGCCCTCGCCCCGGGCACGTCCCTCGACCCATGCGGTGACGGGGTTGACCGACCCTGCCACGATCCGGACGAAGTCCGGGACCGCCACGTGCAGCGTGAATTCGGCGTTTGCGGGAGCACGGTGATGGGCGGTGGCCTTGCGGCCCTGGATCTGGATCGTCCACCAGTCGGAGGCTGTGGTCTCGTCGAGATGGGTCAGCTCGAACCCGAGCTCGCCCTCGAAGCCGAGCGCCATCCGCGGCTGGAACCCGCCCGCCATGGCCGCGAACATGGCGCGCTGCCCGACCCGCGAGCCAAAGCGCCGCTCCAGATCGTCGTCGGAGGCGTCGGCGATGAGCTTGGCCATGCCGACCCTTCCCCGGGTGGTCACGGCGGCCCGGGCGTCGGATCCCAGCTGCGACGCCACCTCTCCCACAGTCCGCCGCCTGGGCGCCTCCTGGATCACGCCCTCCCGCATCTCGCGCACCTGGTCGACGAAGCTCTGGAGGCCGAGCCGGCGGCCCAGCTCCGATGCCTCCTCCATGTGCGGCAGGGCCCGTTCGGCTGCGGCAGGGGTGTCGAGGGAGATCAGCATCCGGGCATAGTTCAGATGGGTCCAGGCGACCCCCGCCTCGGCCCCGACCCGGGCGTGCGCCTCCAGGGACTTTTCGAACAGGCGCTCGGCCTCCTCGTGGTCACCCAGGAAGCCGGCCAGTCGTCCGAGTGGACGGGAGGCGAACGAGTAGGGGGCGGCGAAGCTGCCCAGAACCACGTAACGGTCCTCGTAGGGCTTCAGCAGGTCATACAGCAGCACCGCCCGCTCCCTGTCACCCAGATCCACACAGCTGTCGGCGAGCAGCGCGATCGCGCTGAACCAGAACATGTCGCGCGGGAAGTCCTCGAAGTCGTGGGCGGCCAGCGTTTCGAAATTGGCGCGGGCCTCGTCCTCCAGGCCGATCTCCGAGCAGATGTGGATGAGGCCGCAGCGGAACGCGGGGATTCCGCGGAAGTGGTCGGCGAAGGCCTGGGAGGCGGCGTGTAGCTGGATCATCGTGCCCTCGAGGAAGGCGATCACCTCGATCTGGGCCGAGTACAGCTGGACGGCATTTGGATTGGCCGCCAGCTGCCCGGTCTCCAATGCCCGCCGGGCGAGCGGCCCGGCGTCCTTCATGCGCCCGTCGTGAATCGCGCGCATGGTCTGGGCCAGCGCCACCATCCACGCGTGGTAGGGATGGCGGATTCCCTGGAGGAGCTCCGTGCAGATCTCGAGTTCGCGGGCAGCGGCGTCCATGTCCGCGGCCTCCAGGAGGTTGGCCACCGCCCAGAACCCGACTTCGAGCCGCAGCGTGGGATTCCCCGCCTGGTCGGCCATGGCCAGTGCCTCCTTTGCCACGGTGAGTCGCTGCTCCAGGTCGTCGGGCCCGCCGGTGGTCCAGTTCGCCGCCGTGAGGACTTCGGCCAGCACGGCGGGATCGCCCAGGCGCCGGGCCATCGCCACCCCTTCCTGGGCCAGCTCGTGCCGGCGTTCAGACGCCGGCGACACGGCCAGCGCGAGCAGCAGCCGGCCCAGGACCCGCGCGCGCAGCGGGTCGTCCTCCTTGGGGAGCCGGGCAAGGGCCAGCTCCAGGAGGTCGATCAGCTCGGTGTTCTCGATGCCGCCGTCGAAGCCGAACGGGCCGCCGTAAACAAGCGCGGTCTGCGCGAGTTCCGGGATCAGGTTGAGCCGGTCCGCCAGCTCCGCCGCGCGAGCGAGGGGGCCGCGGGCCGCCACGAACTCGCCGGCGGCCCACCGGCTCTCGCCCAGCGCCACCAGGAGCCGGCAAAGCCGGGTTTCGTCGCCGCCCCTGAGGGTCAGGGCGCCGACGGCACGCTCGTACTGGCTGGCGGCGTCCTCGTACGCGAGCTGTCTGGTTGCGCTCTCGGCGGCGGCCACCGCGTAGTCGATCGCGCGCTCGAGCACGTCCGACCCGGCGGCCGCCTCGAAGAAATGGTTCGCCAGCTCGGGGAGGAAGCGCTCGGGATCGGTCTCCTCCAGGGCCTCGGCGATCTGGATGTGCAGCCGGGCCCGCCTGGCGCGCGAGAGATGGTCATACAGCGAGCCACGGACCAGGGCATGGGAGAAGCGGTAGGTCAAGGTGGCGCCTGAGCCCTCGATCAGCAAGCCCGCGGCAGCCGCCTCCTCCAGCGAGTCGAGCAACGAGTCCTCGGACATGCGCGTCACGCGCCTGACCACGTCGACGGAGAACTCGCGGCCGACAACCGCGGAGACGGACAGTGCCTGGAAGGTGTCCTCTCCAAGGCGCGCAAGGCGCCGGTCGACCAGATCCCGCACACCCTCCGGAATCCCCAGCTTCTCGATCTTGAGCTTTGTGCGCAGGCCGCCGCCTGTCTGGCTGAGGGCCCCGGTCTCCAGCAGATGCCTCAGGAGCTCCTTGCAGAAGAAGGGATGGCCTTCCGTTTCGCGCCAGATCACCTCGGACAGTCCCGGGGGCGTCTCCTGACCTGCCCACGCGGTCACGAGCCCGTTGACCTCCTCCGGGCTCAGGCCCTTGAGGTCAATCCGCTCCACGAGCCGCTCGCGCGACAGGTCGGCAAGCACCTGAGCCAGCGGATGCGACCGTGCGGTCTCGACATCCCGGAAGGTCCCGACCACCATCACCGCGGCCGCCTGAGGCGTGCGAGCGATGTGCTTCAGCAGCAGCAGGCTGGCCTTGTCGGCCCAGTGGAGGTCGTCCAGCAGGAGGAACACCGGCCGCTTGCGCGCGGCGATGGTGAACGCCGACGACACCGCCTCGAACAAGCGGTAGCGCTCCGTCTCCGGATCCGCGGGCGCGGGCTCGGGGATGTCCGGGAAGCGTGCGCGCAGCTCGGGCACGAGCCGGGCGATCTCGGGGCCGGCCAGGCGGAAGGCATCGACCAGCTCAGCCTGCGGGGCGTGGTCCACGTAGTGCCTGATGGTCTGAAGGAACGGCTGGAAGGGCACGACGCTCTCCTCGTCGGAGCGGCCGTGGACCACCAGCATGCCCTGGGAATGGGCGAGCCGGGCAATCTCCGCAGCCAGCCGTGTCTTTCCGATCCCCGGCTCACCGGCGATCATCACGTGCTGACGGGTCCCGCCCCTTGTGCGATCAAGGGCCTTGGTCAAGCGTGCCGCCTCCGCCGCCCGGCCGATGAATGCAGTGCTGCCGGTCGAGGGCGCAAGCTCAGGCGGGAGCGGGATCTGCTCGGGCTGTGTGACGGGCGAATCGGGCTCGGCTGCGGGCGCGATCGGATGCTCGGCGGCGTCGTCGCCGGCCCAGGCCAGCTCGCACGTGTTCACCGGGTCGGCCAGCCCCTTGAGGCTCATGGGACCCAGGTCGCGGAAGACGTGGTTTCCCCGCCCTCCGACCAGCGCGCGAACCAGGCCCGATACCAGCACCTGGCCGCCCTCTGCACGGTCGCAGAGCCGCTTGGCGACTACCACCGGGGTGCCGAAGTAGTCGTCGTCCTTGCTGATGGCATCGCCGCAGTTCACTCCGACCCGCAGGCCCAGCCCCAGGTGGGGGCCGCCCCAGTCGTGAACGGAGACCCTGGCCTGCATCGCAGCAGCGCATGACACAGCCGAAACGGTGGAGTGGAAGACCAGCATCAGCCCGTCGCCGAGGCTCTTGACCTCGGTTCCGCCGAACTCGGCCGCGGCCTCCCGGAGCATGGTGAAGTGATCGGCCTGAAGCCGGCCAAAAACATCGTCGCCGAGCTGCGACAGCAGCTCCGTGGAGCCCACTAGGTCCGTGAACACCAGCGTGACGGTCCCGCCACCTGTGGCTGACATTTCTCGCTCTCCGCTGAGGGCTCACGGACCCGCTCCGTGGGCTTCGCCTCGGTCGTTGACGTGCAGCCTAGCCAACATCACGCGAGCGCTCTGTGACCGTGCTCCCCCCATCCACGGGCGTAGACTTGCGGCATGTCGCGCCTGGCAGCACTCGCTCTGGCCTTGGTTGCCCTGCTCCTTGCGGCCGGCTGCGGCGAGCCCAAGGTGGTCACCGAGACGCAGACCGAGACCGTCACGCAGACCGAGACCGTCAAGAAGGTCAAGACGGTGACGGAGGCCGCACCCGCGGCGGAGGCTCCGGCGCCCGCGCCCGCTCCCTCGCCGGACGAAGGCGATCCGGGTGCAGGGGCAGGCGGCGGCGACTGCCCCGAGGGCATGTCGTACTCGGCTTCGCTCGGCCAGTGCTTCGACGACCAGTAGTCGCCCGGCTGGACAGATGACACTCGTCCAGGCTCTCGCCGTGGCGGCCGCGGGCCTGATCGCCGGGGCCTCGAACTCGATCGCCGGGGGCGGCTCGCTGATCACGTTCCCGACGCTCGTGGCGCTCGGTGTGCCGCCGCTGGCGGCAAACGTGACCAACACACTGGGCCTGATCCCGGGCGCGGTGGGTGGAGCGGTGGCGTACGCCGGCCACCTCGAGGGTCAGCGCGCACGGGTGGTCCGGCTCTTGGTGCCGACCCTGCTCGGCGCCGTTGCCGGCACGGCCCTGCTGCTCACCACGCCCGAGGACACCTTCGAGGTGCTCGTTCCGCCGCTCGTGGCGGGCGCCTGTCTGCTCCTGCTGTTCCAGAAGAGGCTGTCCCAGGCGCTGCCCCACGCCGGCGACGAGCACTCGGCATCGTTGTACGTCG
This sequence comes from Thermoleophilaceae bacterium, assembly GCA_034664165.1. Taxonomy (GTDB): domain Bacteria; phylum Actinomycetota; class Thermoleophilia; order Solirubrobacterales; family Thermoleophilaceae; genus JACCVG01. Next base: position 643 of record JAXDIE010000061.1, on the reverse strand, counting down.
GCGTGGCCTTCTGTGGCGCCTACGCGGCCTACTTCGGCTCGGCCGTCTCGATCCTGCTGCTCGCTGTCCTCGTGCTCTTTGTTCCGGACGACATCCAGCGGCTGAACGGGGTCAAGCTGGTCCTGGCGGGATGCGCCAACCTCCTGGCAGCGATTGTCTATGTCTTCCTCGCACCGATCGTCTGGTCATTCGCGGCGGTTCTTCTGGTCTCCTCGCTCATCGGAGGGCGCATCGGCGGCCATCTGGCGCAGCGGGTGCCGGGCGATGCCCTGCGCATCGGGATCGGGTGCGCCGGCCTCGCCGTATCGATCGTCCTCGCCGTCCGCTTCTACTGAGTAACACCCGGCGCGCGGTGCCGCATAGGATGGGCTCTGACTTCCGGCACCGAAACGAGAGGAGTTCAGAGTGAGCGAGCTTGGCATGGTGGGCCTCGGCAGGATGGGTGCCGGAATCGTCAGGCGATTGATGCGCGAAGGCCACACATGCGTGGTCTATGACGTCAACTCCGACACGGTCGCCGAGCTGGTGGCCGACGGTGCCGTGGGCGCCTCCTCCCTGGCCGAGCTCGCGGAGAAGATGACCGCCCCGCGCTCCGTCTGGTGCATGGTGCCCGCCGGCAAGATCACCGAGGACACGGTCAACG
>JAXDIE010000045.1:0-10281 GCA_034664165.1 Thermoleophilaceae bacterium | reverse complement strand
ACCCCTGTGCCCGGCTCGAGGCCGCCGCTGGCCGCGACGGCCGGCAGCACGTCGATGCGCCAGCAGAAGTGCTCGGCGTCGCGCGGGGCGGTGCGGATCCACAGGCTCAGGGCCGGCTCCGGCCCGGCCACGGCCGCCAGGCGCCCCAGGACGTCGTGCAGCAGGCGCGCTCCCAGAGGCCCGTCGTCCTCGAACCGTGCCCGCGGCTTTCGCGGTGCGATCGTCACCTGGAACGGGGTCCGTGAGGCGAAAGGGCAGAAGGCCACCGCCTGGTCATCGATGGCTACGACCCGCTCACGTAGCCGCACCTCCTCCTGGACCAGATCCTCCAGCAGGTTGCGGCCGTTGGTCCGCAGCGCGTAGGCGGTGAACCGCTCACGCTCCCGGGCCACCAGGGCGGGCACGAAGGGAAGCGCGAAGAGCTGCGCCCGGCCGGCGCCGCCAGCCTGGTCGACCGCCATGTGGAGGTAGGCGGCATCGGGGTGCGCTCGCATCCGCTCACGCCAGCCGCCGGCCGCCGATTCGACCTGCGCGGGCTCGAGCGACTCCAGGGGATCGGCTGGCCCGATCACCTCGTGGGCTCCCGACGCGGGGCGTACGGCGAACAGGTCGGGGTCGCCCCGGCCCGATTCGAGTGGGTCCGCGCCGGGATGCTCGACGCCCGCGAGCACCGGGTCCTCGGGGGCCACGATCACCCGCAGGCCGCTGAGCGGGTCGATCCGGACCTCAGCCAAGCTTGAGTTCCATCGCTACGTGATCGATCCCCTCTTCCACGAAAACGGGGCCGTGGCTCACGTAGCCCGCCCGCTTGTAGAAAGGCAGCGCGTACGTCTGGGCGTGGAGGCTGATCCTCTTGGCGCGCGACCGCCGCGCCCGGGCCTCGGCTTCGGCCAGCAGGGCCGCGCCGGCGCCGCTGCGGCGGAAGTCGGCCTCCACCGCCATGCGGCTGAGGGTCACGGTGCGCCGGCTGGTGATGATCCGGCAGGTGCCGACCAGGCGATCGCCGGCGACCGCCACCAGGTGCAGCGCGCCGTCGCCGTCACGGCCGTCCCGCTCGGATCGCTCGGACACGCCCTGTTCCAGGCAGAACACCCGGTAGCGAAGATCCAGCGCCTGCTTCACCTCGTCGGCGTTGCGAGCGGGGCGGACCTCGAGCATCGTGTCAGCGGTCGTTGCCAAGCGCGTACCTCTCGATGTCCTGGACCAGCAGCTGCTCGTTGGCGTACGCCCCCTGCTTCGTGTACTGGAACTTGCCGTTGGCGTCATAGAACGTGGTTGAGGGCCAGGCCACCCCGGACTTGAGGTCCTGCGAGATCTTGGTGTCGGGATCCGAGTAGCTGGGGAAAGGGACTGGATGGGAGTCGAGGAAGGTCGCGGCTGCCGCGCTGTCGTCCATGCTGTCGACGCCCATGAAGGCCACCTGGCCTGCGTCCTTCTGCGCCACCTGCGCGAAGTAGGGGAACTCGGCGGCGCACGGGCCACACCACGAGGCCCACTTGTTCACCACCACCGGATAGCCCTTCAGCGCCGCCAGGCGCTTCTGGAACGCCGGCAGTCCGCCGGGCAGGATCTGATGCGCCTGGTCCTGCAGCGCGACCAGTGCCCGGGGCTGCCCCGCCGGAGGCTTGAACGGCGGATAGTCGGCCGCATTCGGGGCGGCCGCGGCGCCACAGCCCACGATGGCGAGGGCGAGCATTGTCGGAGTTGCCCGGGCCAGGAGCGTGCGCACCACTGAAGGGTCCCATATGCAAGCTGGCCCCCGGCGGCTACCAATACCCGCCAGGGCTGCTTTAATGACCAGAGCGTCGCGATCCCAAGGGGTCGCGGGCTGCGCCAGACCACCCGGCGGCTTGTGGTGGGTTCCGGCGAAGGGATGGGAAGCACCTCTCTGCGGGCATGCCCGCGAACGGTCTTCCCAACGCATTGCGAGAGAGGCCTGATGGCTGACAGCACCAAGACCGGCGGAACTCCGCCCTTCTCACCCGCAGAAATCAAACGTGCGGAGGAATTCGTGCGCGAGCGCTTCGTCATGGAAGGCGAGGACGCCGCATCCGCTCTTGCGGCGGGCACCGCGCGCCGGAACGCCTTTGACGCCGCCAAGGCCGAGCTGGATCAGGGCCTGGAGCAGCCTTCGGTCGCCTGGCGCCGGGAGTACTCGCTCATGCTCGGGCTCGAGCGGCTCATGGCGGAGGAGGAGCCGAAGCTGGTCGATGGAACCGTCCTCTCCGCCCATCAGGTCGATGCCCTGTCGGGCACCCTGATTGCGCTTCTGGCCGAGGCGGAGGCATCGAAGAACGGAAACGGCAACGGCGCGAAGGCCGAGGAGCTTCCGGACGACGAGGACGAGGACGACCTTCCCGTCGACGACCTCGACGAGGACCAGGAAGGGGACATCGACGAGGACGACATCGACGAGGACGAGGACATCGATGAGGACGACTCCGTCGATGACGACGAGATGGATGCGATTCACGCCGAGGCGCTCGAGGCCGAGCAGGCCAAGCGCGACGCCGAGCGCGAGGCGCGCGATGCCGAGCGGGCCGCCGCGATCGAGGCCGAGGTCGTTGCCACTGACGAGGAGCCGGTGGACTGGGAGGACGAGCCCGAGGACGAAGACGAAGACGAGCCCCCCGTCGACGCGGTCACGATCGACCACAATGCCGCCCGCCGCTTCTGGTTCGAGCACGCCACTGGCGCCGGCAAGACGGTCGCCGCGCTGGGCTTTGTCGAGGCCACCCACACCGGCGGCGTCCTGATCCTGACCCATCGCCGCAACCTGGTGGACCAGTTCCACGGCGAGCTGTTCGACCGCGGCTACAAGAAGCGCGTCGTGCCGGCCATGCTCTCGGGCGACAAGGACCCCAACGTCGACGGCCCCGTCAGCGTCGAGACCTACCAGTGGTTCGTCCGCAACGCGGGCAAGATCTCCGACGCCTATTCGATCGTGATCTGCGACGAGGCCCATACGGCCCTGGGCGAGAAGACCAGCGCCGCCATCCGCAACTGGAGCGGCCCGATCTTCATCGGCATGACGGCCACCGGCGCATTGATCGCGCGCCACGTGACCGACCTCTTCCCGACCCAGACCTCGCGCTTCGATCTGGCGCAGGCCGCGCGCCGTGGCGTGATCTCGCCGCTGCGCTGCATCCGGATCGCGCCAGGGGTGGGCGTCCGCTCGATCGCCAACGTCCCGCTTCGCAAGGGCGAGGTCGATCAGGACTTCGACCAGGAAGAGCTGGCCGCGTTGCTCGACCAGACGCCGTTCAACCTCGCCATCGCCTCGCTCTACGAGGCGCGCTTCAAGGACGTCCCCGGCGTGGTCTACACCGCCGGCGTGAAGCACGCCTACCACGTGGCCGAGGCTTTCCGCTCGGCCGGCATGAAGGCCCAGGCCGTGTCCGGTGAGACCCCCAAGCGCGAGCTCACCAGGATCCTGGCCGCCTACGAGCGCGGTGAGATCGACGTGCTGGTCAACGCCCAGCTCCTGGCCGAGGGCTGGAACTCACCGCGGGCCACCGTCTGCATGCACCTTGCGCCCACGGCCTCCAAGCGCATCTATCAGCAGCGCGTGGGACGCGTGACCCGGCGCAACCAGGGCAAGGAGGCCGGCATCGTCGTCGACTTCGTCCACCCGGCCACGCTGCACGACGACCCCGTGGTCACGCTTCACAGCCTGCTCGACCGCGACGTTTATCGCGGTGGTGCCATCGTCGTTGGCCCCGTGCGTCGCGGCCGCGGCCGGCGGGTCCGCGTGGAGCGTCGAGTGCTCCCCGTCTCGCCCGATCCCGAGCGCCGCGCAATGGTCTTCGAGCGCGAGCTCTGGCGGATCGCCGTGGAGAACCTCTCCTGGCAGGAGCAGCATGTGTGGGCCGCGCTGGCGGGAGCCCGCGTGGCCTCCAACAACTGGCGCCGCGCCCGCGCCATGCTCCATTTCGACAACACCGGCGAGCTGCGTCGCCGCTTCCTGATCACCTGCCTGCAGCGCAACCGCAACACCCAGCTGCGGCTCCGGGCACTCCAGGAGATCTCGCAGGTCCGCGACGATGAGGCCTTCGACGACGCCGTCGACATCGTCGGCGGGTGGGCGCGCGACGAGCGCCGGGAGGGCGTGAAGATCCTCCTGCAGGCGCTGGCGGAGCGGCCGATCGGCCGTCGCGACCAGGCCACCGCCTGGCTGTGGCGCCTTGCCGAATACAGCCGCGAGGTCCACGAGGAGTACGCCGTGCAGCGCTGGCCCGAGACCAAGCGGCTGCTGGGCCTGCTGGTCAACTCCTCCGGTCAGGCACACGCGCGCAACGCACGCCGGCTGGCGCATGCGGCACGCAGCGAGGACCGCCGCCTGGCGGCAGCACTGCTCGCCGCGGCGCTGGCGCACACTCCCGAGGCCGAGGACGTCCTGCGCGGTGCCCGCACCCGGCTGGCGCGCAAGCCCTCGGCTCTGGCGCGCGAGCTGCTCAAGAACTTCCCCAAGGGCCGCCGCGGCCGTTCTGGCCGGCGCAGGCGCAGCCGCTCGCGCGGCGGGGGCAACGGGGGCGGCCAGAATGGGGGGGCCCAGAAGACCCAGGCGCAGGGCCAGGAGAGCTCCAAGAAGAGCGGCGACGCGCAGAAGAACAGCGGCAACGGCAACAACAGGAAGCCGGAGAAGAAGGCCGCCGACAAGTCGCCGACCGCCAAGGAGTAGCTAGGGCGAAGCCTGCCGGGGGATCGGCGTCACGGTGCCGTCTGTCTTGCTCGTCACCCAGGCCGCGTTGTCTCCCACCCCGATGCCGCCGGGATCGGGTGAGACCGGGATCGGCGCGCCAACCCGCGGCGTACCGGTGGCCATGTCGATGCGGATGACCTGACCGCCACCGGCGCTGCTCGTGGTCCACATGGCGCCCGGCCCCGCCCCGATGCCGGCGAGATCGGTACCCACCGTCTCGTGCCACTGAATCCCTCCGCTGATGGGGTCGATGCGGAACACCTGGCCGTCGCCGGCGCTGGCGACCCAGACCGAGCCGAAGCCGAGGCTGACCGAGCGCGGGTCCCTGCCCACGTCGACGGAGAGGGATTCCTTCTGGGTCTGCGGGTTGAAGCGGCGCAGCGTTCCCGCTTTGGCGTCGGTGACCCACAGGCCGCCGGTACCCCACGCGACTCCGACCGGCTTGCCGCCCACGTCGATGTCGGTGGTCGACGAGGGGTGGTCCTCGTCGATCCGCACGACCTTGCCCTCGCCGGCCACGGCAACCCAGATCGCTCCATCGCCGGCGGTGATGCCCTCGGGGTCATTGCCAACCGGCACGGTGTCGGTGACCTCGTGGGTGACGCGGTCGATAGCGGCCACGTCGCCAGAGCCCCGGTTGGTCACCCACGCCGCCCTCTCGCCCATCGTGATGCCCGTGGGCTGGTCGCCGACTTGGATTGCTTCGTCCGCGACGGCGCCGCTCTGGGGGATGAGGCGCGTGACCGTGTTCGAGCCGGTGTTGGCCACCCAGATCCCGCCCGCGGCGATCACGCCTTCCGGTGCCGTGCCCACCTTGATCGGGGCGTCTGCCACGGCGGGGGCGCCGGGGCCGCCCTTCTTGCCGGAAAGGCCGCCGGTAAGGGCGAGGATCAGCAACGTCCCGAGCCCCACGACGGCGACGGTGAGCAGCGCAGCCGGCATCCAGCCGCGGCGGCGGGGCCGTTTGGGAACGGCGTTGGTTGCCGGCTCGGCCGGCGGCTCCGGCTCCGGCTCCGGCGGCAACGGGGGTGGGGTCTCCGCCGTGGGCGCGCCGGCCTCCGTTGCGACCGTGATCGTCTCGTGGGGCTCGCTCGGGTCCCGCCGTGCGCCCTCCCGGTCGCCGACGGCCGAGAGCAGCGCTGATCGCATCTCGCCTGCGCCCTGGAAGCGGTCCTCGGGCCGCTTCGCCATGGCGCGCTCAATCACGTGGTCCAGCTCTTCGCCGACAAACGGGTTGAGCTCGCGGGCCGAGGGCACGGGCGCGTTGAGGTGGGCAAAGACCTTGGCCATGGCGTTGTCGCGCGGGTAGGGCAGGCGCCCGGTGAGGCTCTGGTAGAGCACGCAACCCAGCGCGTAGATGTCGGAACGGCCGTCGCCCACGCCGTCCTCGAGCCGCTCGGGGGCCATGTAGTCGGGCGTGCCGACAACCGCGCCGGTCCGGGTCATGCCCTGGGTGGCCTCGACGGCCTTCGCGACTCCGAAGTCGGTGAGGTAGGCGTGGTCCTCGCCATCACCGGACGCGATGAGCACGTTGGCCGGCTTGACGTCGCGGTGCACCATGCCGCGGCGATGGGCCGCGCCCAGCGCGGAGGCGATCTGCGCCAGGAGCTTGGCTGCGTGCTCGGGGTCCAGCTGGGGCTGGCTGTTCAAGAGGTCGCGTAGGTCGATCCCGTCGACGTAGCGCATGATCAGGTACAGGACCCCCTCGCCCTCGCCCGCCTGGTAGATCGGGACCACGTTGGGGTGGTCGATCGAGGCCGCCAGCCGAGCCTCGGCTTGGAAGCGCGAGGCGAAGATGGGGTCGGCAGCGAGCTCCGGGGCGATCACCTTAAGCGCCACCTGTCGCTCGAGCCCGAGCTGCGTGGCCCGATAGACCACACCCATGCCGCCGCGCCCGGCTACCGAGTCGATTCGGCATCCGGCCACGACTGATCCCACGTGAAGGTCAGCCACGCAAGCGGTTATACACCCGCCGCCAGCCTGCCGCCCGGCTACGATCGGGCGCGTGGCGCAGGCGCATTCCCATTCCCCGGCCGAGTTGAAGGCCCAGATCGAAGCCGAGCGGAAGGGTTACCCCTTCCTGGTCTGGCGCGACGGGGAGGGAGAGCAGGTCATCCTGGAGCTCGCCGAGGGCGTCGACCACCTCACGGTGGGGCGCGCGGCCGACGCCGGCGTGAGCCTGGCGTTCGACAAGGAGGTCTCGCGCCTGCATGCCGAGCTTGCGCAGATCGCCGCCGACTGGACGATGTCCGACGACGGCCTCTCGCGCAACGGGTCCTTTCTGAACGGCGATCGCGCCGTTGGGCGCAAGCGGTTGCGCGACGGCGACGTCCTGCGCTTCGGCAACACCCAGGTCACCTTCCGCAGCCCGGGTGGAATGACGGTCGACGAGACCCATGTGGCCGCGGAGCAGGCCCAGACCACCAAGCTCTCCGAGACCCAGAAGAAGGTGCTGATTGCGCTCTGCCGCCCCTACAAGGAGGGCAGCGCGTACGCCACCCCGGCCACCAACCAGCAGATCGCCGACGAGATCTTCCTCTCGGTCGACGCCATCAAGGCGCACCTGCGCGTCCTGTTCGAGAAGTTCGGCGTGTCCGACCTTGCGCAGAACCAGAAGCGGGCCGCGCTGGTCGAACGCGCGTTCCAGAGCGGCGCGATCGCACCCCGCGACCTCTAGCTCGAGAGCTCGCGCCCCGGGACAATCGCTGGGTGAGCACGACCCCGGTGGGGCCTAGGAGACGCGCCCCAGGTGCACTTCGCCGGCGCCCAGGGCCACGCGGCCCTCGGCGGTGTCGACGAGTAGCGAGCCCTCGTCGTCGATCCCGGCTGCAGTCCCCGAGCCTGAGTCCCAGCTGATCTCGGTGCCCTTCAGTGCGTCGCGGGATCGCCAGGCGGCGAGAGTCTGCGCATAAGGCGCGTCCAGGCCGGCCGAAAGACGGTGGAGCAGCGCCTCGAGCAGCGCCTCCCTGTCGATCGTCACTCCCGCGGCCAGCAGTGACGTGGCGCTGTCCCTGAGCTCGTCCGGGAACTCCTCCGCGCTGGTGGCTACGTTCAACCCGATCCCGATCACGGCCCAGCCCTCCTGGGGCCGCCCCTCGATCAGGATGCCCGCCAGCTTGCGGCGGTCGATCCAGACGTCGTTGGGCCACTTGATCTGGCAGGGCACGTCCGGGACCGCCTCGCAGACGGCGACCGCCACGGCCAGGGGCAGCATCGCGTGGCGCTCGCTCAGGTCCCTGATCAGAAGCGACAGAAGCAAGCCGCTGCCCGGGTTGGCCGACCACGTGCGCCCCGATCGCCCCCGGCCCGCCGTCTGCTCGTCCGCGGTGACGAGTGTGCCGTGTGGCGCTCCCGCCAGGGCCAGCTCGCGGGCGCGCGCGTTTGTCGAGTCGGTCAGCCGGTGGTGGACCCGTGGCCGGCCGAGGCTCATCCGGGCGTCAGGCGGACGGGGTCGTCCGGCGACAGGCCCAGCAGCGCGGCGGCGTTGCCGTGGTTGATGGCCAGCGCGAGGCTGCGATAGGCGTCCTCGTAGACCACCAGCTCGCCTTCCCGGACATCGCCGAAGGTTTGTGCGAACACCGCCTGGTGGCTGGAATCGCGCACGTCGATCACCACCGAGCGCCCGAGCATCAGGCCGGTGCCGGCAAGCGCCTCGTGGGTCAGGTTCAGCCCGACGTTGCCGTAGCGGTCGATCAGCAGCGCATGCGCGCTGACCACGCCACCCTCGATCTCCGGCTCGGGGAGCTCCAGCCGTACCAGCTCCTCCGTGTCGACCCGTTCGCCCGCGTCATCCAGTGACGCCCCGAGGGCCAGCTGGGCGGCGACCGGGGCGAAGAGATCGCGTCCGTGGAAGGTGGCCGAGACGGGCTCGAGCCGGAACGGGGAGAGGTTGAGGTCGACGGCCTCGATCGCGCCACCACAGCGATCCCAGGCCATGCTCAGCAGGCCGTTGTCGGGCCCGACCAGCAGGTGGCCGTCGGCGCAGAGCACCGCGATGGCACGGCGCGGCGTTCCGACAGTGGGGTCCACGACCGCCAGGTGCACGCCCTTCGGCACGTAGTCGATGGCGTTGCGCAGCACGATGGCGCCACGGCGGATGTCGTGGCGCGGGATGCCATGAGTGATGTCGATCATCCGGGCGTCGGGCGCGATCCTGGCGATCACGCCACGGCAGATGCCGGCGAACTCGTCATCGCTCCCGTAGTCGGTGAGCAGGGTGATGATCATGCGGAGTCCTCCAGGACGGCGGCCACAAGGCCGTCGATGTCGTGTTCGGTCGCCTCCCGATGGACGGCCAGGCCCAGCTCACGGGCCGTGTCGCTGGTCACCGGGCCGATCGAGATCACGCGCCCCTCGGGGATCGACGCGCCCGCGTCCCGCAGGCCCTCGAGGAAGTAGCGGACGGTGGAGCTGGAGGTGAACGTCAGCCGGTCGGCGCGGCCGATGCCCTGCAGCTGGGCCGGGTCGAGTGGCTCGGCGACCGTGTCGTAGAGGGCGACGACGTCGACCTGCGCCCCGCGGCCGCGCAGCGCGTCGGGCACGAGATCGCGGGCCTCGGACGCTCGTGCCACCAGGACGCGGCGGCCCTCGACCTCGATGCCGGCAAGCTCCTCGACCAGCGCCTCGCCGATCGAGCGCTCCGGCACCACGTCGGCGCGGATTCCCCGGGCGGCCAGTGCCCGTGCGCTGCCCGGCCCGATGGCGGCGACCGTCACGCCCGCCAGCGCGCGCGAGTCCTTGCCCCGCGCCTCGAGCGCGTCGAAGAGCAGGTCCACCGCGTTGGGGCTGGTCAGGCAGACCAGCGCGTAGTCCGAGATCTCGTCGGCGGCCCGGGCCACGTCGCCCTCGATCGGCCGGGGCTGGATGCGGATGGCGGGGGTCTCGATCACGTCGGCGCCCAGCTCTCGCAGTCTCTGTGCCAGGCCGCTGGCCTGTGCGCGGGCCCGGGTGACCACCACGGTGGTCCCGTGGAGCGGGCGGCGTTCGATCCAGGCCAGGTCCTCGGACAGCGCCGTGACCGACCCGACGATCGTGATCGCAGGCGGCTTGACCCCGGCCTCCGCCGCGGCCGACGCGATGTCCTCCAGGCTCCCCCTGACGGTTCGCTGGCCCGGCAGCGTGGCCCGCTCGACAACAGCGGCGGGCTCCGAGGGCGGCCGCCCCTCCTCGATCAGCCGCGCGGTCACTTCGGGGAGGCGCTTGACGCCCATGTAGAAGACAAGCGTGCCGGGAAAGCGCGCAAGCGCTGCCCAGTCCACTGCGCTCTCGGGCTTGGCCGGGTCCTCGTGAGCGGTGATCAGCGCCACGGCCGAGGACTCGTCTCGGTGGGTTGCAGGAATGCCCGCGTAGGCCGGGCCCGCGACGCCCGCCGTCACGCCCGGCACCACCTCGAAGGGCACGCCCGCAGCCACCAGCGCCTGGGCCTCCTCGCCTCCGCGGCCGAACACGAACGGGTCGCCGCCCTTGAGCCGGACGACGTTGAGGCCCTGCAGCCCGAGCTCCACAAGCCGCCGGTTGATCTCGTCCTGGCCCATGGACTCCCCGCCGGGCGTCTTGCCCGCGTAGACCAGCTGGGCGTC
>JAXDIE010000027.1:0-14077 GCA_034664165.1 Thermoleophilaceae bacterium | reverse complement strand
TGCGCCCGCACGGGTTCGAGATCTCGAAGGGGGACCTCCTGGACCTGGACGAGGTCTCCTCCAAGCTCGTGGCCTGTGGGTACGAGCGGGTGGAGCAGGTCGATGACCGCGGGCAGTTCGCCGTGCGCGGCGACATCCTGGACCTCTATCCCGCGACGGAGGAGCGCGCGGTGCGCTGCGAGCTCTTCGACGTCGAGGTCGAGCGGCTCGTGTTTTTCTCGACCTTCACCCAGAGGTCGCTCGAGGAGGTCGAGAAGATCGAGATTGCGCCGGCCGCGGAGCTGGCGCCGGAGCACCGCGAGCTGGCCGAGATCGCGGCGATGGAGGACGAGGCCGACAGGCCCGACATTGCCGAGCTGCTCCCGCTCGACCGGTTCCGCGAGTTCCTGGACCTGTTGCCCGAGGGGGCGTTCGTCGCGATCGCCCAGGAGGAGGAGATCGTCCCGTCGCTGGCGGACCACTGGAACGACGTGACCACGAGCTTCCATGACTCCGAGGCAGCGAAGCTCTACGTCCCGCCGGATGAGCTGACCGCCGCCCTGGGGGCTCGCGCGGGGGTGACGATCTCCGGCATATCCGGCGATCAGGAGCACATGTTCCGGGCGCAGAGCGCCGACACAGCTGCGCGCTCACTGCGCGAGGCGGAGCCCGAGCTGGAGAAGCTCGTGCGCTCCGGGTACACGACCGTCGTCGCCTGGGCGCGCCAGGGAGAGGCCGACCGCGCGCGCTACAACCTGGCGCGCCTGGATGCCGGGTTCCTCGACGGGACCCCGGCGCCGCGCGATCCCGGGCTGCTGTTTGCCGCCACCTCGCTGCGCAACGGCTTCATCGCTCCCGGGTTCAAGCTCGCGGTCATCCCCGAGCACCGGCTTCTCCGTCGCCGTCGCGCGCAGGCACCGACCGGCCCGAGGACGGGGGCCCGCGCCATCGCCTCGTTCAGCGACCTGCGCGCCGGCGACGTGGTGGTCCACGCCGATCACGGCATCGCCCGCTTCACCGGCTTCGAGACCAAGACGGTGGGCGGGGTGACACGTGACTACCTCGAGCTCGAATACCAGGGCGGGGACCGCGTGTTCGTGCCATCCGAGCAGCTCGATCGCGTGAGCCGCTACGTGGGCGCCGACGCCGGCGACCCGCAGCTCTCCAAGCTTGGCGGCAAGGCCTGGGAGCAGATGAAGCTCCGCGCCAGCCGGGCCGCCCACGCGCTGGCGGGTGAGCTGATCAACCTCTACGCGGAGCGCAAGCGCCGCGTCGGCCACGCGTTCGCGGCGGACGGCGAATGGCAGCTCGAGTTCGAGAGCGCCTTCCCGTTCCAGGAGACGCCGGACCAGATGGAGGCCATCGAACAGGTCAAGGCCGACATGGAGGAGGCGCGGCCCATGGACCGCCTGATCTGCGGCGACGTGGGCTACGGCAAGACGGAGGTCGCCCTCAGGGCCGCGTTCAAGGCGGCGGCCGATGGCAAGCAGGTCATGTTCCTGGCCCCGACCACCGTCCTCGCGCAGCAGCACCACGGCACGTTCCAGGAGCGTCTCCGCGACTACCCCTTCACCATGGCCGTGGTCTCCCGCTTCCAGGCGCCGGCCAAGGTCAAGCAGGCCCTTGCCGATTTTGCGGAGGGGCGCCTGGACATCCTGATCGGGACCCACCGCCTGCTGTCGCGGGACGTGCGGCCCAAGGACCTCGGGCTCCTGATCGTCGACGAGGAGCAGCGCTTCGGGGTCAAGCAGAAGGAGCTCCTGCGGCAGCTGCGGCTGAGGGTCGACGTGCTGGTGCTCTCGGCCACGCCCATCCCGCGAACGCTCCAGATGTCGCTGGCCGGCATGCGCGACATCTCCGTGATCGAGACCCCTCCGGAGGGGCGGCGCCCGGTCAAGACCTACGTGGGCGAGTACGACGAGGATCTCGTCCGCCAGTCGATCGAGCGCGAGATGGCCAGGGGAGGGCAGGCCTTCTTCCTCCACAACCGCGTGGAGACGATCGACGAGACCGCGGAGCGGGTGCGCGCCATCGTGCCGAAGGCACGCGTCGTGGTGGCCCATGGCCAGCTCGACGAAGGCGGCCTGGAGAAGGCGATGCTTGCGTTCCTGCGCGGGGAAGCCGACGTCCTGGTGTGCACGACCATCGTGGAGGCGGGTCTGGACATCTCCAGCGCCAACACCCTGATCGTCGAGCGCTCGGACCATCTGGGGCTGGCCCAGCTCTACCAGATCAGGGGCCGTGTCGGGCGATCACGAGAGCGGGCCTACGCCTATCTCTTCTATCCCTCGGCCGCGGTGCTGACCCACGACTCCGCGGCGCGGCTGTCCACGCTTTCCGACTACACCGAGCTGGGCAGCGGGTTCAAGATCGCGATGCGCGACCTCGAGCTCCGCGGCGCCGGCAACCTGCTGGGCGACGAGCAGTCCGGTCACGTGGCGGCGGTCGGGTTCGAGCTGTACATGGGGCTGATCGACCGGGCGGTGGCAGAGCTTTCGGGCGACGCCGCCGACGAGGCGCCGGAGCCGGTGCGGATCGACCTGGGCGTGGACGCCTATGTGCCGGGCGACTACGTCACCTACGAGGCGGCCAAGATCGAGGTGCACCGCCGGGTGGCGGGCGCGCGCGAGGTCGCGGATCTGATCCTGCTGCGGGAGGAGATGGAGGATCGCTTCGGGCCGATCCCCGACCCGCTCGAGAACCTCATCCGCATGCAGGACGCCCGCATCAAGCTCGGCGCGGCGGGTGCGAGGACGGTGACCCTGAGGTCCGGGAAGCTCGCCGTCTCGCCGATTGATTTGACGATTCCCGGCATCGATCTTCTCCAGGAGCGCATCCCTTCTGCCCGCCTTGACACGGGCCGCAGCACCATCACGCTGAACGTCCCCGAGGAGCCCGAGCAGCGCCTTCCGGCGGTCACCGCGGCCGCCGAGGCGATCCTCGAAGCGGCCACCCTGCCGGACCCCGAATAAGAAGCGGATAAGAGCAAACCGGCATGGTTGACACGTTTTTGGCGATCGTTCGCTAGCATCCTCGCGCTGTGAAGACCGCTGCCAAGTTCACCACCTCGATTCTCGCCGCCGGCGTCGTCGCCGTGGCTCTCGCCGCGTGCGGGAGCAGCGTGCCCTCGGGCGCCGTGGCCAAGGTCGGCGACCACGTGATCACGAAGGCCAACTTCGACCACTGGATGGCAGCCGCGGTCGCCGGGTCCCAGAACCCCGCCACGCCCGACGCCGCCCCGCCGGTGGCGCCGGACCCGCCCAACTACACCGCCTGCATCGCGGACAAGAAGAAGGCTCCCGTGCCGAAGGGCACGCCGGCGCCGACCGACGCCGCGCTCAAGCAGCAGTGCCAGCAGCAGTACGAGCTGCTCAAGGGCCAGGTCATGCAGTTCCTGCTCCAGTCGGCCGCCATCGGTGAGGAGGCAAAGCAGCGCGGCGTGACAGTCACCGACGCCGAGGTCAACTCGCAGCTCCAGGACCTCAAGGACCAGACCTTCAAGAAGGAGTCCGAGTACCAGGACTTCCTGAAGAGCTCCGGCCGCAACGAGGCCGACCTGCTCTACCAGACGCGCCTGGACCTGCTCTCGAACAAGCTTCGCGAGGACGTGACCGCCGATGAGCCGGCGCCCACGGCGGCCGCCATCCAGAAGTACTACGACGAGAACAGCGACCAGCCGCCGCTCGGACAGCCCGAGACGCGCGACATCGAGCTGATCCTGGCCAAGACCGAGGAAGAGGCGAACAAGGCCAAGGACGAGCTCGATGGCGGGGCCAGCTGGGCCAGCGTCACCAACAAGTACTCGCAGGACCAGGTCTCCAAGGAGAACGGTGGCAAGCTCGAGGGCGTTGCCAAGGGCCAGCAGGAAGCCGCTCTGGACACCGCAGTGTTCAATGCCGACAAGGGCGTCATCACAGGCCCGATCAAGAGCCAGTTCGGCTGGTACGTCTTCCGCGTCGACAGCATCGTGCCGGCGAAGAAGCCGCCGATCGCCGACGTCCGCGACACGATCATCCAGTTGCTCAAGCAGCAGAAGCAGCAGGAGGCGCTCACCACCTTCGTCGAGGACTTCCAGAAGCGCTCGACCGAGAACACGATCTGCGCCAAGGGCTACGCGGTCCAGGGCTGCAAGAACGCCCCGAAGGCGCCGGCTCAGCCGGCCATTCCGGGCGCACCCCCCACCGGGGCACCCCCGACCGGCGCACCCCCGACCGGCGCACCTCCGACCGGCGCACCTCCGACTGGTGCCCCCCCGGCGGGAGCACCCCCGGCGGGCGCGGGCGCACCGTCCGGCGCTCCTCCGGTCCAGCAGGCACCGCCTGAGCAGGCTCCGCCTGCAGGTGGCGGCGGCGGCTCGGGCTCGGGCGGCGGCTCCAGCAGCGGCGGCTCCAGCAGCAGCGGCGGCTCCGGCGGCGGCTCCGCCCCGGGCTCCGGCTCAAACGGAGGGTAGCCGTACCCACTCCGGCCGGTGATCGGCGGGAGGCCGCGATCGACGCGCTGGCGCGCCTCGATGAGTTGACACGCCGCCTTCGGGTCGAGTGTCCCTGGGATCGCGAGCAGGACGAGCGCTCGATCGTCCCGCACACGGTCGAGGAGGCCTACGAGCTTGCCGACGCCGCCCACTCGGGGGACGACGCCAAGCTGGTCGACGAGCTCGGCGACGTCCTCTTCCAGGTCTACTTCCTGTCGCTCCTGCTCGAGGAGCGGGGAGCCGGAGACCTGGCCGAGGTCGTCGAGCACCACATGGCCAAGCTGATCCGGCGCCATCCGCACGTGTTCGGCGAGGCGGAGGCAAAGAGCGCCGAGGACGTGGTCGACCGCTGGCACAGCATCAAGCGCGACGAGCGCGGCGGAAAGGTCTTCGGCGACCTGCCCGAGAACCTGCCGGCGCTGATCCGGGCCCGGAAGCTCCAGGAGCGGGCGATCAAGGCCGGCCTTCTCGACGCCCATCCCGCGCCCGAGGAAGCGGCAGACCTCTCCCGCGAGGCCGCTTTCGATTACATAGGCGACCTGCTGTTCGAGGTCGTCGACGCGGCCAGGGCTCTGGGAGTGGATCCGGAGCTCGCGCTGAGCGCCCGCGCGGCCGACTTCAGGAAATCGATCGAAGGGGGGACCGAGACTTGAGCCGGATCCAGGATGTGCATGCCCGACAGGTGATCGACAGCCGCGGGAACCCCACGGTCGAGGTCGAGGTCACCCTGGATTCCGGCGCATTCGGCCGCGCGGCCGTGCCCTCGGGCGCCTCCACCGGCGAATTCGAGGCGGTCGAGCTCCGGGATGGCGGTGACTCTTTCGCCGGCAAGGGCGTGACCAAGGCGGTCGCCAATGTGAACGAGGAGATCGCGGCCGCAGTCCGCGGGCTCGATCCCGCCGACCAGGAAGGCCTGGACCGCGTGATGATCGACCTCGACGGGACGCCCAACAAGGCGAATCTGGGCGCCAACGCCATCCTCGGTGTGTCGCTGGCAACCGCCAAGGCAGCCGCGGCCGACGCAGGCGAGCCACTGTGGCGGTATCTGGGCGGCCCCGAGGCCGCGGTTCTGCCGGTGCCGATGATGAACGTGCTGAACGGCGGCGCGCACGCCGACAACAAGGTCGACTTCCAGGAGTTCATGGTGGTGCCGGTGGGGGCCGAGACGTTCTCGGAGGCATTGCGCACCGGGATCGAGGTCTTCCACGCGCTCAAGAAGACACTCCACGATCGCGGCCTGGGGACTGCCGTGGGCGACGAGGGCGGCTTCGCGCCCGACCTGTCGTCCAACGAGGACGCCCTTGAGGCCCTTGTGCAGGGCATCGAGGCCGCGGGCCACCGTCCCGGCGAGGATGTGGCGATCGCGCTCGACCCGGCCATCAGCGAGCTCCACGTGATGGGCTCCTATGAGCTCAGGCACGAGGGGCGCACGCTTTCCGCGGCCGAGCTGGCCGACTACTGGGCCTCCGCGGTCGACCGCTATCCGATCGTCTCGATCGAGGACGGCATGGACGAGGAGGACTGGGATGGCTGGAAGCTGCTCACCGAGCGCATCGGTGATCGCGTGCAGCTCGTGGGCGACGACCTCTTCGTGACCAACACGGAGCGCCTGCAGCGCGGCATCGACCTGGGCGTGGCCAACTCGATCCTGGTCAAGGTGAACCAGATCGGAACCCTGACCGAGACGCTCGAGGCCGTCAGGATGGCCCGGGAGGCCGGGTACACGGCGGTCATGTCCCACCGCTCCGGCGAGACGGAGGACACGACCATCGCGGACCTCGCAGTTGCCACGGGTTGCGGCCAGATCAAGACGGGTGCGCCCTCGCGCTCCGATCGCGTGGCCAAGTACAACCAGCTGCTGAGAATCGAGGAGGCGCTGGGCGCCGCCGCCGTCTACCCGGGGAGAAGCGTCTTCCGTTCCTAGAGGGAAGGATCGCCGGGGCGGGCCCCGAAGACAGTTCGGATGGCCACCGCCGCAGCCAGACGCACCAACAGCCGACGCACCGCCCCGCGCAGGCGGGCCGGTGGAGCCATCCGCTGGGACCGCGTAGGGCGCTTTGCGCTTCTGGCGGTCCTCTGCGGCATCCTCGCCCTGTACGTCACGCCCATCATGCGCTGGCGCACCCAGTCGGCCACGGCCGACGCCCAGCGGGCCGAGGTGCACCGGTTGCAGCAGGAGCAGCTGAAGCTCCAGGCCGGCGTCGCGGCGCTGGACAGCCCCAGCGCCCTGGACGAGCAGGCGCGGGCCCTGGGGATGGTCAAGAGGGGCGAGGTCCCGCTGGTGGTCGAGGGCCTTCCCGGATCCGACCCGGAGCCCTAGGCCGGTAGGCCCCACCGGGGTCGTGCCTTGCGGCAATCGTCCTGCTCGGGCGTAGCGTCGGCTAGTTTCACGCGGGTGACCTACCCGCTCGAGAACGCCCTCTTCCAGTGGGAGGAGGGCCAGCGTCGTCTCCGGGCAGCCCCGTCGGACAGGCGACGCGTGCTGGAACGGGCGATGCAGAAGGTGGTCGAGGAGCTCAGGCGCAACCTGGGTGCCGCGTTCCCGGTCAGTGAGCTGGCGGACCTCTATGCGTCGGACCCGTCGTGGGCCGAGGACGTCGCAGCGGGCGCCGGAGCGGGGGGCGACTCCGCCTGGGTCATCGACGCCGCGTTCGGCCGCTATGCGCGGGAGGCCGCCGACTACGCGGGCGGACGCGCCCACGAGCGGTCGATGCGGGACTAGGAGTCGGAGTCGGAATCGGACTCGGAGTCGTCCGAGTCCTCGTCGGGCTGCTCGCCCGCACGGGTGATCACGATCCGGTCGGGCTCGACCGTGATGGTCACGCTCCGATGGCCGGCCCAGTGCTCGGCGTAGGTCCCGTTGTCCTGGATCGCGGGGTCGAGCCAGAGGCCGTACCCCTCCTCGCCGTGATCGAAAGTTCCCTCCAGCACGCGCGGGCCACGCCTGCGGCGTCCACCCCGGCGGCCGCGCCGGCGGGCCGTCTTCGGCTTGTCGCCGTTGGCCTCGCCGTCTTCGTCCACGTCGTCTTCGCCGGATTCGTCGGCCTCGGCCTCGGGCTCGTCCTCTTCTTCCTCGATCGCGTCGAGCTCGGCGGCCACGAGGGCGTCGTCCTCCGCGCGGAGGTCCCGCTCCTCGAATTCACCGGTGTCGTCGACCGACAGGCCGTGTTCACGCTTGAACTGGTCGATGTCCTTGACGGTGACCTCGAGCTG
Organism: Thermoleophilaceae bacterium; assembly: GCA_034664165.1. GTDB lineage: Bacteria > Actinomycetota > Thermoleophilia > Solirubrobacterales > Thermoleophilaceae > JACCVG01. The sequence continues at coordinate 6,414 of JAXDIE010000027.1, read as the reverse complement.
GTGGGCAATCCAGGCGTCGGTGCGGCCCTGGCGGACCCAGGTGCGAATCTGGTTCAGCTGTGGTCTGAGTGACTTGCGTGCCATCGGCCGCGGAATCTAGCGACTCGGGCCTCTGATCGGCCTCGTGCCGGGTCCCCCGGGGCGGAGTATGCTGCGCCGTGGGAGACGCTGAGCATGCTTGTACTCACAAGAAAGCTAAGGCAGAGCATCATGATCGGCCACGATGTGGAGGTCTCCGTGCTCGCAGTCTCCGGCGACAAGGTGCGGCTCGGAATCAGTGCACCAAGGTCGGTTCCCGTCTTCCGCAAGGAGATCTACGTTGAGGTCAACGACGATCCCGCGGGGGAGGCCGGAGTCGCGAAGGCGCCGGAGAGTGCCGAAGTCCCAGACCGGGCCGAGCCCGGCGCGGACGACTAGCTGACGGTCCCGGCGGGGACCCCCACAGCCGGATTCCCGGCCGTGAGCCGCCGCCCCGAAAGCGGTCAGGCGCCGATGAGGGCGGCCAGCGTCTGGAACATCACGATCGTGACGATGACACTGGTGGCAAGGATGGCGAGGACCAGCCCGAAGTAGCGGAGCTTCCCGCTGCGATGGACCTTCTCGACCTTCCGGGCGCGCGACCGCTGGGCAGATTCCCTGCGCAAACGCTCCCGTCGTGCCTTCTCTTCGACCGTCTCCTCGTGGAACGCAGCTTCGAACTGCGCGAGGGATTGACGCATTCGCATTGGCATCAACGATAACGAACCCGGCGAACCCCACCGGTTACGCCCTTGTGATTATCGGTACGACCTACGCGGCTGATTCGTAGACCTCGATGAAGCGGAGGTAGTTGCTCGCGATCTGATCCGCGGCGGCGTCGCGCTCGATCGACCCGTCCAGGAAGCCCTTGAGGGCGTCCCACCAGATCGAGCGGCCGATGGCGAACCCGACGAACCCTTCGACCGGAGCGGCCTGGGTAAGCCAATGGTCGACCTTCTCGTCGTTGGCGCCCCGGCCGAGCAGCACGCAGACCACGCCGTCGCGTCCTCCGGCGCGGGTCTGCTGGGCGATCCGCTCGGCGTCCTCGCGCTCATCGACGCCCTCGATCTTCCAGATGTCGACCTCGATGCCGAAGTCCTGGATCTCCTGGATCGCGCGGTGCATGAGGTCCGGGCGCAGCTCGGCGTCGTAGCGATCGGAGTCCCCGCCGACGGCCTCCAGCTGACTGTCCTCCGCCGGCACGAGCAGCTCGAAGAGGAACTTGCGGTCGTTGGCGTGCAGCCAGTCGGCGAGTGTCTTGAGCCGCCCGAGCTGGGTGGCGTTCATCTCCTCGTCGCCGTCCGGGTTGTAGCGGACCAGCACCTTCGAAAAGGCGGGGTCGAACTCGAGGATGTGCTCGCCGAACGCGTCTCCGTACTGGAAGTCGAAGTCGTTCTGTCCGCTCTTCTCGACCGGCATGGCGAGCTTCAGGCCGAGTGCCTTGGCCTGGACCGGGATGTCGCCCCCGAACTGCTCGTCCACCAGCGCGCCCGCCTGGCCCACGTCGAGCCCGCGCTCGCCGGCCTTTGCCAGACCCTCGTAGATCAGGTGCTTGGCGTCGGCGATCTGAGCGGTCTGCTCGGCGGTCGGGTCGCCTTCGATCCCGAACATCTTCTTCTGGAAGGACCCGCGATGGTCGAACGCGAGGATGTACAGCTTGCCGTCGTAACCGAGATTCATGGAAAGAGCGCTCCTGGTGGGGAAGAGTCAGCGCCCGGGCCGCCAGGGCCTGCGATGGCGCACGTGGCGCGAGGATATACACGCAGGCTGCCCTGGCGCATCTCTACGATCACGCGAATGGAACATCGGTTCACCGGTCCCGCCTTCACCGTGGGCATCGAGGAGGAGCTGATGATCGTCGACGCGGGCACGCTCGAGTTGACCAACTCGATCGAGGTGATGCTCGAGGCCGTGGGCGGGGAAGCCGCCGACGTGAAGCCGGAGCTCATGGAGTCCGTGCTCGAGATCGCGACCAAGCCCTGCGCCGACATTCCCGAGGCGGCGGGCCAGCTACGTGCGCTGAGGCGCCGGATCCAGGACAAGGCCGCGGAACACGGGCTGGCCATCGGGTCGGCCGGGACGCACCCGTTCGCCATGTGGGAGGACCAGCGGATCTCCCAGCGCCAGCGCTACCGGGACCTGATCGCCGACCTGAGCTTTGTCGCCCGGCAGGAGCTCATCTTCGGCACGCACGTGCACATCGGGATGGACGACCCCGACAAGGCCATCCACGTGGCCAACGGCATGCGGGTCCATGTGCCGCTTCTGCTGGCGCTGTCCGCCAACTCCCCGTTCTGGCGCGCGGACTCGACCGGGATGCTCTCCACGCGCACCCCGATCTTCCGCCAGTTCCCGCGGGTGGGGATCCCTCCGTATTACAAGGACTACGCGGACTACTCCCGCCGGGTCGAGTTCATGGTCAGCTCGCGGGTCGTGGAGGACTACACCTACCTCTGGTATGACGTCCGCCCGCATCCGCGGCTCGGCACGGTCGAGATCCGGGTCATGGATGCCCAGACGCGGATCGAGCACACCATCGGCCTCGCGGCGCTGATCCAGGCGATGACGAAGGAGCTGGCCGAGCACTTCGAGGCCGGTCAGCAGCTCTCCCACTACCGGCCCGAGATGCTCGACGAGAACAAGTGGCTGGCGGCCCGCCATGGGCTGGACGGGGAGCTGGTGGACCTGCCCTCAGACACGCGGGTGGCGACCAAGGCGCTGGCTGCGCGGGTGCTTGACCGGATGCGCGAGCACGCCCAGGACCTGGGTGCCGAGCGCGAGCTCGAGGGTGTTCGCGATCTGCTCGAGCGCGGCAACAGCGCCTCGCGCCAGCTAGTGGTGTTCGAGGCCAATCACGACCTCACCGAGGTGATGCGCGAGATTGTTGACAAGACCAGCCCCGACGCCCATCTAGACTGAGAAAAGGTGGACGGCCCCGAACTCTTCGTCGTGTGCAAGAACTGCGGCTCCGAGGTGAGCCCGTATGTCACCGAGTGCCCGTACTGCGGCCAGCGCGTGCGCCGCCGCGCCCCCGAACTCGGTTCCGAGGGCCCGCCACCCCGGGCCCGCCGCGGCATCGGTGACCGGCTGCCGCGCCTGCGCAAGGGCGAGATCCCGGGGATCGCCCCGGACAAGCGGCCAACCGTCACGATCCTGCTGATCGCCCTGGCCGTCATAGCCACCCTGGTGATGGCGACCGGCACGGTCACGGTCTTCGACGTCGGCTTGATCGGCCCGCCGGGCGACGAATGGTGGCGGATGCTCACCACGCCGTTCGTCATGCAGCAGAACCTGGCGTATCTGTTCATCACGATGGTCGTGGTGGGGATCTTCGGCATGCACCTCGAGCGGCGCTTCGGCCCGCTGGTCCCGCTCCTCGTGTTCGCCATCGCCGCGGTGGCCGGCGGCGAGGCGACCATCGCGGCGGGCGCCTACCCCGCGTTCGGTGCGAATGGGGCCGCGCTCGGGATGCTCATGGCCTGGCTGGTCGAGGATCGCGTCGCGGCCCGCCGCGGCGAGGATCGCGGCAACGACATCGTCGGGGTGCTGGTCCTGGCGGTCGCCGTCGCGCTGTTCCCGCTTGTCGACATCACTGCCAGCTTCGCGGTCGCTGTCGGAGGTGCTGTCGCCGGCGTCCTGTTCGGGATCTTCCTTTCCCTCTTCCGGCGATGAGCCCGGCCGACGAGGCCGCCTTCGAGGCGGCGCTCGACGCTCTGGCGGAGCCCGGGCGCATGCGCGGGGCGGAGGGGATGGTGGCGCGGATCGCGCCCCAGCTGCAGCTGCTCCTGGCCCAGGTGCTCCAGGAGGGCGGCTGGTTCGACGACGCCCACCGCTCCGAGGTGCTCAAAGCCGCGACACATCCAGACCCGGACCAGCGGATTGCCGCGGTCGAGACGCTCCTGGCCGAGGAGACCCGCCTCGGGATGCTGATCGGCGTCGCTGTGGGATGGGAGCTGGCCCGGGAGCTCGGCGTGCCCCGGGAGGATGCTTAAGTTGGCTGTCCAGCCAACTCGCGGTAGCCTTCGGGCCCCCGGAACGAGAGAGAGGCTGCTTTGAGCGACAGCGCGGTTGAGCGCACCCAGCGCGATGACTTCCAGGCCACCAGGGACCCCGGCCTTCTGGCCGACGCGGACCAGGGCATCCAGCTGCTCTCCTACCGCGAGCTCTTCAACCTCTGGGAGCGCCAGCAGTGGAGTGTCCAGGATCTCGACTTCACACAGGACCGCATCGACTGGAACGAGCGGATTTCGCCGGAGGAGCGCCAGATGCGGCTCTACGGCCTGTCCGGGTTCTTCCTGGGCGAGCAGCGGGTGGCCAAGGAGCTCGGGCCGATCATGCGCGCCGTCCCCGATGAGGACATGCGCATGTTCTTGTGCACGCAGATAGCCGACGAGGCCCGCCACGTCGCCTTCTTCGACCGCTTCTACGACGAGGTCGGGATAATCAACGAGGACAACCTCGAGGACCGGATAGCAGCTACCGGGCGGCACGTGAACCGCGACTTCACGCAGCTCTTCGATGTCGAGCTCAAGAACCGGGTCGACAAGCTGGCCGCCGATCCCGACGACCTGGAGACCCTGGTCGAGGCGATCACGATCTACCACATGGTCACCGAGGGGATGCTGGCCCTGACGGGGCAGCACTTCATCATCAGCTACAACGAGGAGGTCGGGACCCTGCCCGGCTTCGTCGAGGGCTTCAACAACGTCGCTCGTGACGAGCACCGTCACGTGGCCTTCGGCGCGACCTTCCTGCGCGACATGGCTGCGCGGGATAACCGCTACGGAGAGGCCATCCAGCGGACGCTGGAGCAGATCCTCCCCGTTGCCGACGGGGTTCTGGTGCCGCCGTGGTACGAGGACGGCGACCAGCTCTTCGGCGTGAACATGGAGGAGACCCGCGCGTTTGCCGCAAAGGCGCTCGAGCGGCGCCTGAAGGTCATCGGGCTGCTGCCCGTCGCCGGCTGAGGCTACTGCCCGACGGTCCCCAGGTTCTTCAGCGCGCGGCGGCCCTCGGGGGTCGCCGCTCCGGCCACGGCCGAGGGCGAAGGCTCCGTGGCTTCCTGGTCCGCGGGGGCCTCGGTGCTCGGGGTCGTCGTCGTTCCCTTGACCTTCTTGCCGCCCTTCGCTCGGCGGGCCCTGCGCTTCTTGCCGGAGCGCTGCTTGTGCCCTTCGCGGATGGGGGTGATCGCCGGGTCGGCGGCGGCGTCCTCATCGCCCGTCGTGTCGGCGCTCTTTCCGCCCACGGGCGGCAGGGTGTCGGTGGGGGTCGTGGTCGTGGCGGTGGCCGGGGGAGTAGCCGGCACGGGGGTCACCCCGTCGTGGCTGGCCTGGCCGGTGGAGGGGTGGCTCGTGGCGCCCGGCACGGCGGGGTCCGGGGAAGCGGTGGTCGTCGTGCCGTCGGTCGCGGGCAGGTCCTCGACCAGCGGGTCCACCTCGGCGCCGTCGGCTGGGGCCGCCTCCAGGGCATCGGCGGTGGCGACGTCCGAGGTCTCCTCATCGGACTTGTCCCGCGCAGGATGCCGATCCTCCGTCCGGGGCTGGGGCGGAGCGAGGAAGGAGCTCTGCTCGGGCTTGTCGCGGGTGTCCGCGACCTTCATCCGGGCGTCGGCCACGGCGTCGCCCGTGGCCTTGGACCCGGTCTGGACCTCACCGGTGGGCCGCTGAGTGCCGGTCTGCGGAACGCGCGCCTGGGCGTTTTCGCGCGAGGAACGGTTGCGCTCGTCGTCGCGCTTGCGGAGATGGTCCACCTCCACCGCGCCGGCCGTCAGCAGGGCGGCGGCGGCCAGGCTGGCCACCCCCTTGGTGGCAAGCGGGGCCAGAAGACTCGAGACAGTGGTGCCCATGGCACCCGCGCCCCCCATTGCGCTGCCGGTGCCGACCGCGCCGGTGGAGCCGGCGGCACCGGCGCCACCCACTGCGCTCCCGCCGAGCTTGGCCGCGACCAGGTTGTGCAGCACGGCGAGCACGCCAACCGGGTAGGCCGCCGCCAGCGCACGGCTGGTCCTGCGCAACTCGCCCCTGAAGGCGTGACAGCGATCGCAGCTGCGCACATGGCGGCGCACGGGCGCCGGAACCTTGCCGAGGCCCTCTTCCGCACGGCCCAGCTCGAGCCTCACCTCGTCGCAGGTCAGCGAGCGGGCCTCGTTGGCCTCGGCCAGCGAGACGCGTGCCCTGACCAGAAGCGACTTGACGGCGGGGACGGTCGTGTCCATCGCCAGGGCGATCTGCTCGTAGGACAGGGCCTCCATCTCGCGCAGAAGGAGGGCGGAGCGCTGGCTCTCGGGAAGCGCGTGAACGTCGGTGACGATCAGCCGCAGGTCCTCGCGCTGCTGGACGGCCTCCGAGGTGGTCTGCCCCGACTCGCGCTCGAAGACGTCCATCGAATCCTGGCCGA
>JAXDIE010000164.1:0-49928 GCA_034664165.1 Thermoleophilaceae bacterium | reverse complement strand
TGGTGGCCGTCCTGTTCGGCAGCACGCTGTTCGGGGTGCTGGGAGCGATCATCGCCATCCCGGCCGCCGCGTCGATCCAGATCGCGGCGCGCGAGTTCCTGGAGTACCGCAACGGCGAGATCGTGATTGACGAGGTCGGCGAGGACCCCGCTCCCGAGCCGGCGGCCGACCCCGACGCGGACGCGGACGAGCCCGAGGGCGCAGCCAGCCCCGATGGGGCCTAGCGCTCGCCTACGGCAGCGATGAGGGAGCCGGCCCGCTTGGGTAGGCCATCTCCGGCACACCCTCAGTACAAAAGAACACGCGCGGCTCCGCGGAGCCGCGGGCGGGACGCAGGGTCCCCGCACAACCCTCAGGACTAATTGCACGGAGTTTCCTGGGGGAACACGTCCTCGCGCGTCGCTCAGCCTTCAGTAGACCGGTTTTACTGCCAGTGAAGTCGCTACACCGACGCCCGAGGGCCGGGAGAATGCCTAGCGCCGCCGACGGCGCCGGCGGCCCAGCAGGCCGAAGGTGGCGGCTACGCCGCCGCCGATCACGAAGCCGGCCACGGCTGCTCCGACGATCACCGCCTCGCGATTCTCCGACAGGTGGCGACGCCAGTCCGTGAGCTCGGCCACCTTTGCCTGGAGCCCGTCCAGCGACACCGTCAGCTCGTTCCGAGTTGCGACAAGCGACTGGCGGATCTCCTCCGGGGAACGGTCGGGCATCAGCGGCGCACCTCCTCGATGGCCTCGCGGGTGGCCTTGGCCTCATCCATCGCCATCGTCGGCACCGGCGGGGAGGCCTTCTTGAAAAGGCGGTAGGCGACGAGGCCGGCGATGGCCGCCAGAATTACAAGCCCCAGCCAGACGACGGCGAAGCCGAACCAGTCCGAGGTTCCGAACGTCGAGTTGATCGCCAGGGCGATGGAGATCAGCCCGTAGATCAGGCTGAAGACCAGGAATATGCCGGCGGCGCCTGCGACACCTGCGCCGATCCCCAGCTTGGTCAGCTTGCTGGTGACCTCGGCCTTGGCCAGCTCGATCTCCTCATGGATGAGGAGGGTCGTCTTCTCGGTGACCTCGGTTACGAGCGTGCCGAGGGTCTTGTCGTCCAGGCCGGGCTCAGCCATCCTCGCGATCCCTTCCGAGCCAGCGGATGAAGAGCGCCAGAGCCACGCCCCCCGCGAACGCGCCCGCGGCCGCTATCTCAGGACGCTCGTCCGAAGTCTTGGCACCGATTCCCGAAGCAGACGCCGGGACGCTGGCGCCCACGGCTCCGGGCGAGAAGCCCGTGTCGCCCGCAGTGCTCAATAGTCCGGCGGCTCTTCCTCGAAGACCCGGGTCCAGACCATGGTTGCCGCCCGATGCGCGGCAATCGATGCCAGCGCACCAAAGCCGGCCAGCAGGCCGCTCCAGATCAGACGCTTGACGAAGTCGTTCTCGAGCACGTGGGTGAGTTTAGATGCCCGCGACCGACGGTGCCGAAACGCCGGTCTCGAGACCGCCGCAGATCGCCTCGACCACCAGCGACTTGGCGTGCTCGAGCTCCTCCTCGCTGTCGGGCATGATCCCGAAGATCCAGGCGGTGAGCAGCTGCTCCACGGCGCCGTAGAAGCACATGGCCGCGAACTCGGATGAGATGTCGGAGCGGAACACCCCCTCCTCGCGCGCCTTCTCCACGATCTCGCCGATCAGCCCATAGGCCTCGCGGATCTTCTCCAGGTGCTGGCGCCCGAACGAGTTGGCCGCCCGGGTGACCTCGACGATCACGACCTTCATGACCTCGGGCTCGTGGCGGTAGGAATCGATGATGAAGGAGCCCACCGCGTAGAGCTTGTCCCGGGCGGGGATATCCAGCTTGTCGACGGCCGAGATGGCGTCGAGCATGAGCCCCCAGCGCTCGAGGAAGATCGTGTCGAGGATCTCCTCCTTGGAGCCGAAGTAGTGGTAGACGAGCCCGTACGCGACGCCGGCCTCGTCGGCGACGTCGGCCACCCGGCACGAATGGAAGCCCTGCCGGGCGAAGACCTGAATCGCAGCGTCAAGGATCAGGCGGCGCTTGTCCACCCCATTGCCACGGCCGGCGTTCTCCGCGCGCGCGGCCATCAGGCGTGTGCTCCCGCGGTCTGCACGCCGGGCCAGCGGTAGGCCGACTCGACGCGGTTGGCCAGGCTGGGCAGGCTGCCCCGGACGGACTCGAGCCTGCCGAGGTCCAGATCGGCCGCGACAAAGCCCTCCTGATCCTCGGCCCGTGCGAGCACCTGGCCCCACGGGTCGACGATCATCGATCCGCCGAAGCTCTCCTTCTCGGGCGTGTGATGGCCGATCTGGTCGGCCGCCACGACGAAGGCCTGGTTCTCGATCGCCCGCGCCCGGATCAAGACCTCCCAGTGGGCCATGCCCGTGACCTTGGTGAACGCGGAGGGAAGCGAGAATACGCGTGAGCCGCGCAGCGCCAGGATCCGGAAGAGCTCGGGAAAGCGGAGGTCGTAACAGATGGTCATCCCAAGACCGGTGCCGTCGGCCAGCTCGGAGAGCACGACTTCGTCGCCCGGCTCCTCCGTGGCCGACTCGCGGTACTGGACGCCGCCGACCTCGACATCGAACATGTGGATCTTGCGGTAGATGCCACGCGCCTCACCGTCGGGGCCGTAGTGGACGGAGGTGTTGGACAGGCGCTCGTGGCCCGGACGCGACTCGGAGATCGAGCCGGCCACCAGGTCAACGCCCAGCTCCCGTGCCAGCGCCGAGACCCGTGATGCCACAGGCCCGTCGAGGGGCTCGGCAGCGTCAAGAAGAACGTCGGCCTCACCCAGCGCGGGCCACTTCTCGGGCAGGACGATCAGATCGGCGCCATCGGCCGCGGCTTCACGGACGAGCCGCTCGGCGGTGGCGATATTCCGCTCCACATCCGCGGTCGAATTCAGCTGGATGGCGGCAGCCCGCACTGTTCACATTCCCCCGTGACAAGTTGATTGACCAGTCAATCCACAGTTTAGCCAGGGCTCCGGAGGAGCGCTCGCCTTGCGCCGCGGTTGCCAAAGGAAGAAACTCGCCCCATGCTCCCCCAGCGCGGACCGGCCGTCCACGAGCTCGACCTGCCTCTGCCACGACCGGGCTCGCTCGTACACGAATCCAAGCGGCCCACCGGCATGCCGGCGTTCGTCGGCACACGGCCGCTCAAACGCTGGCGCTACGTCGGTGCATACGGCCCCGAGTTGATGCTCTGCGTGGGCGACGCCAAGATCGGGCGGGTGCCGCAGCGGTGGTGGGCAGTGGCCCTGCCCGACGGCACGCTGCACGGCAAGACCACGATCGGAACCGGAGGCGTGAACATCGAGCGCGGGCGTGTGAGCGTCGAAGCCCCGGGGGTGCGGATCAGCCTGGCGATCGACGAGGACGAGGGCGCCGAGCCGGTCGAGAGCGTCAACCCGAGCGGATCGCGCGGCTGGGTGTGGACGCGCAAGTCCGCGGGCATGCCTGTGTCCGGCATGGTTGAGATCGGCGACCAGGACTGGCGAGTGGAAGGCCGCTGCGTGATCGACGACACGGCGGGCTACCACCGGCGTGACACCGAGTGGCGCTGGTCCGCGGGTGTCGGTGTCTCCGACGACGGCCGGCGGATCGGGTGGAACCTGGTGGCGGGGGTCAACGACGACCCCGAAGCCAGCGAGCGGACCCTCTGGGTGGACGGCCGGCCGCAGGAGCTCGGGCCCATCACGTTCGCGGAAGACCTTTCGAGCGCGTCCTTTGCCGAAGGCGGCGAGCTGCGCTTCACCGAGTGGGCAACCCGGGAGCACTCCATGAACGCGCTGTTGCTCCGCAGCGCCTACAGGCAGCCGTTCGGCACCTTCACCGGCGAGCTTCCGGGCGGTATCCGCCTGGCCGAAGGCCACGGAGTCATGGAGTGGCACGAGGTGCGCTGGTGAGCACGGAACTCGTTGACTTCGCGATCAAGTCGGCCGGCGGGGTCAAGGCCTGGGAGTCGCGGAGGGACGTCGCAGTGCGCTTCTGGTCCGGCGGCGCGGCTCTCGCTTCCAAGTGGCAGGGGCCGGTGAAGGGCGGGGTCATTCGGATCGCCACCAGCGGCCAGCGGGCAGTTGGTGAGGATTTTCCCGAGGAAGGCCACACGGGCGTCTTCGAGCGCGGTGGCGTGCGAATCGAGGACAGCGATGGGACCACCATCGCCGAGCGGCGCGATGCCCGCGCAGCCTTCAGCCCCCTGCGCTCCCCGCGGCACCTGCTGTGGTGGGACCGGCTGGACATGCTCTATTTCGCCGGCTACGCCTTCTGGACCTACCTGTCCGTCCCATTCGTGCTGAACCGGCCCGGGTTCGAGCTCGAGGAGCTCGAGCCCTGGGAGGAGAACGGCGAGACCTGGCGCCCGCTGAAGGTCATGTTCCCGGACGACATCCACTCGCATTCGAAGAAGCAGGTCCTTTACTTCGATTCGAAGGACGGCCTGATCCGCCGGCACGACTACACGGCCGAGCCGTTCGGGCGCTGGGCCAAGGCGGCGCACTACTGCACGGAGCACAAGGAGATCGGCGGGCTGATTGTGCCAACCAAGCGGCGGGTCTACCCCCGCGGCCCCGCGGGCCGCCACCTCCCGGGGCCGCTGCTGCTGAAGCTGGACCTGAAGGCCCCTTAGGCCTAGAGACCCTTCGAGCGCGGAGGAGACCCCAGGCGGCGGCCGCCGTAGATGACGTGGCCCTTGGTGTCCTGGTAGGTCAGCCATGGGAGTGTCGGCCCTTGATCGACTGCCTTCCTCGTGAAGTCGCAGACGCCGTCACCGAACACGCCCTGGAGCTGGGTCCACTGGCCGTCGGTGAATGGCTGCGCGTAAGCGCCGCGCTTCAGCGGCGTGAGCCGGCACTTGTTGGCATCCGTCGCGATTCCGTCGCCGGCCACCGTACGAGCCGTGCCATAGACGGGCACGATCGCCGAGCTGCACAGGCCGTCGGTCAGCTTGTTGCCCACGCCGAGGTAACAGCGGTCGCCGATGTCGGCTGGTTTGTCAGCGATGACCTTGTGCGCGAGTGACGCACCGCCCTTGTCGTTGGCGATCGCCGCCAGCCAGCGGTCCATGGCCACAAAGCTCTGGTCGGCACAGGCCGCGTCTCCGATGATCGGAACCGGGCCTTCCCAGATGGCCTGGTTGGCGTGCGTTCCATTCTCGCGGTCGAGCCTGGAGCGAATCGCGAAGGCGCGGTAGGAGTCGTGCGCCGCGCCCGGATCGGGGCCCCGGCAATCGATGATCGCCGTGTCCCCGAGGTTGTTGGTCTCGTTGATCGAGCCGCTCCGGTAGGCGTTCTCGAGCGCGGGCTGATCGGCAGAGATCCGCTTCTGTTGCGGGTTGATGTCGATGTCGAGCCCGCCGATCCTCGCGTTGAGGTCGACGAACTGCGCGGGCGTGATCTGCCCGGCCTGCAGCGCACCCAACCCGTACTGGACGCCAACGTTGTCAACCGGGACTCCCGCGAAGCCCCGACCCAGCTTCTTCTCGCTGGCGTTCCACACCTTGGGCTCCCGTGGCCCGAACACGTTGATCGCGGCATCGGCGATCGAGCAGCGCACGCCCCCGGGATTGGAGCCGGGGTGGTAGCGCTCCTGGTCCGAGATGCCGCCGCACTGGTGGGTCGGAACGATGGCGTTGAAGAAGCCGATGTCGCTGACGATCGCGTTGACGGGCAGCAGGTTGCCTTCCACGACGCCGAACTGCGTCGGTGACCAGAGCACGCCGGCGCCCCACTTGGCGGGGTTCTCGAAGTAGGCCCGCAGGAGGTGGTAGTCCATGACCTGGGTCGCGCTCGACCAGGTATCGGGGAACGAACAGGTGGGCAAGATCCCCTGATAGATGCCGGGGTAGGCGTTGGCGATCCACTGCTGGGCCAGCGACCCACCCGAGCACCCGGTTCCGATGGTGTAGCGCAGGTCCCCGTAGGACTCGATCAGATGCTCCTTGGCCATGACCAGCGACTCGGCCTGGGTCGCGACGTTGCAGTTGTGGCCGCTGTTGTCGAGCGCCGTCGACATGACGGAGTACCCCTTGCCCAGGGCGTGCACTGCGCTGTCGGCAAGCGGCCCTGCGGACCCCCCGATTCCCAGAGGGCTGAAGCTCGTGACGCTCGGGGCGCTCCCCGTCTCGTAGTCCACGTTGCAGCTGGCCCCGTGGGTGATGAGCAGCTTGTGGTTGAACTGCGGCTGCGGACGCAGCGCGGTCCAGGGCGTGCCGGGCTGGAAGAGGGCGGCGATCTTGTACTCGTCGCGGTCCTGGTAGCCCGTCTCGACGCGAACGATGAACGGCAGCCTCTGGCCGCCGTCGGTGGTCGTCATCGCGACGTCGGCGGGCGGGCTCTTCGGGTCGTAGCGCCGCAGGCTTCCGTTCAGCGGGTTGGTCGACTGGTACCGGTAGGAGAACCGGGGTGGCTGATCGCATTTCTTGTTCACCGCACCCGCTTGGCATTTCCACGGCTGCGGCTGGGGCCCCGAGAACACCGGGCCCCCGTTGGGGTGGTTGGTGAGGACGAGCCTGGCCCCCTCGCCACCCCGCACCCGTGCGGTGATGACGTTGCGCCCTGTCCGCATGCCCTTCACCAGGCCATCCAGCTCCGCCCCGGAGCGGTCGAAGCGCTTGCTCACATCGCGCCGCCCGACGCGCACCTCGACCTTGCCCTCGCGCGCATCGGCCGGCAGCAGAATCCGGACCAGGGCATCACCACCCGAGACCAGATCGGCACGCCCGGAGACGACCTTGATCGTCGGCGGCGACGCGGCGACAGCAGCCGCCGGCGACAGGGCTACCACAGCAGCCGCCAAGGCCAGGCCGACGGATCCCGGATTACCCCCCACACCGGCAGCGTAGCGCCGCCCCGCGCGCACCGGGTGGGTCAGCCCCGAGCCTCGCGCTGGCGCCTGAGCTCCTCGATCAGCAGCTTGGTGCGCAGCGCGGCGATCAGGTCACCGAGGGGCTCGACGCCATCGTCGATCAGCTTGAGTGCCCGCTCGGGCTCCATCTCGCCGGCCAGGCGATCCATCAGGACCTGGATCTCCTCCGCCACCAGGCCCTCGAGGGCGCGCTTGTAGCGAAGGATGTCGTGAACGGTGAAGCCAAGCGTCTCGTCGTAGCCGCCCGCCCGGAACCGTGAGATCGCCTCGATGATGTCCACGTCGGGTTGCGCGTAACCGCGCTTGTTCGGGCTCAGCACGTGGAGCTCCGCCATGCGGGCCAGCACGTCGTCGGGCATGTCGTAGCGCTCCCTGACCTCGGCGGCCGGTGTCCGGGCCTGATCGCCCTGCATGGCCCGGTCCAGAATCCGGTCCTCGAGCTCGACCAGCGCCCGCGCGCGCTCGGGATCGTCGTCCAGCATCGCCTTGATCAGCTTCAGCGGCATGAACCGCTCCTCCTGGAGCTGCTTGATCAGCCGGATGCGCTCGACGAAGTCGGGCGTGTAATAGGCCATGTTGCGCGAGGTGCGAACGGGCTCCGGCAGCAGCCCCTCGCGCAGGTAGTGCTTGATCGTGCCCGAGCTGACGCCGCTCTGCTCGGCCAGCTCGCTCATCTTCAGCAGGCCGTCGGCCCCATTGCCGTTCGAGGTCGCCATTAGGACATGAACGCGCCCTGGACTCCTGCGGCGGCCCCTGCCACGGCGCCCGACTCCTTCATCGCCTCGACCTGCTCGCCCGAATACCCCAGCGCGGCCAGCACCTCGTCGGTGTGCTCGCCGAGCACCGGGCCCGGGCGGTTGTCGCAGGCGGGCGTCTCGCTGAGCTTCACCGGGTTCGCGATCAGCCTGACGGTCTGCTCGGCGCCCGGCTGGTCGACCTCCACCACCATCTTGCGCTCGCGCACCAGCTCGGAATCGATGACCTCATCGATCCCCAGCACCGGCTCCAGGCAGCAGTCGTGGTTGGAGGCGAACTCCTGCCACTCGGCCCGGGAGCGCTGGATGAAGACCCGCTCGGCCTCGCCGTGGGCATCCGAGCCCGGGCCTTCGTAGGCCTTGTCCAGCAGATCCGGGCGCTCCACGCCGTTGCACCAGGCGGCCCAGAACTTGGGCTCCAGGGCGCCTAGCGTGACGTAGCCGTCAGCGCAGGCATACGGCCGGTAACAGATGAACGAGCCGCCGAGCGACATGTGCCCGCGCTGTGGCACCTGACCGTCGCAGAGGTACTGGGCCGCGACCATCGAGAGCCAGCTGAGGGCTCCGTCAGCCATCGAGATGTCCACGATCTGCCCGGTGCCGGTGCGCTCGCGCTCGCGAAGGGCCGCCATGATCCCGAATGCGGCCATCAGCGCGCCGCCGCCGATGTCGGCGATCTGGCCGCCGGCCTGCACTGGCGGTCCATCCGCCTCGCCGGTGATCCCCAGCAGGCCGATCACGCCCAGGTAGTTCATGTCGTGGCCCGACCGGTTGACGAACGGGCCGTCGAGCCCGTAGCCCGTGATGGCGCAGTACACGAGGCCGGGGTTCTCCTGCTTCATCCGCTCGTAGCCGACCCCGAGGCGGTCGAGCACGCCGGGGCGGAAGGACTCGAGCACGATGTCGGACTCGCTCACGAGCTTGAGCAGGACCTCCTTGCCGGCTTCCTCCTTGAGGTTCAGGCGGATCGATCGCTTACCGCGGTTGAGGCCCAGATAGAGCGAGGACTTGGCCGAGTCATCGGCGCCCTCGTAATAGGGCGGAGCCCAGCGCACGTAATCGCCCATCCCCGTGTCCTCGACCTTCAGCACCTCGGCGCCGAAGTCGGCCAGCAGCAACGAGCAGAACCCGCCTGGGAGCAGACGGGAGAGATCGAGGACCTTGACGCCGTCGAGCGGCAGGCTCACGCCGCCACCCGCTTGGGCACGCCGAGCATCTCGCGGGCCTCGGCAACGGTGGCCACCTTGCGGCCCACGTCCTGGGTCATCTGAGCGGCCTTGGCCACCAGGTCGCCGTTCGACCGCGCGGTATCCCCGTTGGGCAGGTAGAAGTTGTCCTCCAGGCCGACGCGGATGTTGCCGCCCAGGGTGAGGGCGGCCGCCACCAGCATCCACTGGTCGCGGCTGATGCCGATCACGCCCCACTCGTTCGGCCCATCGGGGCCGCCCGGCACCTGCTCGGCCATGTGCGCCAGGTTGCGGGCGTTGGGCCGTACGCCGCCAGTGACTCCCATGACGCAGCTGATCTGTAGTGGCTCCTTCAGGATCCCCATGTCCAGCAGCGGATCGAGGTTTGCGATGTGGCCCGTGTCAAAGCACTCGTGCTCGGGCTTGATCCCCAGCTCGTTGAAGACCTTGAGGAAGTCCATGATCAGGTCGAAGCTGTTCTCGAAGACGGTGTTGAACACGAAGTCCTTGCGCCGCTTGGAGTACTTGGCGTAGTTCATCGAGCTCATGTTGAGAGCGGCGACATCGGGCTTGAGCGCACGGAGGTACTCCACGCGCTTCTCGAAGCTCACGCCGATCGCGCCGGTCGAATAGTTGATGATCACGTCGTTCACCTCGGCCTGGATGGCCTCGGTGATCGCGCGGAAGTCCTCGATCTCGTAGCTCGGGACGCCGTCTGGCGTGCGCGCGTGGATGTGGATCATCGCGGCGCCCTCGTCAACCACCCGCTTGGCTTCGGCGGCGTACTCCTCGGGCGTGTAGGGGATGGCGGGGCATTGCTCGCGCGCGGCGATGGCACCGCTGATGCTGTTGGTGATGATCACCGGGTCGGACAGGCTCATTACGCCTCCTGATCAGGTCGTACTTGAAGGACGAGCTTGCCGATGGCCCGGCGCTCGTCGAGGTCGCGGAGGGCCTGTGGGACCTCCTCCATCGAATAGCTCCCGCCGATCACGGGCTTCACGTGCCCGGCCTCGACCATGCGGTTCAGGTCGGCGGCCACCTCGGCCAGGTACTCAGGCCGCTCGAATGCGAAGTGGCCCCAGCCCGCGCCCACCAGCGACACGTTGCGCAGCAGGAGGCGGTTGACGGCGATCGAGGGAATCGATCCCTCGACGAAGCCGATGACCACGGCGCGGCCCTCGGAGGCCAGAACCCTGATGCTTTCGCTGAGACGCTCGCCGCCA
The DNA here is from genome assembly GCA_034664165.1 of Thermoleophilaceae bacterium. Lineage (GTDB taxonomy): Bacteria > Actinomycetota > Thermoleophilia > Solirubrobacterales > Thermoleophilaceae > JACCVG01. The sequence goes on along the minus strand of JAXDIE010000164.1, from coordinate 39,888 downwards.
ACGGGGTCGTACACCACGTCGATGCCGCCGCCGCCGAACTCCTTGGCCGCGGTCTTCCAGTCCTCGTCGGAGCGCGCCACCTCGTCGGCTCCGGCATCGCGCACCACCTGCTCCTTCTGGTCGGTGGAGACGACCGCCATCACCCGGGCGCCCAAAGCCTTGCCCACCTGGATCGCAGCGGTGCCGACGCCTCCGGCGGCGCCCTGCACCAGCAGCGACTCCCCCTCCTTCAGGCCGGCCCGCCGGTCGAGCGCGAAGTGGGACGTGTGGTAGTTCATGAACAACGCGCAGCCCTGGCCGAAGTCCAGCTGGTCGGGCAGCTTGAAGGTCATGGGCGGCGGGGTCACGGCCGTCTCGGCCATCGCCCCCATCGCGAACCCGATCACGCGGTCGCCCGCCTTGAGGTCGGACCCCTCGGCGGGCTCGCGTATCACGCCGGCGACCTCCGACCCGAGAATGAACGGCGGGTCGGGCTTGAGCTGGTAGAGGCCCTTGGAGAGCAGGAGCTCCGGGTAGGAGATGCCCGCCGCGTGGACGTCGACCACATGTGCGGCGCCGCCGCCCTGGGGCTCCGGGGCCTCGAGCACGTCAAGGCCGCTGGGACCCTCGAGGCGAACGACCTGAACCGTCTTCATCGACGTCATACGGGCATCACCCCGTGCTTCTTCCACGGCCTGGCGACCCGCTTGGTGGCGGACATCTCGAGGGCGGCGATCACGACCGGGCGCGTCTCGCGCGGGTCGATCACATCGTCGATCATGCCGTTCCTCGCGGCGATATATGGGTCGATCGTCTTGCGGATCGCGTCCTCCATCTCGGTTCGCATCTTGTCGGGGTCATCCGCGGCCTCGATGACGGAGCGGCCGATGATGTTCACGGCGCCCTCGGCACCCATGATCGAGATTTCGGCGCTGGGCCATGCGACCAGCAGGTCGGGCTCGTAGGCCTTGCCGCACATCACGTAGTAGCCGGCCCCGTAGGCCTTGCGGATCACCACGGTGATCTTCGGCACCGTCGCACGCGACACCGCGTAGAGCATCTTGGCGCCGTGGCGGATGATGCCCGCCTGCTCGACCTTGGTGCCCACCATGAACCCGGGCACATCCTGCAGGAACAGGAGTGGGATGCCGTAGGCGTCGCAGAGGTTGATGAAGCGCGCCGCCTTGTCCGCGGAGTCGTTCTCGAGGATCCCGCCCAGGTGCTTGGGCTGGTTGGCGACGATGCCGATCGGCCGGCCGCCCATGCGCGCCAGGCACGTGATGATCGTGCGGGCAAAGCGCGGCTTGATGTCCAGGATGTCGCCGTCGTCGACGATCCGCTTGATCACCTCGTACATGTCATAGGGCTTGCGGTTGGACTCGGGCAGCACGTCCAGCAGGTCCTCGTCCATGCGGTCGACCGGATCGCTGACCGGTGCGATCGGGGGCTTCTCCTCGCAGTTCTGCGGGAAGAAGGACAAGTACTTCTTGATGGTCTCGATGCACTCCTCGTCGGAGGCGACCTCGAGGTCGCCCACGCCCGAGATGCGGGTGTGGATACGGGATCCGCCGAGCTCCTCCTGGGTCACGTCCTCACCGGTCACGGCCTTGGTCAGATGCGGGCCGGCGAGCGCCATCGATCCGCGGCCCTTGACCATCGGCACGAAGTCGGCCAGGCCGGGGATGTACGCGGTGCCCGCTGCGCAGGGGCCCATGAGGGCAGCGATCTGCGGCACGACGCCGCTCATCACCACCTCCTCGCGGAACAGGTGGCCGGAGCCGGCGAAGAGCGAGCCCGCGGCCTCCTGGATGCGCCCGCCCGCCGAATCGAGCAGCCAGATCATCGGGATGCGCTTGCCAAGGGCCAGCTCGCGCAGTCGCCCGACCTTGATCTCGCCGGTCATGCCCATCGATCCGGCCATCACCGTGAAGTCGTAGGCGCAGACGGCCACCAGGCGGCCGTCGACCTTTCCGTAGCCGGTGACCACCCCATCGGCAGGCGCTTCCTTGTCGCCCATCGCCTGGGCCGAGAAGTGCACCCCGGCATGGATGCCCAGCTCGTTGAAGGTGCCTTCGTCGATCAGCAGGGCCAGCCGCTCGCGCGCGGTCAGCTTCTCGCGCGAGTGCTGCTTGTCGATCTTGTCCTGGCCGCCTCCGAGCTTCGCCGTCTCGCGGCGCTCGTGCAGCTCCTCGACCAGCGGCCTCAGGATCGAGGTGGGTGCGTCGGTTGCCGACATCAGCGTCCCTTCCAGTTTGGTTCGCGCTTTTCGAAGAATGCGGTGACGCCCTCGATGGCGTCCTCGGTCGACAGCTCGATGGTCAGCTGCGCGCGCAGGTAATCGAGCGCGTCCATCAGCGGCATGTCCATCTGGCGCCACATCGCGTCCTTGCCCAGCTTCATCACCAGCGGCGACTTGGAGGCGAGCTTGAGCGCCCAGTCCTCGACCGCCGCGTCGAACTCATCGCCGCTCACGACCTTGTTGACGATGCCCACCTCACGCGCCTCCTCGGCGGTGAGCCGCTCGCCCAGCAGCAGCATCTCGTTGGTCTTCTTCCGCGGCACGTTGCGATAGATCAGCGCCATGATCATGAACGGGAAGAGGCCGACGTTGATCTCGGGTGTGCCGAAGCCGGCGGTGTCCTTGGCGATGATCAGGTCGCAGGCCAGGGCGATGCCCAGCGAGCCGGCCAGCACGTGGCCGCCGGCCGCGACGATCGACGGCTTGCCCATCTCGCCGAGCAGACGAAAGACGTCGAGGAAAAGCTGCGAGCCGAAGTGCTTGTGCACGGTTGCCGCATCCCCGCCGAAGCCGCCCAGGTTGCCTCCGGCCGAGAAGACCTTCTCGTGCGAGGAGGCGAGGACGACCGCCCGGACCGCTTCGTCGTCGCGGGCGGAGCGCAGCGAATCGGCCAGCTCGGTGAGCAACTCGGTCGACAACGCGTTGCGCGTGTCGGGATCGTCAAGCGTGATGGTGGCGATGCCGGTGGCGGCCACCTCGTAACGGATCTTCTCGTAGGCCAAGGCGATGGGTCCTTTGTCGAAAGTGGGAAGTCCTACTCCCTACTTTGCGCATGTTACCCCGGCGGGGGAACCCAAGCCTCGCGCATGTCCACCTTCATGCCGATGAAGGGCACGCCTTCCCGCTCCAGGAGCTCGCGCTGACGCTCCCCGCGGGCCAGCGAGCCGTCGGCGCGGACGATGCGCTGCCAGGGGACGGTGGGGTCGGTGCAGGTAGATAGAACCGTGCCGGCAAAGCGCGGGGCTCCCGGCGAGACGTCGCCGTAGGTGCTGACCCGGCCCTCGGGGATGGAGCGGATGCGGTCGAGGACCTCTTGCGCGGACACGTGAGGAATCGTAGGGCCGGGGGTTTACGGCGGCAATGACGGGTGGGTCGGCCTTTGCGTTTGACCGTCCCCCCTGAGACGTGCTCTACGCGTCCAGGACGGGATTGTCGATTCGGTCGGGCCCACCCCTCATTGCTGCCGTTGTTGTGGGGCTCGCCGGCGTGCCGTAGAAAGTAGAAAGCGCTACTGTCTACTTTCACCCTGATCGCCACCGCGAGGAGAGCCAGCAACCGATGAGCGCCACCGCCGACAAGGTCATCAAGCCGGACTTCGGCTCCAACAAGAAGCACTTCATCTTCACCGAGGAGCACGAGCGGCTGCGGGAGTCGATCGGCCGCTTCGTGGAAAAGGAGCTGGCGCCCCACGCCGAGGAGTGGGAGGAGAAGACCTTCGACAGCGCCGTCTTCCCGCGGATGGGCGAGCTGGGCTTCCTGGGCCTCTCGATGCCCGAGGAGTACGGCGGCCAGGGTGGCGACTATTACTGCAGCATCGTGCTCGCCGAGGAGATGCCGAAGGCGAACTCGGGCGGCCTGACGATGGGCGTGGCGGTGCACACCGACATGGCCATGCCCCCGATCCACCTGCTCGGCACCGAGGACCAGAAGAAGAAGTGGCTGGCCCCGGCCATCGCCGGCCAGAACATCCTCTGCCTGGGGATCACCGAGCCCGACGCCGGCTCCGACGTGGCGGGCATCAAGACCCGCGCCGTCAGGGACGGCGACGAGTTCGTGATCAACGGCTCCAAGACCTACATCACCAACGGACACCGGGCCGACACCATCGTGCTCGTCACCAAGACCGATCCGGACGCCGGCTACGACGGCTTCACCCTGTTCCTGGTGGACATGCACTCGCCCGGCGTGATCCGCGAGAAGAAGCTCGAGAAGCTCGGCATGCACGCCTCCGACACCGCTCTGCTGGCCTTCCAGGACGTGCGCGTCCCGGCCGAGAACATCCTGGGCCAGGAGGGCAAGGGCTTCTACCACATCATGTGGGAGCTCCAGGGCGAGCGCCTGATCGGCGCCGCCGGCTGTGTCGCGGGTGCCCAGCGCGTGTTCGACAAGACGCTTCAGTACGCAAACGACCGCCAGGCCTTCGGCCGCTCGATCGGCAAGTTCCAGGTCATCCGCCACAAGTTCGCCGAGATGGCCACGAAGATCGAGACAGCCCGCCAGATGGTCTACACCACGGCCTGGCGCTTCGAGAATGGCGAGTACCCGGTGCGCGAGATCTCGATGGCCAAGCTGTACGCGTCACGGATCGCCGTCGAGGTGGCCGACGAGTGCATCCAGATCCACGGTGGCGCCGGCTACATGAAGGAGTACGGGATCGAGCGGGTCTGGCGCGACATGCGCCTGAACCGGATCGGCGCCGGCACCGACGAGGTCATGCTCGAGGTCATCGGCAAGTCCTACGGCCTCTAGTAGGTTCGGCACATGAGCGTGCAGCCAGCTCAGCCGCTAGGGCCCGCGGATGTCTTCTCGCGCGGGTTCGGGCTGTGGTGGAGGAACTGGCGCCCGATGGCTGCGGCCACCCTCGTGGTCGTGGTGCCGATGCAGGTGCTGAACATCGCGGTGATCTTCGCGATCTTCCCGGGCTACCTGGACATGATCAAGGCCTATCCGAAGATGTTCGCGGCGATGCAGGAAACAATGCAGAAGGCCGCAAGCCATCCCGGCTCGGCCCAGAACCTCAACGCGCAGATGCAGGCGCAGATGCAGAGCTTCTACGGGCCCGATCAACCGAGCTTCTCGCTCCTCGCGGTCGGCGAGCTGCTCATCTACCTGTTGGCCGCCGTCACTATCGCGATGGTGATGGGTGCGGTCCTGGAGATCGCCGGACGGTCCCTCGCCGGCGCGCAGGCCAATTGGCGCGAGGCGCTCTCGAATGCGGTCGGGCGTGTGGTCGGGATCGGCGTCATGCTCGTGGTCGCCTGGATCCTTCTCGGGATCCTGGCCGTTGTGACCTTCTTCCTGCTGGGGCTGCCGGCTCTCTGGCTCCTGGTCGCCTGGATCGTGGCGATCCCGGTCCTGATCTTTGAGGACCTGCGGAACTTCGCTGCGCTGTCGAGGTCCTTCCAGCTGGTCCGGCACCGCTGGTGGCCGACCTTCGGGGCCCTGATCCTGGTCACCCTCGTCCAGATGGCCGTGATCATTCCCCTGGCGGTCCCCTACATCCTCGGGCTGTTCCTCGGATGGAACCTGACCCTCACCCTCGTGATCGCGACGGTCACGGGCCTCATCTCAACCGTCATCACGTACCCGCTTCTGAGCACCGTGCTGCTGTCGATCTATCTAGACCTGCGGCTTCGCAAGGACGGCACGGTGCCGGAGCCCGGCCCGGACGGCTCGATCACCTGGCGACAGGTGATGGCCACCCCGCCGCCGGCGGCGCCCGACCTCCCTTCGACCTGAACCATCCACACAAGGAGCCGACCGTTGAGCATTGACACCGCTGCACCCGTCTCACTGCCCGTCGTCGAATCGCAGGAGGTGCAGATGATGCGCGAGGCGGCTCGCGGCATCGCACTCTCCTTCGGCCGCGAGTACATGCGGGAGAAGATCGACAAGGCTGAGCCCGCGACCGAGCTCTGGGACGCCCTTGCGGCCAAGGGCTACCTCGGCGTGAACCTGCCCGAGGAGTACGGGGGCGGGGGTCTTGGAATGTCGGCGCTCGCGGCGGTCGGGGAGGAGATCACCAGCGTCGGCTGCTCGCTCCTGCTCATCGTGGTCTCCCCAGCGATCGTGGGCAGCATCCTGGTCAAGCACGGGACCGACGCCCAGAAGGACGAGTGGCTGCCGGGCATCGCGGCGGGCACCACCAAGGTCGCCTTCGCCATCACCGAGCCCGACGCGGGCTCCAACTCGCACAACATCTCCACGGCGGCCCGCCGCGATAACGGCAAGTACATCCTGCGCGGCACCAAGACGTTCATCTCGGCGGTCGAGGAGGCCGATGCGATTCTCGTGGTCGCCCGCTTCCGCGAGGACGACGGCTCGCTGAGCCTGCCGGGCCTGTTCCTGGTCGACGCCGATGCTCCGGGGCTGGAGCGCCAGCACATCCCGACGGCGCTGCGCGGGCCGGACAAGCAGTGGCAGCTGTTCTTCGACGATGTCGAGGTTCCCGCAGAGCGGCTGGTGGGCAACGAGACGGCGGGGCTGAAGGCCGCCTTCGACGGGTTGAACCCGGAGCGGATCATGGGAGCAGCGATCGCCATCGGCGTGGGCAGGCTGGGATTGCAGCTGGCCGCCGACTACGCGCGGGAACGGACGGTGTGGAACGCGCCGATCGGATCCCACCAGGGCATTTCGCACCCGTTGGCGCAGGCCAAGATCGAGCTCGAGCTGGCACGGCTGATGATGCAGAAGGCGGGCGCGCTCTATGACGCGGGAGCGCCGGCGGGCGAAGCCTCCAACATGGCCAAGTACGCGGCCGGTGAGGCGGCGACCAAGTGCGTGGACCAGGCGATCCAGACGCACGGCGGAAACGGTTTTGCGCTGGAGTACGGCCTCACCGACCTGTACTGGGCGGCTCGCCTGACGAGGACCGCCCCCGTGTCGCGCGAGATGATCCTCAACTACGTGGCCGAGCATTCCCTAGGCCTCCCGCGCTCATACTGAGGCTGCCATGGGAGCGCTCATCGACCACGTGGCCGCCTCCTACGAGGCCCTCAACCGCGGGGACTCCGATGAGGTCGCGTCCTACTTCACGGAGGACGCGACCCACTACTACACGCGGCTCGGCCCCCACGCGGGGAACAAGACAATCGGCGACCACACGTCCCTCGCGGTGGAGCACATCGACGGGAAGTGGTTCCTGGAGCACGGGATCGAGGACGGCGAGGAGGCCGTTATCGAGTGGACCATGACCTGGAAGGACCTCAAGACCGGTGAGCCGCGGCTGGACCGGGGGACCGAATGGTTCCGCTTCCGCGACGGCAAGATCTGCGAGGTCCGCGCCTACCACCACGGCGGCCCCAAGAACCCGTCGGGCGACCTCATCGGCTTCGACCACGCCGGCCGGGGCTACACGACCCTGTGAGCGCCACGACCGACATCGCGATCCCGGCGGACATGCCGATCGTCCCCGGGGTCGACGTGGAGCACCGCTTCGTCGATGCCGGCGGCCTCAAGATCCATGTGGCCGAGGCCGGCGCCGGCGAGCCGCTGGTGATGCTCCACGGCTGGCCCCAGCACTGGTACATGTGGCGCAACGTCATGGCGCCGCTGGCCGGCAGCTACCGGCTGATCATGCCCGACCTCCGCGGCTTCGGCTGGAGCGACGCCCCGGCGCGCGGGTACGACAAGGAGACGCTTGCCGCCGACATGATGCGTCTGCTCGACGCTCTGGGCCTGGATCGCGTAAGGCTGATGGGCCACGACTGGGGCGGCTGGGTGGGCTTCCTGATGTGCATGCACCACCCCGAGCGCTTCGAGCGCTTCATGGTGCTGAACATCCCGCCGCCGATCTCGGAGATCCCTCCCCGCCACCTCCTGGGCATGTGGCGGCTGGTCTATCAGGTCGCGCTCTCGACGCCGGGGGTCGGGGGCCCGATGATGCGCCGGGCGCCCTGGGTCATCCGTCGCGCACTGAGCCAGACCTCCAGGACTCCCGGCGCGTACAGCCATGCCGAGCTCGACTCGTTCGCCCGCAAGCTCCAGGAGCCGGCCAGGGCCAACGCGACGGTGCAGCTCTACAGGACGTTCCTGGCAAAGGAGGCGCTGCCGATGGCGCGCGGGCGCTATCGCAACGTCCGCCTCAAGACCAAGACCCTCCTGCTATTCGGCACCTCCGACCCCGTGATCTCGGTCCATCTGATCGATCGGCCGCATCCGGGTGCCGACGACCTGACGGTCGAGCTGGTCGACAACTGCAGCCACTTCATCGCGGAGGAGAAGCCAGAGCTGGTGGCCGGCAGGGCACTGGAATTCTTCGAGGAGGGCTCATGAGTGCGCTGACCGAACGACCCGACCGCACCGGCACGCGCCCCCTCCCCCCGTTCACCGAGGAGCACGACGCGTTCCGTGCCGAGGTTCGCGAGTTCGTGCAGGCAGAGTTCCGGCCGCACGCAACCGAGTGGGAGGCCGCCGGATGGTTCCCGAACGAGGCTTTCAGCAAGCTGGCCGAGCGCGGCTGGCTGGGAATCAAGTTCCCGAAGGAGTACGGCGGCCTGGGTGGCGATTACGTGATGGATGCGGCCTTCACCGAGGAGCTGGCCCACTGCGGCTCGGGCGGGCTCGCCGCCGGCCTGGGCGCGCACATGTCGATCGCCATGCCGCCGGTGTGGAAGTTCGGCACCGACGAGCAGAAGCAGCGCTGGCTGGTGCCCGGAATCCGCGCGGAGAAGATCGGCGCCCTGGGCATCACCGAGCCGGGAGCGGGCTCCGACGTGGCCGGAATCCGGACCGTTGCCAAGAAGGTCGACGGCGGCTACGTGCTCAACGGAGCCAAGACGTTCATCACCAACGGTTGCCGGGCCGACTTCGTGGTCACGGCAGTCAAGACCACCAGCGAGGGCGGCCACGGCGGGCTCTCCTTCGTCGTGGTCGAGAAAGGCATGGACGGCTTCGACCAGTCAAAGAAGCTCGACAAACTGGGCTGGCGTGCCTCGGACACGGGCGAGCTGGCCTTCCAGGACGTGTTCGTGCCCGACGAGAACCTGCTGGGCGAGGAGAACAAGGGCTTCTACCTGATCATGGCCAACTTCCAGTGGGAGCGGCTGCTGATGGCCCACGGGGCGATCGGGAGCATGAGGCTGATGCTGGAGAGTGCAGTCGAGCTTGCCAAGACGGTGACCCACGGGCGCTCGGCGGCACGCCACCGCGTGGCCGAGATGGCGCTGAAGCTGAACGCCGGCGAAGCCATCACCTACCACGCGCTGCGCAAGTTCGGCTCGGGCCAGGACGCCATCCGGGAGGTCACCATGGCCAAGCTCGTGTCGCAGCGCGGCGCCCTGGAGGTGGCCGAGTCCACGATGCACCTGCTCTCGGGCGGAGCCGGGGCGTGGGACGAGCAGCGCCTGCTGGAGGTTGACCGGGCGGTACGCGACCTGCGCCTGGGCCCGATCGGCGGAGGCACAGACGAGATCATGAAGGAGATCCTCGGCAAGCAGATGGGCCTCTGAGGCGGGACTTCCAGCGGCCGCACCGGGGTCGCCGGGACGTGCACGTCGCTAGGCTTCCGCAGTTCATGCGGCATGCAATGCGCCGTGGGATCAGGGCGGGCGCCTGTGCGCTGGCCGCGACGGCGCTCCTCGCCATCGCGCCGGGCATGGCGTCGGCCGCCAGCCCTGTCTTCGGCATACACACACAGCGACTGAACAACTTCGAGGCCACTCGCATGGCCGATGGTGGTGCGAGCTGGGTTCGCACGGTTTTCGAGTGGCGCGACGTCCAGCCCGAGAAGGACGGGCCCTACAACTGGTCCAAGTTCGACGCCGTGATCCTTCACGCCGCGCTCCACGGCATGACGGTCCTCCCGGTCGTGATCGGCACGCCCGACTACATCGCGAAGACACCGGGCCGGCAGCCACGGACGCAGGCTGACCTCCACCGCTTCCAGCTGTTCCTCGACGCCCTGGTCCACCGCTACGGAAACGGCGGCGACTTCTGGGACGCCCTTCCGCTGATCCCCTACACGCCGGTTACGCATTGGCAGGTCTGGAACGAGCCCAACCTGCACACCTACTGGGCAGGCGAGCTCAAGCCCAAGGCCTTCGCCAAGTTCCTCTCGATTGCCCGGGACGCCATCACCAGCGCGGACCCGCTCGCCAAGATCGTGCTCGCAGGGATGCCCGAGACCAAGGCAGGACTGCCGATGAGCACCTACCTGAAGGGGCTCTACAAGGTGAAGGGCTTCGCCCAGGACATCGACGCGGTGGCGGCCCACAGCTACGCGGCCAACGCGAAGGGAGCGCTGGCGACCATGCGCAAGGAGCGCCGCGTGATGGACGAGAACGGGGACCCCGACAAGCCGCTGTGGGTCACGGAGATCGGCTGGGCCTCCGCAGGCCCGAAGAACCACCCGCTCGTTCGCAACGAGAAGGGGCAGGCGCGCCTGCTCACCGACTCCTTCAACCTGCTCGAGGCCGATGCCAACAAGCTGCGCCTGGGGCCGATCTTCTGGTTCAACTGGCGTGACGACCCGGCACCCGAAGGGGCTCCGGACCATTTCTCGCGCCACACCGGCCTCTTCACGGCCGATCGCAAGCCCAAGCCGGCATGGGCTGCGTTCGCGAAGGAGGCAGGAGGGGACCCCGGATCGGGGCAGATCCTGCCCGGCACCGGCGACCTCGGCCTGGGCGGCCTGGGCGACCTGCCGTAGATGCCCAGAGTCGCGTCACCGGGACGCGCAGGGGCCTTCGTACGACCATGCCTGATGGCCGTGGCGCTGGCCGTGGCAATTCCGCCGGCCGCCGGGGCGGTGGTGCCGCTCAAGCTCGGCTTGCACCTGGAGACCGCTACCCCCGCCGAGTTCAGCCGCATCGCCGTGGGCGGCGCCGACCTGGTGCGCCTTCCGGTGAAGTGGGGACACGTCCAGCCGCTCCCGGACGGCCCGTACGACTGGTCCGAGTACGACGCCTTGATCGGGGACGCGGCCACGGCCGGGCTACCGGTTCTGCCGGTGATCGTCGGGTCGCCCCGGTACGCGCGCCCAGGGCCCGCCGAGGAGCCCACGCGCGCCGTGGACCGGCGGCGGTTCAACGCCTTCGTCGAATCTCTCGCCGCCCGCTACGGGCCCGGCGGTGCATTCTGGACGGAGCATCCCGAGATCCCCCCGCGCCCGGTCGGCGCGTGGCAGCTCTGGAACGAGCCGAACCTGAGCCACTACTGGGCCGGATCGCCTAACGCGCGCGAGTACGTGGCCCTGGTCCGCAACATGCGGCGCGTGATCCTCAAGGTGCAACCCGACGCGAAGATCGTCCTGGCCGGCATGCCCGAGCAGCACAGCGCGCGGCCCGCGAGCACCTTTCTCGCCCAGATGTACCGGGTCAAGGGCTTTTCCGGCCTGTTCGACGTGGCCGCAGTCCACGCCTACGCCAAGCGCGGCAGCGGCGTGGCCACGGTGGTCCGGCGGATCCGCGGCGTGCTCGATGCCGCCGGTGACACCGGCAAGCCGATCTGGATCACGGAACTGGGATGGGGAAGCGCCGGGCCTGTGGGTGATGGCCGGGTCACCACTCCCGACGGGCAGGCCCAGCGGTTGTCGGAGGCATTCACGACGCTGGCCAACGGGGCGGCAACATCCAAGGTGCAGCGGGTGATCTGGTACAGCTGGCGCGACCCGATCTTCGTCCCCGGTGGCTATGACGCCTTCGGGCTCCACACGGGGCTGTTCGATTCCGCGGGAGTCCCCAAGCCCGCCTGGTCCACGTTCAGCGCGCTGGCCGGCGGGACGCTGGACATGCAGCCGCTGCCCGTCCCTGAGCCGTGACGCCCCACCGGGCGAACACTCACCAGCGCTCGACCCTCTGGGCGGTTTCGTCGTGAGCGCCCGCTGGATCATCGCCTGCGCGTCCGTGAGCGCTGCCCTGCTGGGAGGCTGCGGTCCCGCCACGCCCCCCGAGCACCCGCCGGCCGAGGGTCCTGGAGCGGCGCGAGTGGGCATCCACGTGCGCGAGCTCAGCGGGGCACAGGCCGACCGGATCGCCCGCGGCGGCGCCCAGGTGGTGCGGACCACCCTCAGCTGGGCCCAGGTCCAGCCCCACCGCGGCGCGCCGTACGACTGGAGCCAATACGACGACCTGCTCGCGACCACCGCCTCGCGGCGTCTTGACCTGTTGCCCGTCCTGATCGGGACCCCGCCATGGGCGGCAGCCCAGACCTCCTGGCCGCCGATCCCGCGCGCCATGCCGGAGTTCCTCGAGTTCGTGCGCGCAGCGGTAGCCCGCTACGGGCCGGGCGGCAGGTTCTGGCGCGACCATCGCGAGCTGCCCGCGCGGCCCATCACCGCATGGCAGGTGTGGAACGAGCCCAACCTTTTCGCCTTCTGGGGCCATCCTCCGGACCCGCCCGCGTATGCCGAGCTCCTGCGCCGGGTCAGGACGGCGATTCTGCGCGAGGCCCCGTCCGCCCGGATCGTCCTGGCCGGCATGCCGCGCTCGGTGGTGGAGCACCCGATCGACGACTACCTGAGCGACCTCTACGCACTGCCGGGCTTCAACCGGCTGTTCGACATCGCTGCGGTCCACGCTTATGCGGGCAACGCGGACGAGGTCCTGTCGGTGGTCGACGCCGTCCGCCAGATGATGGATCGAAACGGCGACGGCGCCAAGCCGATCTGGGTAACGGAGTTCGGCTGGGCCTCGGCCGGCCCGCCCAGGGACTCGACCCGGGTCAAAGATCCGCGCGAGCAGGCCCGGCTCCTGACCGCGGCCTTCGCGGCGCTCCAGCGCCAGGCCGCACGCGACCGGATCGGCACGATCATCTGGTATGACCTCCAGGACTACCCGCGCCCGGCGCAGGCTCCCGATCGCTTTGTCTGGCACACGGGCCTGTTCGCGGACGACGGCGGGCCCAAGCCCGCCTGGCGCGCGTTCACCCAAGTCGCCGGCGGACGTGTCGGCGCCGGGTCACTGCCCGCGAAGTAGAGGTCCTAGGGAGTCTGGGCCGGAGGAGCGGCGGGCTGGGTCTCGGCAGCGTGCTGCGCCGCCTCCTCCTCGTGCTCGGCGTCCTCGACGGCCGCGGTGAAGATGCCCGAGCCGATGGCCAACGCGACCAGGGTGATCGAGATGGCCACCACCCCGCGGAATGCGCCGGGGGTCTTTGGGAAGTCCGGCCGGGTCATGCCCAGGACCGTCACGATGATGGCCCAGCATGCCAAGACGACCCCGCAGATGTGGAAGGCATTCATGAGGCCGGGAGCTTACCTTCGGAGGCCGAAGGACGACTGATCCCGGGGCCGCGCGTAAGCGAGAACGACCCCGGGACGAACCGCTAGCCGTAGATCGAGCTGAGCTTCTCGATTCCCATCCGCAGCTGATCCTCGTCGGCTGCGGGGTTCGAGAGCGGATGCGCGTTGTCGGCCGGGCAGGCCGCCAAGGCTTCCGCCCACGCGTTCGCGGGCATTGCCGTCAGCTCATCGAGTGTTGCCATCCACTCCCGGCTCGTGCTGTCGGCTTCGGTCATCGGCTGGTCGGGGTTGTGAGTCATCACAACTCCTTCCTGGGTCGGGTGCGATCGAGCCACATACTGGCTACCCGGCCTCAGCCCCAGGTAAGCATCGTGTTAGCGCTGGGTTAAGAGGGTGTCAGCCGCTTGCCCACGTGCACGGCGGGCGTGCGATGACGGAATCCCTTCGGGGCCTTCGGCAGCCCGTGACGCTCCGCCTTCCGGACCAGGTGGGCCGCTGCCCGCTCGGAGACCGCCGAGATCGTCAGCGACGGGTTGACCCCGAGCGAGGTCGGGATCGCCGAGGAATCGATGCAGAAGAGGCCATCGTTGCCGAAGGCCTCGCACTCGTGGTTCACGACCCCCAGAGCGGGGTCCTCCGCCATCCGGCAGCCGCCCAGCGGATGCGCCACGTAGGTCCCGCGCGACTCGGTCAGGGCCATGAACCGGGCCAGCCCCTTGCGCTCCGCGATCTTCTTCATCGCCTTGTTGGCGACCTCGCGCACGCGCATGGACTGCTCGGAGAAGTCGTAGGAGAACGTGCCTACCACCACGGGGCCCGGGCTGGGCTGGATCCCGCCCCCGCTGATCGGAGGGATCAGGAAGCGGCCGTCGTTGGTGTCCTCGACCATCGCCAGCAGCTCGATGTGGCTGTTCCAGTGGGATATCGAGCGCTTCTTCTGCACACCGAAGAAGGAGGGCGAGCCCTGGGGCGAGCGGCCGTCGTCGTAGAGGAAGTTCGTCAGGGTCGAGAGGAAGATCTCCTGGAGGGTGAAGCGCGTGCCGTCGTGCGCCCGCCCCGGCCTGCCCGCGTAGTAGTCGTAGGTCATCGTCGTGATCGGCTTGCCCTTGTAGAACTCGCCGTACCCGGGAAGGCCGAGGACCCTCCTGACCTGCTTCTCGTCGTACTCCAGAGCAGCGATGTGATCGCCGTTGCAGCCCAGGTGCGCGCCCACCTGGCTGGACAGCGAAGGCATCAAGAGCCTCGAGCGCAGCAGCAGCGGCGAGGTGCCCATGGCGCCCGCGGCAAGGATCAGGACCTTGCACTCGATCTGGTCGCTGCTGCCGTTGGGGGCGTGGGTCGGCGAGTCACCTCGATTAGACATGTGGGCCGCCTGCACCAGATAGCGATAGCCCGAGGCGTTGGGCGCCGCGCGGGTGATCAGCTGGGCCTCCCGGCTCTCGCGCACGCGGACGCCCGCCCGGCGCGCTGAGGCCAGGTAGTTGGTGGTCACCGTGTTCTTGGCACCGAAGACGCAGCCGGTGTGGCACCACTTGGCATCGACGCATCGATCGAAGTCGATGGCCACCGGCACGCGATCCGCGGTGTGGCCCGCGGCGTCGAGCGTGGCCGCCCAGAGCCCGCCGGACTTCGAAACCTCGTTCCAGGAGGGTTGGCGCACGCGAAGTGCCGCCTCTGCCCGGGCGTAGTAGCGGTCCATCTCCTTGCGGTCGATGGCCGCCGGCCAGACCCGGCCCTCGCCTGGGTCCGCCGGGTTGCGGTCGTGCCGCTCGAAGATCTCGCTGGGCGCCCGCAGCGAGGCCGCCAGGTAGAGGTTGGATCCTCCGCCGACGGCGTTGGCGGTCACCACCTGCGCCCCGGTGCCCACCGTCGACTGGGCCAGCTTGTAGACCTCGGCCAGATGGTCGGCATCCATCGACTGGCGGAACTCGGAGTGCTCGTATCCACGCCCGCGTTCCAGGACCAGGATCCGCGCGGCATCTTCCCCCGCCGCCTTGTAGAGCTCGGCCAGGCGCCACGCGGAGATCGAGCCGCCGAAGCCGGAGCCCACGATGCACACGTCAACGCGCTCGGGCCCGGTCAAGGCAGGTAGCCCTTCTTCGTGCGCCCCTTGGCCAGCGGGCGCCGATAGGAGAAGTCCTTGTAGCCGCCCGGCGCGGCGCCTGGGTAGCCCATGACCTTGTAGCCCGAAGCCGTCTTTGAGGTGGCGTTGCGCTGGGTCCCGGCGGCGCAGAACGCGACGAACGGGATGCCGGCCGCTCCCTCCCAGACCAGCCGCAGCGGATTTTCGAAAGACATCCCCGCGGCAACCACCTCCACCCGCTTCTCGAAGGGCAGCGACAGGAAGTCGCCACCGGCGAGCAGGGCGCGCGGGATCAGGTCCGCGAGGAACGCCGGGGCCAGAGCGGGGAAGCCCAGCAGCACATCGTTCATCAGCAGCAGCGAGTCGGCCTCCACCGCCCCCGGCTCGGGATCGACGCCGGCGATGGCCTTGGGATGGATCTCGTGGCCGAGGTCGGTCACGTCGACCACGCGGCCGGGAATGATCGTGTCGCAGAAGGCCTGGAGCAGGCCGTCGTGCTCGTCGGGAGCCGCGAGCACGGCGGCAGGAGCGCCGAGCTGTTCCACGATCGGCATGGCGGAGAGGATCAGGGCACCCACACCCAGCCGGGACGCGCGCGCCAGCACGTCACGACGGCTCAACTCCGCGGCAATCTCCCCCCGCTCACCGGCCTTCCGCACCAGATCCCCCATCCGAGGCAAGCTATCGGAACCTCCCGCACCTGCGGCACAGCCTCACGGGGCCCGTGGCTATCCTTCACGCCGATGCGCCGCCTGATCGCAGGGAGCCTCGTAGCCGCATGCGTGAGCGCTCCCACCGCCGTTGCAGCCACCCCCGCGCCGGCCGGCCCGTGGGACGGCAAGCGGCCGTTCGCCTGCAAGATGCAGGACGTGGGCTCCGGCACCGGCTTCCAGGACCCCGCAGCCGAGCCGTTCTGCGTCAAGTTCGACAAGACCCACCAGAACATCTCCCAGCTCGGGATCGCCGACTTCGTGCTCAAGGAGCCGGCCCGGGTGGCCGCCGCGGTGAACAAGTGCCAGTACTTCCAGAAGGACCACTGGACCGGCCGCATCGTGCAGGACCAGGCGGGATCCGAGGTCTACAACTTCTCCGGCCGCTACTACTTCGACAAGTCCAGCGGGGCCGGCGGCGCGTTCATAAAGAACCTGCGTGTGCTGGGCCAGAAGGTCGACCCCAGCAGCTACCCGGGGATCCCCGCTGCGTTCAAGCCCTACTTCACGAAGAACGGCGGGGGCGCCCATGTCGACTTCAAGCTGCCGGGCACGCCGCTGTGCACAGCCGGTGAAAAGACCGCCTCGGCCGTGGCCTCACGCCAGGCGGCGGCCGCCGATGACTACTACACGACGCCCACAACGCCTACCAAGCCCAAGCCGGACAAGCGCTGCCCCAACGTCAAGGGCAAGGTCAGCAGCAAGGGGATCGGCAAGGCCAAGATCGGTGCCAAGGCGGGCGACATCAAGCGGGCGCTTGGCGCGCCCGGCAAGACCGGCGCGGACCTCTATCGCTACTGCACCACCACCAGCGGCGGGCGCCTTGTGATCGGCTTCAGGGGAACCACCAGCGCCTATGTGGGAACCAACGTCGAGAAGGTCAAGCTCGATGGCGTGAGCGTGGGCGACAAGACCTCCGATGCCGAGAAGAAGCTCAAGAAGGTCAAGCAGGAGGGCTCGCTTCTGCTCGTCAAGGACGGCAAGGCCAACCTGGTCCTGGCCACCAAGGGCAAGACCATCGAGTCCGTCGGCGTAGCCGACAGCAAGCTGTCCGGCAGCTTGTTGAAGAAGTTCGCAAACCAATCCGGCTGACCTCTTCCGGCCGGGATCGTCATGATCCCCGCAGCTTTCAAACCAACGGAGGAGACTGACTGTGGGTGTACTTGACGGCAAGGCGGCGATCGTCACCGGATCGGCCCGCGGCATCGGCCGCGCAACCGCTGAGATCCTTACCGAGCAGGGCGCCAAGGTCCTGATCAACGACCTGGATGGAGACGTGGCCGAGGAGGCCGCAGGCGAGATCGGCGGCGGCTCCGTGTCGTTCTCCGGCGACCTCACCAAGGAGGGCGTCTGCGACAAGATGGTCGAGACGGCGATCGAGGCCTTCGGGCAGATCGACATCATCGTGAACAACGCCGGCTACACCTGGGACGGCCCGATTCACAAGATGTCCGACGACCAGTTCCAGGCCATGATCGAGATCCACAACGTGGTGCCCTTCCGGGTTCTCCGCGCGGCGGCTCCCCACCTGCGCGAGCCCGCCAAGAAGGAGCGCGAGGAGGGCCGTGAGGTCTTCCGCAAGATCGTGAATATCTCCTCGGTCTCGGGCACCATGGGCAACGCCGGCCAGGCCAACTACAGCTCCGCCAAGAGCGGCGTCGTGGGCCTGACCAAGACCCTGGCCAAGGAATGGGGCCAGTTCAAGATCAACGTGAACGCGGTGGCCTTCGGCTTCGTCGACACGCGTCTGACCATGGCCAAGGAAGAGGCCGGGACAATCGAGCGCGATGGTGAGACCATCCAGCTGGGCATCCCGGCACAGATGCGCCAGATGGCCGCGATGATGATCCCGCTGGGTCGCCCGGCGACCCCCGAGGAGGCCGCCGGCGGCGTGTTCTTCCTCTGCTCACCGTGGTCCAACTACGTGCACGGCCAGGTGCTGAACGTCACCGGTGGCGTTTTCAGCGGAATGATGAGCTAGGCGCCTCAACCGCAGCGACTAGAGGGCCTCGGCGTTCGCGCCGGGGCCCTTTTTCGTCAGGCAGGCCGGGCGAGCGCCAGGCCGAACAAGCCACCGTCGTCCGTGAAGAAGCGATCCAGCCTCATCCCGGCGGCATCAAGGTCGGCTCCGAGGCTCTCCGCGGTGAACTTGGTGCTGATCTCCGTGCGAACCTCCTCGCCCTGGGCGAACTCGACCGTGACCTCCGCACCAGGGATCTGAACCGTCTGCGGACGCTGGGCGCGGAGCCGCATCTCGATCCGTGATTGCTCGCGATCGAAGAACGCGACGTGGTCGAAGTACTCGGCTTGGAAGTCGGCACCGAGCGACAGGTTGATCGCGTGGAGGATGTTCCTGTTGAAGTCGCGCGTCACGCCGGCGGCGTCGTTGTAGGCCGCCTCGATCACCCGGGTGTCCTTGACCAGGTCGATGCCCAGCAGCAGTGCGTCGTCGGCCGCCATCAGATCGGCGATCGACGCCAGGAACGCGATCCGCTCCGGGGGATACAGGTTTCCGATGGTGCCGCCGAGAAATGCGAACAGCCGCTTCTCCCCCTCGGGCATGTGGATCAGGTGGCGGCTGAAGTCGCCAACCAACCCGTGAACGGACAGGTCCGGGAACTGCTCGGTCAGCTCCTGTGCGCAACGCTCGACCACCGTGTCCGACACGTCGACGGGCACATAGCGCCGCAGCGCGCCGCGCCCGGCCATGGCGAAGAGCAGCGCGCGGGTCTTCGAGGCCGATCCCGAGCCCAGCTCCACGAGCTCCTCGGCACCGGTGATCTCGGCGATCTCGGGCGCCCTGCGGTTCAGTATCGATCGCTCCGATCGCGTCTGGTAGTACTCGGGCTGTTCGGTGATCAGCTCGAACAGCTCCGATCCGCGGGCGTCGTAGAAGTACTTGGGTGAGAGTTCCTTGAAGTCGCGCGAGAGCCCCTCGCGAACGTCGGCCGCCATCGACGCGAGTGCGTTGCCCTCGAGATAGGAGTCGATCTGCACGTAGGGCTCTGTCTGGGACTGGAACCTCATGAGTCCCTCGCACAGCGGAAGCCGCAGTGGATCTGGCGACGGCCGGGAAAGTCCCAGTTCCTGAAGGTGTTGCGGATCACGAGCGGCCGCGTTGCCCAGGACCCCCCGCGGAGCACCCGGTACTCGTTGCCGAAGAAGACCTCGGAGTACTGGGGGTAGGGAAATGCCTCGAAGCCGGGGTAACCGCCGAAGGAGGTGGAGGTCCATTCCCAGGCGTCGCCGATCATGCCGAACACGCCGTAGGGCGACGCACCCGCTGGGAACGCCCCTGCCGGGGCCGGGCCGAAGGCGAGCTGGTCCAGGTTCGCAACGTCGGGCGTCGGATCGGAGTCGCCCCACGGGAACCACAGCTTCCGGCCGCCATCCGGATCCCACGAGGCAGCCTTCTCCCATTCGGCCTCGGTGGGCAGCCGCCTGCCGGCCCAGCGCGCAAAGGCCTGCGCCTCATGCCAGGACACGTACATCACGGGAAGCGAGGGGTCGACCTCGGCCAGCCGTTCGAAGGAGCGCTCCATGCCATCCGCGGTCCAGTAGAAGGGCCGCGTGACCCCCTCGGCCTCGCGCCACGCCCAGCCCTCGGGCGACCAGTTGCTGCGACGCGCGTAGCCGCCGTCCGCCATGAACTCGGCGAACTGCCCGTTGGTCACGGGCAGGACGTCGATGTCGAAGGCCGGCACGTCGACCTCGTGCAGCGGGCGCTCGTTGTCATAGGTGAACTCACCCGACAGGTCGGCGCCCATCAGGAACGGGCCGGCGTCGATGCGCACCATCTCGCCCGGGCGTGCTTCGGCGCCGTCGCCCGGGGCTTCCCGGCGCCGCGGGGCGTAGGTGCCCTTCTCCGCCAGCATGAGGGTCTGAAGCATCGTGTCGTTGTGCTGGTGTTCGTGCTGCATGAGCATCTGCCAGACGAAGGCGCGGTGGTTCAGGCGGTCCGACGGATCGTCGAAGTCGACGCGCTCCAGCACACCCAGGGCGCGGTCGCGTACCTCGGCCATGTAGTCCAGAGCCCCGGCGTGGCGCAGGTAGGGGAGATCGCCGCGATCGACCCTCGGGGTCTCCGAGGCGTCATAGACGATCGCCAGGTCCTCGTGGAGGGGCTCGAGGCCACCGGCGCGCTGGCAGAGCCAGAGATCCTCGAAAGCGGCGATGTGGCCGAGGTCCCAGACCAGCGGGCTCATCAGCGGGTCATGCACCCGGTCGAGATCCTCCTCCGACACTCCGTCGATCAGCTGGAGGGTGCGCGCCCGGGCCTCGGCCAGCAGCTCAGCGCAGCGCTCCTTGGACAGGGCGGCGGCCCCTCCACGGGGCGTTGTCTGGGTGGCTGGCGGAGACAAGGTCAGGGGCCTCGGTGAATGTTAGGTGTACGAAGGGGCCGGCTCGTTACACCGCTCTACGCAGGTTTCCTCCAGATGGATGTGCTCAAACGTCCCTCGGCTTGCGCTGCTCCGCCAGCGGGTCCCCCGTCTCGGTCCTCAGGTCGACCGGCGGCCAGACCCCGTTCCAGTTGTCGCGGGCGCCGTCGATGGTGATGATCGAGCCCGAATGGAAGTCGCCTGCCGGGGACGCCAGGAAGGTGATCATCCAAGCCTGCTCCTCGGGCTTGCCCAGGCGCTGGAGGGGGATCGTCGAGGCGATGCCGTCAACCATCTGCTGGGGATACTTGGTCATGAGCGTCTCGGTGCCGAAGTGCCCCGATGCGATGGCGGTCAGCTTGATGTTGTAGCGGGCCCATTCGATCGAGAGGACCCTCGTGAGGTTCTCGACGGCGGCCCGCGACGCCGAGCTGTGGGCCATGCCCGGCAGGCCGTGATGGGGAGAGAGGGTGACGTTCACGACCTTGCCGCCGCCCGCCGGGATCATCGCCCGGGTCACCACCTCGTGGGTCATGAGCCAGGTGCCCGTCACGTTCAGCTCCATCACGGTCCGGAAGCCCTTGGGCGAGATCGTCTCGGCGGGAGACAGGAACTGGCCGCCGGCGTTGTTCACCAACGTGTCGATCCGGCCGTGGTCGGCCAGAACCCGGTCGACCAGCAGCTTGATCTCGTCCTCCTTGCGGATGTCAGCTGCGATCGAGAAGCAGCGGCCGCCGGAGGCCATCTCCACGGTCTCCTCGAGCGGCTCGAGCCGGCGCCCGGACACGATCACCGTGGCGCCACAGGAGACCATCTCGAGCGCCGTCGCACGGCCCAGGCCGGCGCCGCCGCCGGTCACGATCACCACCTGCCCGTCGAGCAGGCCCTCGGCAAAGATCCTGGAAGCCATCCGGGCGGGAACTCTACGCCCTGGCCCCACCCAGGCAGGATCGCCGGGCCCGATGTGAAATCCCTCATGCATGGGCACAGTTGCCGACGTCCGGCCTGCCACGCTCCCCCTCGCCGACGGCCGCCAGGGCGCCGCCGTCCGGCTTCACCCGCTGATGACGGGCACATGCATGTCGCCCCCGGGCATGGCCGACAGCCAGGGCAGGCTGAAAAACCTGGGCATCGGGGTCCCGAAGGAGGAGTGGATCCGTGTCCCCTTCGTCACCTTCCTGGTCGAGCACCCGGTGATCGGCCCGATCATGATCGACACGGGCATGCACCCCTCGGTGGCCGTCGACCCGCGTGGCAACCTCGGCTGGGCCGGCCCGCTGGTCTTCAAGGACCTCGAGCTCGACACGCGCGATGCCGCTCCCGCCCAGCTGCGGGCGCGCGGGATCGAGCCGGCATCGGTCAAGTTCGTGCTCCTGACCCACATGCACCTGGACCACGTCAGCGCGACCTCGGAGTTCGCCGGGGCGACCTTCGTGGTCTCCGACCTGGAGTGGGAGGCCGCCAACGCCTGGAACGGCGTGCTCGACGGCTACGTCAAGAAGCAGTTCAACCACGCCATCGACTTCCGGCTACTTGATTTCACCTCCGATGCCACCGACTCATTCGCGACCTTCGGCCGGGGGATCGACCTGTTCGGCGACGGCAGCATCCACGCTGTGGCCACGCCCGGCCACAGCGCCGGGCACGTGTCCTACGTCCTGCGTCTCGAGGGTGGCGAGGCCCTGGTGGCGGGTGACGCGCTCACCACCATGCAGACGCTGCACGGCGACGCCACGCCCTGGCGCGCCCACGACATGCACAACTTCAAGCGGTCGGTCCGCGAGATCCAGCTGTACGAGAAGGAGACCCCGGGCGCCGTGATCATCCCCGGGCACGACTTCGAATTCTTCCAGGCCCTGAAGCCCGTCTATTAGCTTCGTCCGGCCTAGAAGGGACAGAGCCTGCTGATGCCCGGCAGGCCCGCGCAGACCCCGCCCGGCTTGCCGTCGAGCGACCACACGGCATCGACGGGCCGCTTCATCGTCTTCGGCCGCTTCTTCGCGAACTCCGCCCGGACCCGGACGCCCTTGCCCACAGTGAGGTCGCGCCAGTCGCGGTAGCCGTCGTCGTTGCGGTCCAGGACCTCGATCGCGGCCTTGGTCATGTCAAAGCGCGAGGTCTTGCCCTCGAGCTCCTGGCGGGCATGGGTGTTTCCGCCGGTCACGTGGACCCTCATGTTGCCCTTGTAGATGCCCTGGATGTCGTAGGTCACGAACTCGGTCTCGTCACCGTCTCCGGACTGGGCCAGAGCCGCCGGCGGCGCCAGCAGGCAGGCCGCCAGGGCCAGACAGATCAAGCGGGTGTTCCTCAGCCCTCGCAATTGAGCCTCACGTTGGCGTCATCGCTCGCGCTGGCGCTGTTGCAGTCGTCGTTCCCCGGGCCGCCCTCGAGGATGTTGATGCCGGTGAAGTCGCGCAGGGTGTCACCGTCGTTGCCGCCGAAGAGGTTGTCGTTGCCGCCCTCGCCCACCAGCAGGTCCTGGTCTCCCTGGCCGTAGATCGTGTCGTCGCCGCCGGCCACAGCCGAGTCCAGCGATGCCCCGTCGCCGTAGAGCCTGTCGCCGCACCAGTTTCGCTCGTCCTCGCAGGGGTCGCCGTTGTCACGGGCCTGGTCCCCGCCGAAGATCAGGTCGTTTCCGGCGTCGCCCTGGAGAAAGTCGTGGGACACATCGCCTGCGGGATCGCCCACCATGATGTCGTTGCCCGGCCCTCCGCCCATGTGGTCGGGGCCATTCGAGCCGATCATCATGTCGGCGCCCGCCGAGCCGGTGATGTAACAGCTGGCCTGTACGCGGTCGACGCCGACCTCGTCGCCGCTGACCCGGCCCGCCCGCAGGTCCACTGTGAGCGGCCTGGTCAGTGCGGCGTAGCTCACGTGGTCCTCGTCGTTCTCGAGCTCGCCGCACTGAACCGTGTCCTGGCCCGCACCGGGCTCGAGGTTGTCGGCCTGCTGGCCGCCGTCGAGCACGTCGTCGCCAGGCCCTGCATCAAGGTCGTCGCGGCCCTGGAGCCCCTCGATGGTGTCGTTGCCGGCCTCCCCGAAGAGCAGATCCGAGCCGTCCTCACCGAGGATCGTGTCGTTTCCGGCGCCGCCGTAGAGCCTGTCAAAGCCCTGGGCGCCGCGAATGCGGTCGTCGCCCTCCTCCCCGTTCACCGAGTCGAATCCGTCGCCGGCGGAGATCACGTCGTTGCCGCCTCCGGCGCAGATCACGTCGGAGCCACCCCCGCCGTCGATCACGTCCCTGCCGCTGCTGCCGATGATCAACTCGCGCTTGTCGCTGCCCTTGAACTTGCCGCCGTGCGTGTGCTTGACGGTCAGATCGGCCTTGCCCTTGAGGTGCTCGCAGGGCGATCCCGCGGCCTGGGCGGCAGGGGCGATCAGGGCCACGAGGATGAGGGCGCTTGCGGCAGCGAGGTGCCGCCGGAGTAGGGGAAGCCGGCAGGTAAGCATGTCCTTCCAGATCGGCTCCCTATGGGCGGAGCTTGAGCCGAACGGCGCGGAGCGCTAGGGCAGAACGGGCGTCTGCGGGGTGACCTGGCCAGCGCGGGCGGCCTCACGGGCGGCCTTGATGGCCGCCTGGCGGCCTCGCGGCTGGGAGAGCGCCGAATACATCGTCTTGATGCGGGCGAACACGATCTCCGAGGTCGCCTGTGCCTGGTCGCGCGAGGGATCATCGAGCTTCTCGAAGCTGATCGGGTCGCCGAACTGGGTCGTGACCTTCGGGAACTGGAGCCGCTTCCAGTTGCGCGCCTTCTGGGTTCCCACGATCGCCGTGGGCACGACCGGCACGCCGGACTCCAGCGCCAAGCGGCCCACGCCCGGCTTGGGGTCACCCAGCTCGCCCGATCGCGACCGGCCGCCCTCGCAGTACATGACGACAATCCCGCCGCGGGCGAGCACGGCATGAGCCGTCTCGAACGCCTCCTCGTCCCGGCGCCCTCGCATGACGGGAAACACGCCGCCATGGGTGAACACGAACTGGATCGGCTGGGAGAACAGCTGGGACTTGGCCATGAAGTTGACCTTGCGCCGCAGATAGACCGCGACGAAGAAGTGATCCAGAAACGAGAAGTGGTTGGGCGCGATGATCGCGGGGCCGTGCAACGGGACCTTGGGCGAGTCGATGCAGCGCGCGCGCCAGACCACGATGAGGAACGGCGTGAGCACCATCCGCACGAGCTCGTACATCCAGTCGGGGCGGCCGCGCCTGACCCGCTCGTGAAAGCGGGTGAAGTGCTCGGGCGGCCGCGGGTCGACATAGACCTGCGGCTTCAGTGCGCTCTTTTCCTCCGACGCCATCCAGCCCTTGCTACCCGTGCGAGGAGGAGCGGTTACGCACGCCGCCCCGGCAGCTCTTGCCGGCGCAGTCCCTCAGTGCGGCGAGCTGGCGGGCAAGCCGGGCCTTGATGCCGCTCAGCTTGGGAGAGTCGTCGAGGCTCTTGATCTCGTACGGATCGTGCTTCAGGTCGTAGAGCTCCTCGGCCCCGTTCTTGTAGCGCGCATAGACGTAGCGCCGGGTCCTGACCGCCGAGTAGCTCCTGGCCTCGAAGAGGATCTCCTTCCGCCGGCTTTTCGTGCCCGGGTTCCGCGCCAGCGGCAGCAGCGAGATTCCGTCCTGCTTGATCTGCGGCGTCGCGTTTGCCGCGTCAGCGATGGTCGAAGCCAGGTCGATGTTGGCCGTCAGGTCGCCGCGCACCGTCCCGGGCGGGATGCCCGGGCCGCGCATGATCAGCGGCACATGCGTGGCCTCCTCGTAGACCCGCTCCTTCCCCGAAACAAGCCGGTGCTCTCCGTAGAAGTAGCCGTTGTCAGAGGTGAAGATGATCAGCGTGTTGGCCATCTCACCGCTGGCGTCGAGGGCGTTGACGATCCGCTCGACGGCCTCGTCCTCGGCCAGCAGGCTCTCGATGGCCGCGCGGTAACGCGCCTCGAGCTTGAGGATGTCGTTCTGGCTCAGCGAGGGGCGGTCACCGATCGACCGGGGCTTGTCCGAGATGTCGCGCTCGTTGAACGACGGCGGCCGGGGCAGCTGCTCCGACGCGTAGGCGCCGATGTGCCTGGGCGCGGGGGGCGGATTGGGGTTCACGGAGGCGCGCACCGTGTGCGGGGCGCGGGGCGTGAACCAGAGGAAGAACGGCTCCGGCTGGGGCGCCATGGAGTTGACGACCGAGACGGCGCGATCGGCCAGGACATCCGTGGAGTAGTCGGCCGGTGCATGGCCGAACGGGACCAGTACGCCGTTGTCGTTCATCGTGTAGTCGTAGTAGGCGGTGTCCCCCGGGATCACCGGCGTGAACCAGTCGTTCCAGCCCGGCTGCACCTCGGTGGGGCCGAGGGCGCCCGGATACCCGTTGAGGTACTTGCCCACCAGAGCCGTGCGGTAGCCGACCGCCTGGAGCCAGAGGGGCAGGTCATCGGTCGCGTCGTGGAAAGCCGGGAAGCCGCCCTTCGGGGGGTCGTTGAAGAGCACCCCGTGGTTGTGGGCGTACTGGCCGGTCAGGAACGTCACGCGCGAGGGGCAGCACAACGGCAGGCTCGCGAAGTTCCGGGTGAAGGTCATGCCCTGCGCGCCCAGCAGAGACCTCACGCGCGGCATGAATCGCAGCGAGTCGTAGGTCTGGTCGTCGGTGGTGATCACCACGACGTTGGGCCGCGGAGCCAGGTCGGCCCCCGAGCCCGACGCGGGCGCGAGCACGACCGCCGCCGTGCAGGCCGCCGCGGCCGCGAACGACCGCCTGATCAGAGTTCCCCTCACCCTCAGCTTCCTCCTTGAGTTCTACGGGCCGGCCAGGCCGCGGGAGCGATCAAGCGCCTTCGACCACCCTGCCAGGAGTCTCGCACGCTCCTCCTGGCCCATGCGCGGGTCATAGCGGGCCTGCTCACGCCACATGTCGGGGATCTGCTTCTCCTCCCACACCCCGGTCGCGACCCCCGCCAGGTAGGCGGCGCCGAGCGCGGTGGTCTCCGGAATCGCCGGGACCACCACGGGCACGCCGAGCACGTCCGCCTGGAACTGCATCAGCCAGGCGTTGCCCACGGCCCCACCATCGGCCTTCAGCTCGGTCAGATCCTCGCCGGAGGCGGCCTCCGTGGCACGCACCGCGTCGACCGTCTGAAAGGCCATGGCCTCGAGGGCGGCCCGCGCCAGGTGCGCGCGCCCCGACCCCCGGGTGAGGCCGACGATGGTGCCGCGCGCGTAGGGGTCCCAATACGGAGAGCCGAGTCCCGTCAGGGCCGGCACGAAGTACACCCCGTCGTTCGAGTCGAGCGAGGCGGCCAGGACTTCGGTCTCGGCCGCGTTCTTGATGATCCCCAGCCCGTCGCGGAGCCACTGGACCGCCGCGCCGGTGACGAAGATGCTGGCCTCGAGGGCGTAGTCGGTGCGGCCCTCGACGCCCCAGGCGACGGTTGTCAGCAGGCCCTCGCTGGGCTCGGGTGCCTCCGTGCCGGCGTTCTGAAGGACGAAGCTCCCCGTGCCGTAGGTGTTCTTCCCCATCCCCGGCAGATGGCACGCCTGTCCGTACAGCGCCGCCTGCTGGTCGCCGGCCACGCCCGCGACTGGCACCTCGCCGCCGAACTCCGTAGTGGTTCCGTACACATGGGCGCTCGGCAGCGGCTCGGGCAACGAGGCGATCGGGACCCCGAGCAGATCGCAGAGCTCCTGGTCCCATTGCAGCGTGCGAATGTCGAAGAGGAGGGTGCGCGAGGCGTTGGTCACGTCGGTCGCGTGGCGACCGGTCAGGCGGTAGAGCAGCCAGGAATCGATCGTGCCGAATGCCGCCCGTGCCGGATCGACGCCGCCGTGCTTGATCAGCCATTCGATCTTGGTGCCCGAGAAGTACGGGTCCAGGACCAGGCCCGTCCGCTCCCTGAAGAGCGCCTCGTGGCCCGCCTCGCGAAGCTCGTCGCAGCGCGCCGCCGTGCGCCGGTCCTGCCAGACAAGGGCGTTGTACATCGGCCAGCCCGTCTCCTGGTCCCAGGCCACCACCGTCTCGCGCTGGTTGGTGATTCCGATGGCGGCGAGATCGCGTCCGTGCACCCCGGCATCGGCGAGGGCCATGTTCGCGACCCCCCGCGTCGTCTCCCAGATCTCATTGGCGTCGTGCTCCACCCAGCCCGGCTTGGGGAAGTGCTGGTGGAACTCCGAGTACGCCCGGCCGGCGATCTGCCCCTCGGCGTCGAAGACGATGCAGGTCGTGCCGGTGGTGCCCTGATCGATCGCGAGGATCATCGGCGAAACCACACCCTGAGGATGTCTGCCAGCTGGCGGGCGCGATGGGCAAACCCGGCGGCCGTCCTGCCGGTGGCCCGATGCTCCAGATCCAGCTCCACCTCGACAAGGCGGTACCCCGCGCGGTGTGCGTCGATCGTCATCGCGGTCTCCATGCCGAAGCCGTGCGCGAAGGGGACAACCTTCTTCAGCACCTCGACTCGCATCGCGCGCTGCCCCGAGATCGGTGCCACGGTCTCCAGGCCGGTCTTCGCGTGGATGACCTTCCGGGCCGCACCGAGTGCCAGCCCGAAACCTCCGCCGACCCGGCGGGCGAAGACGGCCACGGCCAGATCGCCGCGGCCCTCCTCCACGGCCTCCACCAGGCCGCGGAGCTGGTCGGCCGAGGTGCCCAGGTCGGCGTCCGCCAGGAGCACCATGTCCGTGTCCCCGGGATCACCCGCCAGCAGCAGGTCCGCCGCCAGCGTCGCGTTGCCTCCCTTCCCGAGATTCCGCGGTGCGCGCACAACCTCGGCGCCGGCGGCCTCCGCCACCTGCACGGTCGAGTCGGTCGAGGCGTCGTCGGCGACGATCATCCGAGCGCCGGGAAAGACATCGGCCAACCCGGCCAGGCTGGCCCCGATCCGGTCTGCTTCGTTGTGTGCGGCGATGATCACTGTGAGATTCCGAGGCATCGGCGGGTATCGTCCCAGCCCGTCCGGCCCAACGGTAACCAGGAGGCAAGCGTGCCCGACGTCGAGGCCCACATCACGGGAACGGTTTGGAAGATCGAATGCGAGATCGGCCAGGAGGTCGCGGAGGGTGACACCCTGCTGATTCTCGAGTCCATGAAGATGGAGATGCCTGTCGAGGCCGAGGACGATGGCGTCGTCAAGGAGATCAAGGTCGCCGAGGGCGCATCGGTGAGCGAGGGCGACACGCTCGTCGTCCTGGAGTAGCGGTGACCCGGGAGCTCGCCTCCGGAAAGCTCACGCTGGACGAGCCCGCACCCGGGGTCGCCCGCCTGACCATCCGCAACGAGGAGAAGCGCGGCGCGCTCGACCTCGAGATGCTCTCGGCCATCGCCGCCGCGATCACGCCCGAGCTGGATGCCCACTGTCTGCTGCTCACCGGGTCGGGGCGGATGTTCTCGTCCGGCTACGACATCGGCAACTTCGATGACGACGAGCAGTTCGCCGAGGACGCCGAGAAGCTGGTGGCGCACCCGTTCCACGAGGCAATCGAGGCACTCGAACAGTTCCCCTACCCCGTGATCGCGGCGATCAACGGGCATGCGATCGGCGGCGGGCTGGAGGTGGCCATCACCGCGGACATCAGGCTGGCCGCGCGCGGGGTCAAGGTCGGCATGCCGCCCGCGAAGATCGGGCTGATCTACTCGCACACCGGGCTGCAGAAGTTCATCGACGCGATCGGGCCGGCACACACCAGCGAGCTCTTCCACATCGGCTCGAACATCGATGCCGACCGCGCCGAGGAGATCGGGCTGGTCAACCACGTGATCGAGCCGGGCGAGCTGGCCGATGCCGCGCTGGCAATGGCCACGGCCATCGCCGCCAACGCGCCCCTGTCGCTGGCGGGCAACAAGCGGGTGATCCGTGCCCTCCTTGACGCCAAGTCGCATCTGGACCCGGAGCTCCAGGCCGAGCTGGTGGCGCTGCGGGAGTCGTGCTTCCGCTCCGAGGACTTCCGGGAGGGGGTCGCCTCCTTCGCCGAGAAGCGCCCGCCCGAATGGAAGGGCCGCTAGGCCCCTTCGTTAGCTCGAGACAGCGCGCAGAGGGACCAGCGTCAGGTGAGCACGACCCCGGTGGGGCCTATTGGCGGCCGCCGCGGGCGGCCAGCTGGTCGTTGCAGTAGCCGTCGCGCGCAGCGGCGGCGTTGGCGCTGGCCTTGAAGAAGGGCATGACGAGCCTGGACTGGTTGACCGCGTACTCCTGGATCGACTGCGCGACCTGCTCGCGCTCGTGGTTGGACCGCGCGTTCTCCAGGCGCTCGGCGTTGCGCCAGACCGCCTCGCGCCAGAGCGCCAGCAGCTGGTAGATCGCCGTCTTCTCCAGCTCGGTGCCGGGCACGTCGACGTTGGCCAGGGGGTCGTAGCGGCGCGCAACGTCCTCGAGCACGTCGTCGAAGCTGTCGGAGAGATTCCGGTTGAAGCGATCGTGATCGCGCTTGTGGCTCCTGCCATTGGCGTCCCGCAGCCCGGTGGCGGCCAGCATGAACGGCATGTCGTTGTTCACGTGCGCGGAGATCCCGAGGATCAGGTCGCCGAGTCCCGTCATCGAGTGGTCGTCGGCAGCCTGGAGTGAGAGGGCCCAGGCGGGAGCCACACGATCACGCTGGGACGGCTTGCTCCAGCGGCGCCTGACCGTGAAGTACTGCTTGGCGAACATCGCATCCTCACGGGCCAGCCAGGCCGGGTCGTCGAAGTAGTGGGAGTGGTGCTTGCCGTCGGGCGTATGGGCGATCTTGTTGTAGGCGTTCGTGACCACGATGTAGTTGGCCAGGAACAGGCCCTTGTGGTCGCAGCCGTCACGCCGGAGCATGCGGTGCATCCGGTGAAGGGTGTGGTGAACGCAGAGCGGTGAGCCGTTCGCGCACGGAATGCCGGAATCCTGCCCCCCGGCGCCGGTCAGCGGCGGAAGCAGGTCGGTGATCGGCAGGTAGGGCGGGTCGCCCGGCTCGGCCTGGGCCGCGACCGGAACCGCCGCTGCTGCGATCGCCAATACGCAGATCGCGCTGAGAATCCCCCTCCGCATGGCCCAATCGTAGCCGTGACGGGGCGTTACTCGCGGAACCTGCGCCCACCCTCGCGCGGTGTCGGCTCCCAGGACTGGGCCACATCCGCCAACCCCGCCTTGCGCAGAGCCTCGCACTGGTCCAGGTGCACCTCGCCCCGGATCAGCTTGCCCTCGTGCTCCTGCCACAGCAGGGCCAGCGGGAAGTCCACCGGGAACCCGCTTTCCTTGGCGGTTCCCACCGCGCGATAGGTCGAGACGATCTGCCCGTCGGCGCCGGGATGGAATTCCTCGCGCTCGAGATGCCACCCGTCGAACATCGCGTCGATGTCCTCGACGTAGGCGAACGTCTCGGCCGGGCCGCGGTAGATGCGGCCCTCGACCGTCCCGAACGCCGAATGGAACTCGCAGCGATCGTGGATCAGGCTGGCAAGCCCGCTCACGTCGCGGGCATTGAACGCCTCGCCCGCGCGCCGAGCCAGGTCGATCAGCAGATCGGGCGTAGCCGACTCCGCATTCGTGGTTGCCCCCCGGGCCATTGACTAAAGGTACTGCGCCCCGCACCCGCTTCCAGGGCCGTGTCCGTCCGGTTCTCCCCATACCTTGCGCAAAAGCCGCCCTCCCGGGGAATTTTCTCTTTGCCGCCACTCATAACCCAAGCTGAAGCCCTCAGCCTCGGCGAGATCGAAGATCACGCCGGGATCGAGGCCCTCGTCGATCGCGCCTGGCGCGTGCGGGTCGAGCGCTTCGATGACTCCACCGACATGTGCTCGCTGGTCAACGCCAAGTCGGGTGGCTGCGCGGAGGACTGCGGGTTCTGTGCCCAGTCCCGCTTCGCCGAGGCGGACACGCCGATGCACGCGATGATGACCGCCGATCAGATCCTCGAGCACGCCAAGGCAGCCGAGGCCGCCGGCGCCCACCGCTTCTGCATGGTCACCCAGGGCCAGGGTCTGTCCAAGCGCGACTTCCAGCACATCCTCGACGGCGCCCGGCTGGTCGCGGAGCAGACCAACCTCAAGCGCTGCGCGTCGGTCGGACACATCTCCGCCGCCCGTGCCAAGCAGCTCAAGGAAGCCGGGATCCAGCGTGTGCACCACAACGTCGAGACGGCCCAGAGCTACTACCACGAGGTCACCAACACGGTCCAGTACGAGGGCCGTATCCGGACGATCGAGGCGGTGCGCGAGGCTGGCCTGGAGACGTGCGTCGGCGGCATCCTCAACCTGGGCGAGACGCGCGAGCAGCGGGTCGAGATGGCCTTCGAGCTTGCCGCGCTGAACCCCACAAGCGTTCCGATCAACCTGCTCAACCCCAGGCCGGGAACCAAGTTCGGCGACCGCGACATGATGGACCCGTGGGAGGCCGTCAAGTGGGTGGCCATCTTCCGCCTGATCATCCCCGATGCCCTCTTCCGCCTCTGCGGCGGCCGCAACGAGAACCTCGGGCCGGGTGAGTTCCAGAAGATGGCGGTCAAGGCCGGGCTCAACGGGGTCATGATGGGCAACTTCCTGACCACCCTCGGCTCAGAGCCAGAGCAGGACCGGGCCATGTTCGAGGACCTCGGCCTGAACACGGCGCGGCAGCCCGACAACGGTGCCAACCCCCGGCCCGACAACCGCTCCGGCTGGCTCGATGGCGAGTCACCGGACACGCCGATGGATCGCCTGATCGACCGGCGGGACGAAGCTCCCATGTGGGATCCGTCCACCCAGCTTCGTCACGCGAAGAAGACATCTGTGCCGCCCCGGCCGGACGGGGCGGCAAACCGTGGACAGGCGCCGGATCCGGCAGAGGCGCCAACCGAGGAGTTTCCTGCCCTGGTCATGGTTGACCCGCAGCAGGAAGCGGCGTAGGCCAAACGTGGCCGGGGGGAGAGCAGCATGACCGACATTCACGAACGGATCGAAGAGCTCAAGGACCGAGGGCTTTACCGCCGCATGAAGCTGATCTCCGGGCCGCAGGGCCCCAGGGTCCTGCTCGATGGCAAGCCGGTGCTCCTGATGTGCTCGAACAACTACCTGGGCCTCGCCGATCACCCGCGGGTCCGGCAGGCGGCGGCAGATGCCGCCATGCGCTGGGGCGTGGGCGCCGGCGCATCGCGCCTGGTGTCGGGCAACATGACGATCCACCGGCGGCTCGAGGACCAGATCGCCGACTTCAAGGGCACGCCCCGCTGCGTCCTCTTCGGCTCGGGGTACCTGGCCAACACGGGCGTCATCAGCGCGTTGGCGGGCGAAGGCGAGGTCGTCTTCTCTGACAGCCTCAACCACGCCAGCATCGTCGACGGCTGCCGGCTGGCCCGCGCCGACGCCTTCGTCTACGACCATTGCGACACCGAGCACCTCGAGTGGGGGCTGCGCAAGGCCGGCGGGCGCGGCAGCCTGATCGTGACCGACGGCATCTTCTCGATGGACGGCGACATCGCCCCGCTGGAGAAGATCGTCACGCTGGCCCGCCGTTATGACGCGCGGGTGATGGTCGACGATGCCCACGCCACCGGCACGTATGGGCCAAACGGCCGCGGCACGGTGGCCGCCGCCGGGCTCGAGGACGAGGTCGACGTGATCGTCGGCACTCTCGGCAAGGCACTCGGCGCCTACGGGGCCTACGCCTGCTGCGACAAGACCATGGCCAAGTACCTCATCAACTCGGCGCGCAGCCTGATCTTCTCGACCGCGTTGCCTCCACCGGTGGCGGCGGCCGCGATGGCGGCCCTGACGCTGCTCCGCAGCGAGCCGCGCCTGGTGGACCGGGTCCAGCGCAACGGCGTGCTGCTACGGGAGGCGCTCTCCGAGCGCGGCGTCAAGGCCTGCGAATCGCGCACCCACATCATTCCGCTGGTGATCGGTGAAGCCGAGGACACGCTCGACGCGTCGGCCAAGGCGCTGGAGCGCGGCGTGTTCGCGCAGGCCATTCGCCCGCCAACGGTGCCGGCGGGAACCTCACGCCTGCGCCTGACGGTGATGGCCACGCACACCAAGGCCGAGTTGCGCGAAGCCGCCCGGGTCCTGGCAGACGTGACCAAGCCGCTGATTTCCGCTCGCCCGGTCCAGATCGAGAGCCCGCAGCGTGAGGGCATCTACGACGGCCGTCTCCGCGAAGCCGCCTGAGTCCCGACCCGCCAGCCCCGCAGGGCCTGTTCGTCACCGGCACCGACACGGGAGTCGGCAAGACGGTGCTGGCGGCGGCCATCTGTGCCGCACTGGTGGCAGCCGGACGCCGCGTCGCCGCCTTCAAGCCGGTGGTCACCGGCCTGGATGACCCGGCCGGTGTATGGCCGCGCGACCACGAGCTGCTGGCGCAGATCACCGGCCAGGAGCCCAGCGCCGTCACCCCATTGACCTTCGGCCCCGCGACCTCCCCGCACTATGCGGCCGAGCTGGCCGGTCATGAGATCGATGGGCCCGGCTTGGCCGCTGCCGCCCTGGCCGCAGGGGCAGGCGCCGAGGTCCTCGTGGCCGAGGGTGTCGGCGGGCTGAACGTCCCGCTGTCCGGGTCCTACCTGGTGCGGGATCTGGCTGCGGCGCTGGGCCTTCCGGTGGTCGTGGCCGCGCGGCCGGGCCTGGGGACCATCAACCACACGCTGCTCACCCTGCAGGCCGCCCGCGCCGCCGGGCTGGAGGTCGCGGCGGTGGTCATGACGCCCTGGCCGTCAGACCCCAGCGGCATGGAGCTCTCGAACCGGTTGACCGTGGCCAGGCTCGGCCAGGTCGAGGTGGTCGGCCTGCGGGCGGTGGCTCCGGATGCCGCGGACCTGGCGGCGGCCGCAGGCCGGCTGCCGCTGGAGGAGTGGCTCGGGAGCTAGCCGACGAAACGCCTCAGCGGACGAATCGCCGCGAGGCACGACCCCGGTGGGGCCTGAGTCAGGCCGCGGAGAGCTCGCGCGCGCGGGCGGCCAGCGGGCCAACTCCCAGCTCCTCATACTGCGCCGCAGCGGACTCGAGCAGCTGGCGGGCCGCGTCGGGGTCGTAGTCCATCAGGACCCGCCCCGAAAGCAGGTCACAGCGAGCGGCCTCGAGGGGCCGGCCCAGAGCCACCCAGTTGCCGCGTGCCTCGCGCAGCAGATCTGCGCCGTCCTCCTGGGACACCGCCGTGAAACCGGCGGCCTCGAGCGCCGACGCCTTGCCGATCGGGTAGTGCAGGCGCTCGGCCAGGTCGGCGGCCTCCTCGGCCGCCTCGCGCGCCTGCTCCGGCTGGCCGGCCAGCGTGAGGACGATGGCGCGGTGCGAAATCGCCTGGATGGACTGTGCGATGAGGCCGGAGCGCTCGCACACGTCCAGTGCCTGCTTGAGGGCATCGACCGCCCCCGAGTAGTCGCCGCGGTCGCGCAGGGTGGTCGCCAGCCCGAACAGCGCCTGGAAGGTCACCTCGGACCAGCCGACCTGGCTGGCCAGCTCCTGTGAATGGCGGAAGTGCTCCGCGGCCGAGTCCCAGTCCCCGTCGCGCCAGTGCATCAGCCCCCTCAGCGCGGCCGGCAGTGCCAGCTTGCCCGACAGCCCCTCGCCCTCGGCCAGCCGGCCGCTGATCTCGAGGTAGCGGTTGACCTCGTGCCAATCGGCGCGGTAGGTGGCCAGCGTGGCCAGTGCCGCGTGCAACTCGAGCTGTGCGGGAAGGTCGCCCACGCGCTGGGCGATTCCCAGTGCCTCCTCGTAGGCCTCACGTGCGCCCAGGTAGTCGGCATCGGAGATCTCGAGGTGGTCGCCGAGGGTCAGAAGCGCGCGGATGGTCTCGGCCTCGTCGGCCTCGCGTGCCAGCTCGACCGAGCGCTCGAGGTTCTCGCGCGCCTTGACCGTGTCACCGATGCGGCCGAAGACCCTGCCGAAGATCCCGTGGGCGCGGCAGGCGGCCTTGGTCTCGCCGAGCCGCTCGGCCAGGCGCAGCGCCTTCTCGGCCGCGTATATGGCCAGCATGTTGTCGCCGGTGTGCATGTACAGCCAGGCCGCCTCCTCGTACAGGCGGACGAGCTCCAGCCGCGGGGGGCCGTCCTTCAGCAGGTTGATCCCCTTCTGGTAATGCTCGATGGCCTGGCGGCCCTCCCCCTTGTGCCACAGGCCGGCGCCGATCTTCCGGTGAAGGTCGCCCACGCGCTCGAGGTTCTCGTGGCTGCGGTGGTAGTCCAGGCACTCGCCCCAGAGCTCCAGCGCCGCGTCCACGCGGCCGATCCGGAGACCCACGTCGGCCTGCTTCTCAGCGATCCTCACCAGAACTTCCTGATCCGCCACGCGCGTCTGCTCGCGAGCGGCGCGGTAGTGGGCGAACGCCTCCTGGTTCGAGTAGAACGAGGCGGCCGCGTCGCCCGCGGCGTCCAGGAACTGCAGCGCCTTCCTGTGCATCGGGTCGAGCCGCTCGCGCGCGATGCCGGTCTCGGTGCCCAGCCCCGCCGCGCGCCCATAGTGCTCGGCCAGCAGCGCGACGACCTCATCCGAGCGGTCGCCGGCGCGCTCCTCGATGAAGCGGCCGACGTCGAAATGCTTCGTCGCGCGAACGGCCTTGGGCAGCATCGAGTAGGCGACGTCCCGGAACAGAACGTGCTTGAACGCATACTCCTGCTCGCCGGCCAGCTTGCCGCCGGCAGAAGGCTCGACGATGCCTTTCTCCTCGAGCGAGCGAAGCGCGCCGTCCAGATCGCAGCGCTCTTCGGCAGCCACGGCCGCCAGGCTGCTGGCCCAGAACGTGCGGCCCACCACAGCCGCCTGCTGGACCAGCAGGCGCTCACCCGAGTCCAGGGAGTCGATGCGGGCCGCGAGCAGGCCCTGGACGGTGTCCGGAAGGTCGCCCGGGCCACCGCCGTCCTCGGCCAGGCGACGGGCCATCTCCTGGGCGAAGAGCGGGTTGCCTCCCGCGCGATCGGCCACCATGGCCACGGCGTCCGGCACGTCGGGCATGAGGCCGGCGACCAGCTCCTCGGTCTGGATCCGCGAGAGCGGCTCCAGCGGTATCGACGTGGCCGCGCGGACTCCGCCGCCCCAGGAGGGACGCCGCTCCAGCAGATCGTCGCGGGTCAGGCCCATCAGGAGCAGCGGCCCGCGGACCCACTGCGCCAGGTACTCGATCAGGTCGAGCATGCCGTCGTCGGCCCAGTGGATGTCCTCGAAGACGAGCACCAGGGGGGTCTGGCTCACGCGGGACTCGATGGTCGAGCGAACCGCCGAGAACAGCGCCTCGCGAACCCGCTCGGGGTCCGTCGCGGCCGGAGCGTTGAACTCCTCGGGGGCATCGATTCCGATCAGGCGGGCCACCATCGCCGCGCGCCGCGCCAGGGCGCCGGGGTCCTCTTCCCCGCCGCTTTCGGCCACATGGGCCCGAAGCTTTTCCCACGCGACGCCCGAGGTGTCGCTGTCGACGATCCCGGCGTCGGCGCGGATCACCTCACCCAGCGCCCAGTAGGCCAGGCTCGACCCGTACGGCAGACAGCGCCCCTCACGGACCAGCGCCTGCTCCCCCGCCTCCACCTCGCGCTTGAACTCGTCCAGGAGCCTGGTCTTGCCCACGCCGGCCTGTCCTACGACGGTCACAAGGTGGGTCGTCCTCTCCTCAAGGACCCGCGCGAAGATCGATCCCAGCAGGTTGACCTCGCTGTCGCGGCCCACGAGCGGCGACAGCCCCAGGGCGGGCAAGAGCTCCGACCCGGTCCGGACGCCGACGACCTCCCAAGCGGCCACCGGTGCCGACTTGCCCTTCAGCTCGAGCCGGACCGCCTCGGCATAGTCGATCACGTGGCGGGTCAGCCTCTGGGTCCGCTGGCCGACGATCACGTGGTCGGGGCGGCCCGCGTCCTGGAGTCGCGAGGCCACGTTGACGGCGTCCCCGGTCACGGTGTAGCGATCGCCCACCGTGCCGGTCATGACCTCTCCGGTGTTGATCCCCACGCGGAGGCCGAAGCGCGCGCCGTACTGCTCGCCCAGGTCCCGGTTGATGGCCTCCATCGCGTCCTGCATCTCGAGGGCGGCCCGGACGGCCCGCTCCGCGTCATCCTCGTGGGCCACGGGTGCGCCGAACAGCGCCATCACGTTGTCACCGATGTACTTGTCGACGGTGCCCCCGAAGCCCTGCACGACCTGGGCGAGCCGTCGCAGTATCCGGTCGACCAGCGCCTGGAGCGCCTCCGGGTCCATTCGCTCGGCCACCGACGTGTAGCCCGACAGATCGGCGAACAGCACGGTGACCTGCCGGCGCTCCTTGGGCAGCTCGGGAGGATCAGGCTGGGCCTGCGGCTCGGCCTCGGGGCGAGGCGCCGAGCCCTCGATGCCCGTCCCGCAGCTCATGCAGAAACGTGCCTCGGGTGGAGCGGGCTCGCCGCACGACGGGCAGGCCCTGGTCATCGGGCTGCCGCAGCTCATGCAGAAGCGCGCGTGCTCGGGATTGGGGGTGGAGCACGACCCGCATATCGGAGCTTCAGCCAATCAGATCACCCCCTCCAGGTCCTTCGTGTTAGTGACGATACGCACACTCGATGGTAGAGAAGCGCCGGGCCTCTGAAATGTGACGTGCAACACAGAATCCGCGGAGGTCTAGCCCCCTGCGGCGTATTCGACGATCGAGCGGTCGATCAGCCACTCCACGGGGGCCCGATCGTCCGTGTACACCTGGCCTCCAGGAAGGGCCGGGCCCGTCTTCGCGGCGGCTGCGCGCGCTATCCCGCGGAGCTCTGGCGGAAGCGAACCCGCGGTCGCCGCGAGCTTGGCAGCAGACGGGGCATCGGCACCGCCGATGAGCAGCGTGTTGGTGGGCGCCGCGGGGAACCGCAGCACGCCGTCGAAGGACCGGCGCATGGTGGCGGCCATCACCCGCTCGAGATCGAATTCGCCGTCGGGGTGCCCGACGTTGACGATGACAACGCCTTCCGGAGTCAGGTGCTGCCGCACGGACTCGAAGAACTCTTCGGTGGTCAGATAGAACGGGATGTAGGGCTGACGGTAGGCGTCGATCACGATCACGTCATAGAGGGCATCGGTGCGACGCAGGAACGGCCGGGCGTCCTCGTCGTACACGTGCAGGTCGGGCCCGGACATCCCGAACCAGCGCCGGCCCATTTCGGACAGCTCGGGATCGATCTCGACACCGTCGACCCTGGTCTGGGGATAGAAATGCCCGTAGGCCCGGGCCATCGTGCCTGCGGCGTTGCCCAGGATCGCCACCCGGGCGGGGGGCTGCGCCAGCGAGGTGAAGGGCAGCACCAGGGCGGAATCCCAATAGTTGCGGGAGAGCACGGTGCCCGGCCGGTAGAGCGAATGGATGGCCTGGCCCTCGTTGAGCTCGAGCGTCCGGTCGCCGTCGGGATATTCCACGACGCGCGCGTACTGGTAATGGGTCTCCCGCTCGTCCAGGATGCGCCCGGTCTGGCTGGCCTTCAGCGTTCCCACCGGCAGTGCGATCAGCACCGCGATGCCCACCGGGACCAGCGCGTAGCGCCACCAGGGGCGCAGGCCCATCACGGCGACCGCTGCGATCACCAGAGCGAACAGCAGGAAGGTCCGCCGGGTTCCGACCAGCGGGATGAGGAGCAGAGCCGAGAGCAGCGTTCCGGCCAGGCTGCCGGCGGTGGAGATCGCGTAGAGTCGGCCCGCCACCGTGCCCGCTGTGCCCACGTCGGGCATGGCCAGGCGCAGCGCCCACGGGGTGGCCGCTCCCAGCAGCAGGACGGGCACCGCCACCAGCCCCAGGACGCCGAAGAGCGACCCCAGGAATGCGCCCGCCGCGATCGAATCCAGGGCGCTGACCGCGAGGTCCAGCATCGGGCGGGCGGCAAACGGCACGGCGGCGAGCATCACCGCGGCGGCCAGCACCAGGAGACAGAGCCCGCGACGGTTGGGATGGCGGTCCGCGAACCGCCCTCCGAGCCAGTAGCCGACCGACAGAGCCACCAGCACGATGCCGATCGTGTTGGCCCAGACGATCTCCGAAGCGCCGAAGTACGGGGACATCAAGCGGACCGCGGCGATCTCGGCTCCGAGTGAGCCCGCGCCCACGACGAAGACGAGTAGAGAGATCGGCGGCATTTTTCCGACCCGCACGATAGTTACCGTTGGCATCCGTGGGACTCGCCGCCGACGATCACGGGCATCTGTGGCATCCCTTCACCCAGCAGCAGGGCTGGATGGAGGAGGAGCCGCTGGTCATCGACCGCGCCCAGGGCACCGACCTGATCGACACCGCGGGCAACGTCTACATCGACGGCGTCAGCTCGCTCTGGTGCAACGTCCACGGCCACCGCCACCCGCGCATCGACCAGGCCGTGCGCGACCAGCTCGACCGGGTCGCGCACTCGACCATGCTCGGCCTGTCCCACCCAGGGGCCATCGAGCTGGCACGACGCCTGGTGGAGCTCGCACCCGACGGGCTCTCGCGGGTCTTCTATTCCGACAGCGGCTCCACTGCCTGCGAGATCGCGCTGAAGATGGCCTTCCAGTTCTGGCAGCAGCAGGCCGGCGCCGATGCCGGGCGCACACGCTTCATCTGCCTCGAGGAGGCCTACCACGGCGACACGGTGGGAGCCGTTTCCGTCGGCGGCATCGACCTCTTCCACTCGACGTATGGCCCGCTGCTCTTCGAGTCCATCAAGGTCCCCGCCGGGG
>JAXDIE010000136.1:0-3143 GCA_034664165.1 Thermoleophilaceae bacterium | reverse complement strand
AGATGGCCATGCGCGGCGCGGGCCAGATCGCGGAGCTCGTGGCCATCGCCGATCCGGATGTGGGCGTGATCGTGAACGTCGGCCCCGTTCACCTGGAGCTGCTGGGCAGCATCGAGGCCGTGGCCGCCGCCAAGGCCGAGCTGATCCGGGACCTGCGCCCGGGCGCGGCGTGCGTGATCCCGGCGGGCGAGCCGCGCCTGGAGCCCCATCTGCGCGACGACCTGGACACCATCACCTTCGGCCCTGGCGGCGATGTGTCGCTGGTCTCCTTCGAGGACGGCCTGGCGGTCATCGACGCCCGCGGGACGCGCCTGGAGCTGGAGCTGGCCTACAGCGAGCCGCACAACATCGCCAACACCCTGGCGGCGGTGGCGGCAGCCCAGGCACTCGGGATCACCCCCTCGGGCCGGGTCG
Organism: Thermoleophilaceae bacterium; assembly: GCA_034664165.1. Taxonomy (GTDB): domain Bacteria; phylum Actinomycetota; class Thermoleophilia; order Solirubrobacterales; family Thermoleophilaceae; genus JACCVG01. The sequence continues at coordinate 2,729 of JAXDIE010000136.1, read as the reverse complement.
CGCCCCGGTTCTCCTCCATGCGGGGCGAGCTTGTGGAGCTGGAGGACGGGGTGACCGTGGTGAACGACTGCTACAACGCCAATCCGATGTCGCTGCGGGCGGCCCTGGACCACCTGGCGGGAGCCTCCGATGAACGCTCGATCGCCATACTCGGCGGCATGGCAGAGCTGGGTCCCGGCGCAGGGCGATACCACGAGGAGATCGGCGAGCTGGCCGACACCCTGGGCATCGACGTGCTCATCACGGTGGGCGATCTGGCCCTGGGCTACCGGCCGGGCTTCACGGGCGAGATGCACTCCGTGGCGACTCCGGAGGAGGCCGGCGCGCTGCTGGGAGACCTGAGCCGGCCGGGGGACCGCGTGCTGATCAAGGGCTCGCGCTCGGTGGGGCTGGAACGCGTCCTGGGCGATACGGCAGCCACGGACTGATGGGGACGATCCTGATCGCGAGCATGGGCTCGCTGTTCATCTGCATGTTCCTGGGCCCGAAGTTCGTCCAGTTCCTGCGGGAGCGCGAGTTCGGCCAGCACATCCGCGAGGAGGGGCCCGCCGGGCACCACGCCAAGGCGGGCACGCCGACCATGGGCGGCCTCCTGATCTTCCTGGCCGTGAGCGTCCCGTTTCTGATCCTCAGCCACTACGACGCCGGCAGCCTGGCCGTCTTCGGCACGGCGATCGCCTGCGCCCTGCTTGGCTTCGTCGATGACTGGATCAAGATCACCAAGCGCCGCTCACTGGGCGTATCGGCCCGGCACAAGCTGCTGGCGCAGGCCGCCATCACCCTGGTGCTCTGGTACGTGGCCGTCGAGGTCGTGGGACTGGAGCCGACCCTGCAGTCGGGTTTCTTGGGCATCTCCATCGACTTGGGCGCCTTCTATCCGATCCTGATCTTCCTGGTGCTGGCCGGCGCGACCAACGGCGTGAACCTCACGGACGGGCTTGACGGCCTGGCCGCCGGGTGTGCGGCGCTGGTACTGCTGGCGTACATGGGCATGACCTTCATCACCCACGGCCAGGAGGACCTGGCCCTTCTGTGCGGCTGCCTTGTGGGCGCCTGCGTCGGCTTCCTCTGGTTCAACTCGTTCCCGGCCGCGATCTTCATGGGCGACACCGGTGCGCTGGGCCTCGGCGGCGCCATCGCCGCGCTTGCTGTCCTGACCAAGACCGAGCTGCTGCTGATCATCATCGGCGGCATCTTCGTGATCGAGGCGCTCTCGGTCGCGATCCAGGTGTTCGCCTTCCAGCGCTTCCGGCGGCGCGTGTTCCTCATGGCGCCGATTCACCACCACTTCGAGCTGATGGCATGGTCGGAGACCAAGATCATCCTGCGCTTCTGGATCGTCGCCGGAATCTGCTCCGCCATCGGCTTCACGCTCTACCAGCAGTCGCTCACGTGAGCGCTCGCCCGCGGCCCGCACTGCCGCCGGGCCCCTATCTGGTGGTCGGCCTGGCCCGCTCGGGTGTCGCCGCGGCGCGGATGCTGAGCGCCCACGGGCGGGTGATGGCGTGCGACACGGGCTCGCCCGAGGGCGCGGCCGGCCTGGAGGGCGTCGAGGTCCACCTGGGAGACGACGGCCTGGGCCTACTGGACGACGCTGCGACGCTGGTAAAGAGCCCGGGTGTGCCACAGGATGCCGCCGTGGTGGTGGAGGCGCGGGCTCGCGGGATCGAGGTTGTGGGCGAGCTCGAACTCGCGTGGCGCCTGCTGCCGGGCCCGCAGTTCGTGGCGGTTACGGGAACGAACGGAAAGACCACGACCACAGAGCTCCTTGGCGCCATACACCGGGCCGCCGGGATCGACGTGGCGGTGGCGGGCAACGTCGGCACCGCGCTGGCCGAGATCGTGGTGTCGGGAGCGGATCCCGCGGTGGTGGTCTGCGAGTGCTCGAGCTTCCAGCTTGAGGACGCGCCGGAGTTCGCACCCGACTGTGGCGTGCTCCTGAACCTGGGCGAGGATCACCTGGATCGGCACGGCGACGTGGAGGCCTACCGGGCCGCCAAGCTCTCGATGCTCGAGGACCAGTCGGCGGACGATGTCGCCGTCCTGCCCGTCGGCCTCGAAGCTCCGGGCTCCGCTGCGCGGGTGACATTCGGGCGCGGGGGAGACCTGGATGCTGTGGACGGGCAACTGCGCTGGCGCGGTGACGTGCTGATGTCGGCGGCCGAGGTGCGGATCCGCGGTGCGCACAACCTGGAGAACGCCATGGCTGCCGCGGCTGCTGCCCTTGCCCGGGGCGTCGACGGCTTGGCAGTGCGGAATGCGCTCCGGGAGTTCACCGGTGTCCCTCACCGCCTGGAGGAGGTTGGCGAGCGGGGCGGGGTGCTCTTTGTCAACGATTCGAAGGCCACCAACGTCGAGGCCGCGGCCGTGGGGATGGCGGCCTTCGATTCGGGCGTCCACGTGATCCTCGGCGGCAGCCTCAAGGGCGGCGGATTCCGGGGACTCCGTGAGGCCATTTCCGCCCACTGCGTGGCCGCCTATCTGATCGGCGAGGCTGCCGAGGAGCTCGAGCGGGACCTGGAGGGCACAGTGCCGCTGGTGCGCTCGGACACACTGGACGCGGCGCTCGGGGCCGCCGCAACCGCCGCCGAGCCCGGCCAGTTGGTGCTGCTGTCACCGGCGGGCGCGAGCACCGACCAGTTCACGGACTACGAAGAGCGCGGCGACCGCTTCCGCGACCTGGTCGGGGAGCTGGACGGGTGATCGGCTTGCAGCGGGAAGGGACTCGG
>JAXDIE010000130.1:0-46062 GCA_034664165.1 Thermoleophilaceae bacterium | reverse complement strand
AGCGCGGCGAGAAGTCGAGCCGCACCGGCACGAGCATCACCTTCCTGCCGGACCTCGAGATCTTCGAGACGATCGAGTACGACCGCGGCACGCTCGAGCAGCGCTTCCGCGAGATGGCCTTCCTCACCAAGGGCCTGCGGATCGACTTCTCGGACGAGCGCGGCGAGGGCTTCAAGGAGAGCTTCCAGTACGACGGCGGCATCGTCGACTTCGTGCACTACCTGCACTCGCAGGGCACGAAAGACCCGGTGCACAAGAAGGTCGTGTACGTCGAGGACAGCAGTCCGGTCGGCGAGGTCGAGGTCGCGCTCCAGTGGAGCAGCTCCTACCAGGAGTCGCTGCTGTCGTTCGCCAACAACATCAACACGCACGAGGGCGGCTCGCACCTCTCCGGCTTCCGGTCGGCGCTCACGCGCACCGTCAACGCCTACGCGCGCCAGAAGGGCCTGATCAAGGAGAAGGAGGACAACCTCCAGGGCGAGGACATCCGCGAGGGCCTCACGGCGATCATCTCGGTCAAGATCGGCGAGCCCCAGTTCGAGGGGCAGACCAAGACCAAGCTCGGGAACCCGCCGGTCGAGGGCTTCGTGCAGCAGGCCGTGAACAAGGGCCTCGCCGAGTTCCTCGAAGAGAACCCCACCGACGCGCGCCAGATCATCACGAAGGCGGTCCAGGCTTCGCGTGCGAGGGATGCTGCGCGGAAGGCCCGCGACCTCACCCGCCGCAAGTCGGCCCTCGAGAACTCCACGCTTCCCGGCAAGCTGGCCGACTGCTCGGTCCGCGATCCCTCGCTCGGCGAGCTCTTCGTGGTGGAGGGCGACTCCGCCGGCGGCTCCGCCAAGCAGGGCCGCGACCGCCACACGCAGGCGGTGCTCCCGCTGCGCGGCAAGATCATCAACGTCGAGAAGAACCGGATCGACAAGGTGCTCTCCAACCAGGAGATCCAGGCCCTGATCACGGCAATCGGCACGGGCATCCGCGAGGAGTTCGATATCGAGAAAGCGCGCTACCACAAGATCGTGGTCATGACCGACGCCGACGTCGATGGCGCGCACATCCGCACGCTCGTCCTCACGTTCCTATTCCGTGAGATGCCCGACCTGATCGAGCACGGCTACATCTACATCGCCAAGCCACCGCTCTACAAGCTGAAGAGCGGGAACACGGAGATCTACGTCGAGAAGGAGTCGGAGCTGGAGGAGGTCCTCCTGCGCGACAAGCTCGAGAAGATCGAGATCACCGACCGGGACGCCGGCGAGCTCAAGCTCACCCAGGCCAAGTGGTTGAAGTACGTCCGCCTGCTCAAGCAGTACGAGGGCTGGGGCGCCACGCTGCGGGCCGAATACGGCAACGAGACCGTGACCTTCCTCGAGGAGTCGCAGATCCTCGACCTGGGCCTCACCGACTCCGAGACCGTGATCACGATGCTCGGCAGCGACGATCCCGACATCGAGCTCTTCAGCACGGAGCTCGTCTCCCAGGACGCGATGGAGCTCGTGGTCAAGGCCATCGAGCGGACCACCGGCGCCGCCACCACGCGCCGCCTCAAGCGCGCCCTGTTCGACAAGCCCGAGTACCGGAACTTCGTGCGCGTGCACAACGAGCTGGGTGCGCTCGCCGGACTTCCGCCGTTCAAGGTCAACCTGGGGACGAAGAAGGAGGTCGCCGGCACCTACATGGAGCTCCGCAAGGCCGTGCTCGACGTGGCCCGCGCCGGGGTGCCGCTCCAGCGTTTCAAGGGCCTTGGCGAGATGAACGCCGACCAGCTCTACGACACCACGATGGATGCCGAGAAGCGCACGCTGCAGCAGGTCACGATCGATGACGCTGTCGCGGCCGACCAGATCTTCTCGATCTTGATGGGCGACAAGGTTGAGCCGCGAAGAGAGTTCATCGAGGCAAACGCGACAGCAGTCCTGAATCTGGACATCTGATGAGCTCCATCGATCGACTGACAGGCGGCAACGTCGAGCCCCGCGGGCTCGAGGAGGAGATGAAGTCCTCCTACCTGGATTACGCCATGAGCGTCATCGTCGGCCGCGCGCTCCCGGACGCGCGCGACGGACTGAAGCCCGTCCATCGCCGCGTTCTCTACGCGATGAACGAGAGCGGCCTCACTCCGGGGCGCCCGTACCGCAAGTCCGCCTCCACCGTGGGCGAGGTGATGGCCAACTACCACCCGCACGGCGACTCGGCGATCTACGACACGCTCGTCCGCCTGGCGCAGGACTTCGCCATGCGCTACCCGCTGGTCGACGGCCAGGGCAACTTCGGCTCGATCGACAACGACCCGGCTGCCGCCATGCGCTACACGGAAGCCCGCCTCGCGCGCCTTGCCACCGAGCTGCTGCGCGACATCGACGCCGACACCGTCGACTTCGGCCCCAACTACGACGACCGCCGCATGGAGCCGCTCATCCTGCCGGCGCGCTACCCCAACCTGCTGGTCAACGGCGCCACCGGCATCGCCGTGGGCATGGCCACGAACATCCCGCCGCACAACCTGCGCGAGTCGATCGACGCCGTTGTCGCCTACATCGAAAACCCGGACATCGACGTCGATGGCCTGATGAAGCACATCAAGGGTCCCGACTTCCCGACCGGCGGCACGATCATCGGCCGAACCGGGATCAAGGAGGCGTACGAGACGGGCCGCGGCCGCGTGGTCATCCGCGCCAAGGCGCACATCGAGCCGCTGCGCCAGGGCAAGGAGGCGATCATCGTCACCGAGATGCCCTACCAGGTCACCAAGGGTGACGGGCGAAACGACGGGTCGGGCCTGATCAAGAAGATCGCCGAGGTCGTGCAGAACGAGAAGATCAAGGAGATCTCCGACCTGCGCGACGAATCGGGCAAGCAGGGCATCCGCCTGGTGATCGAGCTAAAGCGCGACGTGATTCCGAAGGTCGTGCTGAACAAGCTCTACAAGCACACCTCGATGCAGGTCACGTTCGGCGTGAACATGGTGGCGCTGGTCGACAACGTCCCGCGCACGCTCACGTTGCCCGGGCTGATCCGCTTCTATGTCGACCACCAGCGCGACGTCATCGTCCGCCGCACCAAGCACGAGCTGTCGCGCGCCGAAGCCCGCGCGCACATCCTCGAGGGCCTGCTGATTGCCCTGGCCAACCTCGACGCGGTCATCGAGCTCATCCGTGCCTCCAAGGACCCCGAGCACGCGCGCGAGGGGCTGATCAGCAAGTTCGAGCTATCGCCCGAGCAGGCGCAGGCCATCCTGGACCTCCGCCTCCAGCGCCTCACAGCGCTCGAGGCCGGCAAGATCGAGGAGGAGCACAAGGACCTGGTCGAGCGGATCGCCGAGCTCAGGGAGATCCTGGGCGACGAGTCGCGGGTGTTCGGCCTGATCAAGGAGGAGCTGCTCGAGATCCGGGAGACCTACGGCGACGAGCGCCGCACGGACATCACCCACGCCGAGGGCGACATCGACATCGAGGACCTGATCGCCGACCAGCAGATGGTCATCTCGATCACGAAGTCCGGCTACATCAAGTCGCTGCCGCTGGCCACGTACCGCCAGCAGCACAGGGGCGGCGTCGGCGTGATCGGGATGGACATGAAGGAGGAGGACATCATCGAGCACCTCTTCGTGTGCTCGACCCACGACTTCCTCCTGTTCTTCACCAACCGCGGCAAGGTCTACCGGGAGAAGGTCTACGACCTGCCCGAGATGTCACGCACCGCCAAGGGCCGCGCGCTCGTCAACGTGCTCCCGCTGCGAGAGGGCGAGTTCGTCCGCGCGGTGGTCTCCACCCGCGACTTCTCGGAGTCCAAGTACCTGATGTTCGCCACCAGGAAGGGCATGGTGAAGAAGACCGAGCTCATCGCCTACAACACGCCGCTTCGGGCCGACGGGATCATCGCCATCAACATCCGTGACGACGACGAGCTGATAGCCGTGCGCGGCACCAGCGGCGACGATTCCGTCCTGATGGTCTCCCACTCGGGCCACGCGGCCCACTTCAGCGAGACCCAGATCCGCCCGATGGGCCGCGACACCAGCGGGGTCAAGGGGATGAACGTCTCGCGCGGCGACAACTGGGTTCTCTCGATGGACATCGCCCGCCCGGACTCGGAGCTGCTCGTGGTCACCGACAATGGATACGGAAAGCGCACGGCCGTGAGCGAATACGCGCTCAAGGGCCGCGGCGTGATGGGCGTCCAGACGATCCGCCTGACCGAGGCCCGCGGCGGCCTTGCCGGCGCCCTGATCGTCAAGGACCACCAGGAGCTCGTCTTCATCTCCAGGAACGGCATGGTGCAGCGCACCAGCGTCAAGGGCATCTCGCAGCAGGGCCGGGCCACGCAGGGCGTGACGGTCATGAACCTCCGCGAGGACGACCAGGTCAGCGCCATCGCGCTGGTGGCCGAGGACGCCACGCCGGCCACGGTCGAGGGCCAGCCCCTGCCCGACCTCGACCTCGAGGACACGGAGGACGCGGTGATCGAGGTTCCGGCGGAGGACGACGTCGAGCTGGACGAGCGCGAGGACGAGCCCACGGCTGAGGACGAGGCTCCGACCGACGACGAGTAGCTAGGGCCCCTGCCCCTCGGCCCAGGGGATCTCCTCGGGCGCCGGCAGCCCGAAGACCGCGAGGGCGTCTTCCCACTCCCAGAAGAAGTTCTGGTGAGCGATCTGCCCTCCCCGCAGCCGCGTCGCGGCGGCTATCCGCCTGCCGACCTCGATCTCGCTCGAAGCCCCGATGGTGACGATCTCTCCCAGCGCCACCCAGCGGTCGCCACCGTCGATGAGGAGCGGCATCTCCCAGCGCCAACTGGCAAACGCCTCGTTCCAGCCCTCTGACAGCTCGCGCATCGCCCCACGCCCGATATAGACGGCCTTGAGCCCGAGTTGCATCACGGCTTCGGGGTCGGCGCGTACCTCGGCATCACGCCGGTAGTAGGACTCGACGAGCACGAGGTCCTGGCGGTTGACCGCGGCATACCCCGCCGGAAACGTCTGGCGGACCGACCACGCGCGGGCCCGCGTGCCTGGGCGGAGAACCGCCTGGCACCGGCGGAGCGCGGGCCACAGGGGCCGCATGGCCAGCATGAGCCGGTCGCGGGCCGGCCTGTCGGCGGCAGGCTCGGGGATCGGAAGCCGGACCCGGTAGAAGCTCTGGCTCAGGCGCTTGTCCCCGTGTGACATGGCCCGAGTATCTCCGAGCCGCGCCGTCATAGGATCGGAGACCCGCCCCGAGGAAAGGAGAGCCCGTGAAGATGCGCGCCGCAGTGCTGGAGGAATTCGGTCAGCCGCTCGTGGTCCAGGAGCTTGACCTGGCCGAGCCACGGGCCGGCGAGGTGCTGGTGCGCCTGGTGGCGTGCGGCGTCTGCCACACGGACATGTACACCGCCTCCGGCGCCGACCCGTCCGGCTACGCCCCTGCCGTGCTCGGCCATGAGGGGGCAGGCGTTGTCGAGGCGCTGGGCGAAGGGGTGACCGACCTGCAGGTGGGCGACCACGTGGTCACGCTCTTCTCTCCCCAGTGCCGGGAGTGCGTCCACTGCCTCAGCGACCGGACCAACCTCTGCATGGCCATCCGCGAGCAGCAGAACCTGGGGTACCTGCCCGACGGCAGCGCGCGCCTCTCGCGCGACGGCGAGCCGATCAGGCATTTCATGGGCACCTCGACGTTCGCGGAGTACACGGTGATGCCCGAGATCGCGCTGGCCAAGGTGAATCCCGACGCTCCGCTCGACCGGGCGTGCCTGTTCGCCTGCGGGCTCTCGACCGGCCTCGGTGCGGCTATCAACACTGCAAAGGTCGAGGCCGGCTCCACGTGCGTCGTCTTCGGCGCCGGGATGGTCGGCCTGGGAGCTGTCGCCGGCTGCCGGCTCCAGGGCGCCGAGCGGATCATCTGCGTCGACCTGTCGGAAGAGCGGCTGTCGCTCGCCACCGGGCAGGGGGCCACGCGCGTCATGAAGGGCGGCGAGGACTCCGTCGAGAAGATCCTGGAGATGACCGATGGCTTCGGGGCCGACTACACGTTCGAGGCCACGGGCCTTGTCAAGGTCATGCGCCAGGCCGTCGAGTCGGCGCGGATGGGTTGGGGTCTGTGCACCGTCGCCGGCGTGGCTGGAAAGGGCGAGACCCTGGACATCATCCCGCGCTACCTCATCCAGGGCAGACGGGTCTGCGGGTCCTCATTCGGCGGGGTGAAGGGCCGGGACCAGGTGCCCGAGTTCGTGGACCGCTACCTCGCCGGCGACATAGATGTCGACGCGTTCGTGTCCCACCGGATCGCGCTCGACGAGGTGAACCGCGGATTCGAGCTGATGGAGGCCCAGGACGGAATCCGGTCCGTCATCGAATTTTGATCGCCCCCTGTTGGCCGACCAGCGGGTCTGCTTAGATTTCCTGACCAGGGAAAGGAGGTGGTCCGTACTTGACTGACAAACGTTTCGGGACCCTGGAGGTGCCCGGCCGCTAGCCGGGGCTGGACCGTCTGGCGGAGTCCAACCAGGGCACCGTCGGCCGGATAACCGGGGTTGGTCCCACCGGTCGCGCGCGAGCGTGAAGCATGCCGGCCGATATTCCAGATCAAGAACACGCGAACGGGGTGCCCAGGTGGCGCCCCGTTCGTCTTCCCGGGCCGGAGCTACTGGCCGGCGGGCGGGCCCGCCGGAGGCTGCGGCCCGGAGGAACCCTGCAGCGCCTTGATCTCCTGCTGCATCGAGTCGATCTGCGACTGGAGATCCCCGAGGTTCGAGGCCGCGTCGGCCGCCGAGGACTTGGCCGCCTGCGCTGTGGACTGGGCACTCTCGGCGGTCGAGTTCGCGGAGTCGATGTCGGCGCTGAGCCCAGACGCGGTGTCGGCGGCCTTCGAAGCATTCGAGGCTGCCTGGGTGACCTTCTTCTCGAGGTCGTCGACCTGGCGCTGCATGTCCGCCACCTGTGCGGTGTCGATCGCGGTCCCGCGATCCTTGGTATCGGTGCCACCGCCGAAGAGGGCGATCAGGCCGATGGCCGAGGCGGCAACGGCCCAGATGGACGCGACAATCAGCCACGTCCGCAGGCTGCGCAGATCGCCCTTGGTCGCGGGCTCCGCGTCCGGGTCGGGCGGCCCGGGCTGGCCGTACGCGCCCGGCTGGCCGCCATACGTGGGCGGCGGCATGTAAGGCGGGTCAGGAGTCATCGCCTGAGACCTTAGAGGTAGCGGTGCTCACGCGGCCGCGAGGTACGGCTCCCACGACGTGGGGATTCGCGGCGTCGCCACGTGCACGAAGATCGTGGGGTTGGGCGCGCTGGGCTTGGACAGGGGCTGCATCCCCGCCTGAAGCGGGAGCCGGTCTCCCTTGCGGCGGTTACACGGCGCGCAGCAGGCCACGATGTTGTCCCAAGTGGACGGCCCGCCCTTGGACCTGGGGATCACGTGGTCGACGGTGAGCGTGCCGCGCTCCTCTCCGCAGTACTGGCATGTCCAGCGATCGCGGGCGAACACAGCCCGGCGCGTGATCTTGCGGCTGTGGGCGTCGCGTGGCACCCGGACGTACACCCGGAGCCGGATCACTGCGGGTCGCGGCATTGTCATCCGCTCAGCGTGCAGCGCCTGGCCTGATCGCTCGACCATCTCGGCCCGCTCTTTAAGCAGGAGTACCGCCGCGCGGCGGACGGTGCAGACGTTGATCGGCTCGAAAGAGGCGTTGAGCACGAGGACCCGGCCCTTGGTGCCCGGCGAGTCGTCGTGGGCGTGCGGCAGCGCAACAACAGAGGCTGGTTCTCGGCCCCTGTCGGCACCGGCTCGATCGTTGACTGACGTCAACCCCACTTGCACAAAGTCTAGTTGGTAGCTCCGGAGGGATAGGAGCCAAGGATGCGCAGGGTTTCGACGCGACCCCCCAGGGCGCGCAGGGCATCGTCGACCACCGCCGACCCGGTGGCGCCCTCGAGATCCGCGAAGAACATGTAGTGCCCGAGCGCGAACCTGCGTGGCCGGCTCTCGATCTTGGTCAGATTGATGCTGCGGTCGGCCAGCTCGGAGAGCACCGCTACCAGCGCTCCCGGAGACTCGTCGTTGAAGCCCCAGAACACGATCGACGTCTTGTCCGGCGCGCCGTCCGGCCACGGGCCTGCGGCTTCGGATCCCGTGGGGGCGAGCCATACGAAGCGGGTGACGTTGCCGGGCTCGTCCTCGAAGCCATCCGCCACCACCTCGCACCCATATTCGCCGGCTGCGAGCGGCGATGCCAGGGCGGCCCAGGGCTGGTCCTCGGCGGCGACAAGGCGGACCGCCTCCGCAGTCGACGAGGCAACGGCCTGGGCGGCCTGGGGCAGTCGCTCGCGCAGGGTGCGCGCGCACTGCGCCAAGCCCTGCGGATGCGAGAGCACCCGGGTGATCTCCTCGAGTGCAACGCCCGGCCGCGCAATCAGTGCCTGGCGGATCGGGCGCACCACCTCCGCGGCGATCCTGATGCCGCCGGCATCGTCGGCCAGCAGGTCGACAGTGGTGGTGACGGACCCCTCGAGTGAGTTCTCGATGGGCACGACGCAGGCGTCCGCGCGGCCCTCGCGGACCGACAGCACGGCTTCATGCACGTCGATGGCCGGGACCTCCTCGACCTCGCCCCTCACGGAGGCGCGGAGCGCCTCTTCGGTGTGGGTCCCCGCCGGCCCGAGGAAGGCCACCCGCGGCCTCCCGGTGCCGGGCATCAGCGCCGTGGCCCCGACAGGGCGGTTTCGATGGCCTCGAGCTCCTCCGGAGACAGGTCCAGGTCCGACGTGCCCTGGAAGACCTGCTTCACGTAGACCCGGGCCTGGTCGCGATGCAGGATCGACGAGATCACGACGCCCGAGCGGCTGTGATCGAGAAGAGCCACCGAGCTGGACTGGCGACCCGACATCTCGCCGTAGGCGTCGTACCGGACCAGCGAGGTGTAGGCGACACAGCCATCCAGGCGGGTTTCGGCCACGCTCATGCGCTCGTCCACCCCGGTGAGGACGTCCTGCGCCCAGGTCTGGAGCGCGCCGAACGAGCGCTCCAGCCTTGCAGCGTGGGCCACCAGGTCCTCGCTCCCGGACTCGCCCAGCACCACCCGCTGGCTGCGGGCCAGGGATCGGCTGCGCACCACTGCGACGATCGCCACGATCAGTGCAACCAGCCCGATCAGAACGGCGGCCAGCGCGACGATGCCGCTGACGGAGGTCAACTCGGCGGTCACGCCTTCCAGGTTAGAGCCTGGCCCCTACGGCGTGACGGTGAACTGGTACTTGGCCTTGTTGTTGTCGACACTTTCCTCGCCGGGCACGCCTTCAACCTGCACGTCGGCGGTCAGCGGGGTGTCGGTGGGGAGGGGGTCGGTGACCGGCACGGTGACGGCGACCGTCTCGCCCTGCTTGATCGATTCGATCTGGCCCGACAGGTCGATGGGCGCGGTCCCGCCGGTGATGCTGATCGTGACCGGCACGTTGGACTCGTCGTTCTCGCCCTGGTTCTGGACCTCTACGTCGAAGGCCAGGTCGGAGCTCTCGGAGATCGTGGTCACGGCGCCCTCGTCGAGCGCGTCACCGCTGGGCTGGACCGTCACTCCCTGGAGGCCGGTTCCGTGCAGGCCGGGTGACGCCTTGCCACCGGAGGCGGCCGCCGTGCCGCCGATCGCGCCAAGGGCATCGGAGACCGTGGACTCCGTCAGCCACTTCACGTCGGGCAGGAACTTGCTGTCCGGCAAGGTCCCGATCCGCTCGAGCACATCGGCATTGCGGGCCGCGAGCTGGATGGCGGGGATCACGCGCTGGGAGTAGATGACGTCGCTTGTCAGGAAGTTCTGCATCTGGCCGGCGATGGCGAGCATCGCGTCCTGGGGCGAATCGCCGAGCGCGGATGGCAGCTGATCTGCCACTCCACGCAGGCCGTCGCTACGGAAGCGCAGCGTCTCGAGCAGATAGTCCTGGGCCGACGCGAGCTCCTTGGGCGTCTTGATGGCCCTGGCGCGCTCCACCAGCTGCTCGGCTTCGACCCGCAGCCCGTTCACCGTGTTCTGGACGTCGACATCGGTGTCGGTGCCGGGATCCTCGAGCAGGGTGAAGAGCGTGTCGCTCTGCCCGTTGGACTCGGAGATCAGGTCCCCGACATCGGCCACGTAGTCCTGGAACGCCTGTGCGCGCCGTGCGTCGCCGCAGGCCCGGATCCCGAAGAAGAGGATCAGGATCACCACGATGCCGATCACACCGGCGAGGATTCGCCGGGTCATGAGCGTCTGGGCGTCCATCGGCGGGCCGCTGGGCGGCGCTGGCCGCCGGGGAGGCCGCTGGGGTGTCTCTTCGGGTTCGTCCAGGAACGACAAAACGTCTCTCCTGCCTGTTTGCAGGGTATTCCGCATGTGAACCATAAACGCGATACACGGAGAAATGCCCAATTGCAGCGGTTTTCCCATTTGGGCAGGGAGCACGACCCTGAAGCCGAAACCAGGCATGTGACGCCCACGCATACAACCCGGCCTGGCCCGGACGACGCGACTCGGGCAGACGAAGGCGCGCTTCCCGGCCTGGTCCTGGGCCGTTATCGCCTGGTCGGGGCCATCGGCGCGGGCGGTCACGGCTCCGTCTGGCGCGCCTTCGACGAGAAGCTTCAACGCCAGGTCGCCGTCAAGGCCATGCCTCGCGCCAACGCCTCGGGAGACCGCCGTGCCGAGCGTGAGGCGCGCGCGGCCGCCCGTCTGAACCACCCCGGGATCGTCGCGATGTACGAGCTCGGCACCGACGACCGGGCGGTCTATCTGGTTTCAGAGCTTGTCGAAGGCAAGACCCTTGCCGAGCTCGAGGACGAGGGCGCCGTCTCCGATCACGACGTCGGCCAGGTCGGCCTGGCGATGTGCGCCGCTCTGGCCCACGCGCACCAGAAGGGGGTGATCCACCGGGACGTCAAGCCGCAGAACGTCCTGGTCGCGGCCGACCCCGCCGCGGGCTCGGGCTTCGCCAAGCTCGGGGACTTCGGCGTGGCCCGCCTGGTCAGCGAGGAGCCGCTGACGGCCACCGGTGGTGTTGTCGGCACGCTGGCGTACATGGCGCCCGAGCAGGCGGCCGGCGGGGACGTGACCGCTGCCGCCGACGTATACGCGCTCGCCCTGACCCTGCATGAGGCCTGGAGCGGGCTGCATCCCGAAGGGCCCGGCCGCAACCCGCGCTCCCTGCGGATCGCGAGGCGGGATCTGCCGGCGGAGCTCGCCGAGACCATCGACGCCTGCCTCAGCCCGCGCCCGGCCCTGCGCCCACCGCTGAAGGACCTGGCGGCAGCCATCCGGAGCGCCATCCCGGACCTCTCGGACGTGGACGGCCTGGTCGAGCCCGGAACGCTGGAGCGGCTGGGTCTGACGGCTCCGTTGCGCCGGAGGAACACCGATCCGGACATCGACTTTGCTCTGCCCGACGAGCCCCGCGAGCCGGGTCGCCTGGCCCAGGGCGCAATGCGCCTGGGAGCGGGAGCCCTCACGGCCCTCGTGGTGCTCGCCACCTCGACTGCGCTGGCCCCGGCTCCTCCGTTCCAGCCCTTCATCGCGGCCGCCGTGGTGTTCGCGATCACCACGGTCTTCCCCCGTGCCGGATGGCTGGTCTCCGCTTTCGGGCTGTGTGTATGGCTCGTGGCTGCGGGCCGGCCGGGCGCAGCGCTGCTGATCGCCCTTCCTGCGGCGCTCACCCCGGCGCTGCTTCCGCGTGCGGGCGTGCTCTGGTCACTGCCGGCGCTGGCCCCGTTGCTCGGGCTGGGAGGCGTGGCGATGGCCTTCCCCGCGGTCGCCGGTCTGGCGTCGACCGTCTGGCGCCGAGCCGGCTTGGCCGCGGCCGGTGTCCTCTGGCTGCTGGCCGGCGAGGCCATCGCGGGATCTCGGCTGCTGGAGGGCCCGGTATCCGGCGCGCCCGATGCCTGGCTGGGCTCGCCGCTGGCCGCGGCCCGGGAGGCCGCTTGGCCGCTCCTGGCCTCCGGCCTGCTGCTCTGGACCGCGGTCTGGGCCGCCCTGGCAGTGGTCCTTCCCCTTGCGCTGGCCGGAAGGAGCATTGTGCTCCGGACCGCAGGAGCGGCTCTGTGGACCGCCGCCGCGGTGGCGGCGGCCCTTGCCCTGGGCAACCTCCTGGACCTGCCCGATGCGCGCGGAGTGGTGGCCGGCGCCGCCCTGGGCGCCCTGGGCGCTCTTGCCTGGACGGCATTGAGGCCTGCCCCGGGCGCCTTCCGAGCCCCCCCTGTTCCGTAGGATGGGCAGGGCCCGGAGCGGTAATCGAAAGGCCGGGGATGGGGTGAGTTGAAATAAGCGTGCTGCGAAATCTTGAAGCCAAAATCGAAGGTCTCGTGGAGGGGGCCTTCGGACGTGCTTTCCGTTCCCGGGTACAACCGGTGGAGCTGGCGCGGAAGCTCGCAAAGGAGATGGAGGAGAACCGCACGGTTTCCGTGGCCCACACGTACGTCCCGAACCAGTACTGCGTCTACCTCTCCTCGCAGGACCGCGAGCAGTTCGCGAGCTACGAGTCGGCGCTCAAGAAGGAGCTCTCCGACTATCTGCTCGAGCACTCGCGCACGCGCAACCTGGCGCTCGTCACCCGTCCCGTCGTGATGCTCGAGACCGATGATCGCCTGCGTGTTGGCGAGTTCGGCATCCAGGCGTGGATGAGCGATGACGCCGCAGCCGAGATCCAGGCGGATGACGACCGGATGAGCGCCGAAGAGCTGGCGCCCCCCGGTGACTTCGGCCACACGATGGTCTATTCGCCCGATCGCGAGCTCCCACGCGAGATCCCGGCACTCGGGGCGCTGAACAAGCGCGCCCTGCTTGTCGGCGACGGCCGTCGCACCGTCATCGCCGGAGAGCGGCTGGTGATCGGGCGAAGCCGTGAGTGCGACCTGGTGATCGATGATCCGAACATCTCGCGCCGGCACGCCGAGGTGCGGCATGACGGCGAGGTGTGGTCGGTGGCGGATCTCGGCTCGACCAACGGGGTGAAGGTCAACGGCCGGCGCGTGGAGTCGGCGGCCCTGACGCCCGGCGATGAACTGACGCTGGGGGTCATCAAGCTGAAGTTCGAGATGGAGTGAGGCGGAAGGCATGAACGACCCCGTCGCATTGATGCTCCAGCTCGGCTTCCTGGCCGTGCTCTATCTGTTCCTGTTCTGGATTGCGCGCAGCGCGGTGAAGGACCTGTCGCGGCGCGAGGTTGCTCCGGCGGGCTACGGCGGCGTGCCCGACGATCGCGCCGGCGCGGACCTTCGCGTGGGATCCGACCCCAGGCTGGTCGTGATCGCGGCGATGGCCTCCACGCCCGGCGAGGAGATCCCTCTGGGTGAAGGCGTGATGCTCGGGCGCTCGGCCGGCGCCGACATCCAGATTGAGGACAAGTTCGCCTCGAACAACCACGCCAGGCTCTACACCCGCGCCGGCGCCGCGTACGTCGAGGACCTGGGCTCCACCAACGGGACATACCTGAACGGCCGGCGCCTGAACGGTTCGTCCCCGCTCGCGCCGGGCGACTCGATCCGCATCGGCGACACCGAATTTCGGTACCAGGATTAGGCCCGCCGGATGCCCTTGAAGATCGTCGAGCGCGCCAGCCGGACGGATGTCGGCCGCCAGCGCTCCACCAACGAGGACTCATTTCTGGAGTCGCCGCCGATCTTTGCCGTCGCGGACGGCATGGGCGGGGCGCGGGCAGGCGAGGTGGCCTCGCAGACAGCCGTCGAGATGCTCGCCGACCTGCCCTCCGCCGAGGGCACTCCGGAGGAGAAGCTGGCCGCGGCGGCCCAGGCCGCGAACGCGCGGATCTTCGAGCTCGCGCAGCAGGACGAGACGCGCAGCGGCATGGGAACGACGCTGACCGTGGTGATCGTCGACGAGGACGGACTCGCTGTCGGCCACGTCGGGGACAGCCGGCTCTACCAGTTCCGCGGCGAGCGCCTGGAGCGCCTGACGCGTGACCACTCGCTGGTCGAGGAGCTCGTGCGACGTGGGGAACTGGACCCGGAGGACGTGGAATCACACCCGCAGCGCGCGATCATCACCCGCGCCCTGGGACCGTCGCCGGAGGTCGAGCCCGAGACCTTCACCCAGCCCGCCCGCGATGGCGATGTCTTCCTCCTGTGCTCCGACGGGCTTACGACGATGGTCCGCGACGAGGTGATCGCCGAGATCCTGCGCAGCCGCTCCTCGCTGGACGATGCCGCCAAGCGGCTGGTGAACACGGCCAACGAGGCGGGAGGGCGCGACAATGTGACGGTCGTGCTCTTCCGCATCGGTGAAGAGGCCGACGCCCAGGTGGAGGAGGAAATGACCCAGACCCACCTCCGGGTCGAGGACGTGCGGGACGCCGTGGCAGCCACTGCGCCGGCGGCGGAGGCGCCGAAGCCCGCCCGCCCGCCCGCGCCGCGAGTGCCCGGGCCGCCACCGAAGCGCCGCGTCCGGGCGGCCGTGACAGCGTTCCTCGTGCTCCTGTCGATAGCGGTTCTGATAGCCGGCTTCTGGTTTGGCAGCCGGCAGTTCTACTTCGTGGGCACCAACTCCAGCGGGCTGATCGTCCTCTACCAGGGGGTCCCACTCGACCTGCCCGGCGATTTCTCGATGTACAGCCCCGTCTACACCAGCACGGTGCCCGCTGCGGGCCTGCCTGCGCGACAGCGAGCCGCCGTGCTCAACCATGGCCTGCGGACCAAGGGCGACGCCACCGAGCTGGTCCGGTCGCTCGAGGAGCAGCAGACCAGCACACGTCCGTCACCCGGCGGCAACGGCAGCCAGGGGAACGGCGGCTCCGGGGCCAAGGACTCCCGGGCCAAGGACTCCGGGGGCGGCTCCTCCGGCGGCCGGCGCAACAACGGGGCCCGCTGATGTCGGCCAGAGCGCGGGAGTTCTTCGGGCTTGTCCCGGTGGCGGTTCTGGTCACCGCCGGTTTCACTGCGGTGCTGATCACCCGCGCCGACGAGATCCAGACGGTCACCGTGACCTACGGAGCGATCTTCCTCGGCTGCTGCCTGCTCGCGCACCTGTTCATCCGCGCCCGCCTGCCCGAGGCCGACCCTTACCTCTTCCCTCTGGCGGCCATGCTCGCCGCCTTCGGCCTGGTCGTGATCTACCGGATCGACGAGAACCTGGCGCGGCAGCAGGCCGAGTGGTTCGTCTTCGGCCTGGTCCTGTTCGTGGCCACCATCCTGCTGCTCCGCGATCACCACACCCTGGAGCGCTACCGGTACCTGATCGCTGTCACCGGTATCGCGCTGCTGGTTGCCCCTCGCCTGCCTGGTATCAGCTTCCCGCAGAACGGCGCGTACCTGGCGGTGAACCTCGGGTTCATCCAGTTCCAGCCCGCCGAGTTCGCCAAGCTCGCGATCATCATCTTCCTGGCCAGCTACCTGGCCGACAACCGCGAGGTCCTGCTTCGCCGCGCCGAGCCCCCATCGCTGGCGCGCACCGTCCCGGTCGTCCTGGGCGCCGCCGGCCTGGCCGCCGTGCTGATCCTGCTCTTCCACACATCCGTCTGGCCGGCCGTGCTCGCGGCGCTGCTCGCCGGCTCCCTGGCGGCGCTCATCCGCGAGCGGCCCTCGCTCAAGCATGTGGGTCCGCTGCTGCTGGTGTGGGGCGCCGCAATGCTGATGCTGGTCTTCATCCGTGACCTGGGCTCCTCGCTCATGTTCTTCGGCGGGTTCCTGGCCCTGCTCTACGTGGCCACCTCGCGCCTGTCCTTCGTCGCCTTCGGGCTCGCGCTCTTTGCCGCCGGGGCCACTTTCTTCGCCGGGTCGGTCGGCCACGTGCAGGACCGCGTGAGCACCTGGCTTGACCCATTCAACCCGCACACGATCGATTCGACCAGCTACCAGCTGGCACAGTCGCTGTTCGCCCAGTCGGAGGGCGGCATGTTCGGCCGCGGCCTGGGCAACTCGATCCTCTACGCGCCGGGCTGTGGGGAGACCGGAACGGCGTCGTGCACGCCCCTGCTGCCCGCGCCGCACACCGACATGATCTACGCGCTGCTCGGGAACGAGATGGGCCTGCTCGGCGCCGGTGCCGTGTTGCTCGTGTGCCTCATCTTCGTGGCTCGCGGGTTCCGCGCGGCCGTCCTCTCGGATGACGATTTCTCCAAGCTGCTTGCGGCCGGCCTGTCCTCCGTGTTCGCGCTGCAGGTCTTCGTCATCGTCGGCGGCGTCACCGGGACGATCCCCCTGACCGGGGTCACCCTGCCCTTCATCTCCTACGGCGGCAGCTCGCTGATGGCCAACTTCATCCTGTTGGCGCTCCTGCTGATCGTGTCGAACTCCGCGCGAAAGTCGGCACAGGCCAAGGGCTTCTCGTGAACCGCGCGATCATCCGCGTGTTCATCGTGATGACGTTGCTGTTCGCCGTCCTGCTGGGCGTATCGAGCTACCGCTCGGTGCTGTGGCCGATCCTGGACCCGACCGGCTTTGCCGACGACCAGTCCAAGAACCGCCGGGCCCTGCTCGAGGAGGAGATCCATCCCCGCGGCCAGATCCTGGCCGATGACGATTCGAAGCTGGCGGAGTCCAGGAACGAGGGCACCCAGGAGCTGCCGCGCTACGTGCGCCAGTACCCGACCGGCGACCTGTTCGCGCACCCGATCGGATACTCGTTCCTGAACTGCGGTCGCTCCGAGCTCGAGAGCTTCTACAACTCGCAGCTCACCGGGGCGGGCAACGAGCTGTCGTCGATCCTGGACGCCATCCTCGGCAGCGCGGAGCAGGGCGATGACCTGATCACCAACCTCGATCCGGCGGCCCAGAAGATCGCCACGGACGCCCTGACCGCGGCGGCGGGCGACTCGGGCGGGGCCGTGGTGGCGCTGGAGCCGTCGACCGGCAAGGTCCGCGTGATGGCCAGCATCCCGGGCTTCGACCCCAACACGGTGCCCGAGCAGTGCTCGGAGCTGAATACAGAGACGGGCTCGCCGATCGTCAACAGGCCCACCCAATCCCTCTACCCGCCGGGCTCGACGATGAAGGTGGTGACCGCGACCGCCGCCCTGGACTCGGGGGAGTTCACACCCGACTCGACGCTCGACGGCAGCTCGCCAAAGGACATCGGCGGCGTGCCGCTGTCCAACTTCGCCGGGGAGCAGTTCGGCACGATCGACCTGACCACGGCTCTTACGCACTCGGTGAACACGGTCTGGGCGCAGGTGGCGGAGCAGCTGGGCGCCAAGACGATGTTCCAGTACATGGATCGCTATGGCTTCGACAAGAAGCCTCCGCTGGACTTCCCGGACGGGGAGCTGGGCACGAGCGGCGTGTATTCCAAGGGCAAGACCATCGAGGACACGGACGCCGTCGATATCGGCCGCGTGGGCATCGGCCAGGAGCGCCTGCTGGTCACGCCGCTCCAGATGGCCGAGGTAGCGGCCACTGTGGCCAACAACGGCGTGCGAGTGGCTCCCAGGCTGGGGGCGGAGATCCGCGCCGCCGACGGACGGGTCAAGGAGACCTTCGAGCCACAGGAGGTCACGCGGGTCATGAAGCCCTCCACCGCAGACGCGCTGACGTCGATGATGACGGACGTCGTGAACGACGGCACGGGCGGCGCCGCGGCGCTGGAATCGATCCAGGTGGCAGGCAAGACCGGCACCGCCGAAGTGGACAGTGGCTCCACCAACCAGGTCTGGTTCATCGGCTTCGCACCGGCCGATGACCCTAAGATGGCCGTCGCCGTGACGGTGGAGCGTTCGGACGCGACCGGCGGAGACGTAGCCGCACCGATCGCCAAGCAGGTCCTGCAGCAGCTCCTCGGAGAATGACCCCAGAAGAGAACGACATCCCGCGAGTGACCGAGGTCCAGGCCGAGTCCATGGTCGATGACCGCTACCGGATCCTGTCCAGGATCGGGTCCGGCGGCATGGCGGACGTCTACCTCGCCGAGGACACCCAGCTGGGGCGGCGGGTGGCACTGAAGATGCTCCACCGGCGTTTCGCCGAGGACCAGAACTTCGTGGAGCGCTTCAGGCGCGAAGCCTCATCGGCGGCCTCGATGCAGCACCCGAGCATCGTCTCGGTCTTCGACCGGGGCCAGCACGACGGCACGTACTACATCGCCATGGAGCACCTCGAGGGCCGCACGCTGAAGCAGCTGATCGCCGAGGACGCTCCCCTGGCCCAGGAGCGCGCGATCGATCTGGCTATCCAGATCCTGGCGGCGGCCGGGTTCGCCCACAAGCAGGGCGTGATCCACCGGGACTTCAAGCCCCAGAACGTGATCGTCGACGACCGCGACAACCTCAAGGTCACCGATTTCGGCATCGCCCGGGCCGGAGCCAGCGAGATGACCGAGACGGGGTCGATCCTGGGAACGGCGCAGTACCTGTCGCCGGAGCAGGCCCAGGGCCACGCCACCGGCGCGGCGTCCGATCTCTATTCGATCGGGGTGATCCTCTACGAACTGGTCACAGGCCAGCTGCCATTCCAGGCGGACAGCGCCGTTGCCATCGCGGTGCAGCACCTGAGCCAGCCACCCCCGCCGCCCTCGCATTTCCGGCCGGACATCCATCCGTCTCTGGAAGCCACCATTCTCCACTCGCTCGCCAAGGAGCCGGGTGACCGCTGGCAGACGGCTGACGACTTCATCGCCGCCCTGCAGTCCACCCGGGCCTCCATGGCGCTCGGTGACGAAGGACAGGGCACGGCGGTGTGGGGCGCGGTTCCGCCTGATGCCTACGACCCCGGGCCGCGCAGGATCTGGCCCTGGGTGCTCCTGTTCCTGGTCGCGGTCGGCGCCGCGATAGGCGCTTTCTTCTTCCTTCAGACGCCGATCCAGGTGCAGGTGCCCAATCTCGTGGGGCGCCCACTCGAGACCGCGCAGAAGGCGCTTGAGTCGGGCGGCCTGGAGGTCAAGCTCGTGAAGCAGCAGAACGCCGCGCCCATCAACCAGGTGGTGGCACAGAGCCCCGCGGCCGGCAGCCAGATCGACGAGGGCTCAGCTGTGCAGCTGACCTACTCGACCGGCCCGGCCACGGCGACCATTCCGACGGTGCGCGGCGAAACCAAGGCCAAGGCCATGGCGAAGATCGAGAAGGCGGGCTTCACGGTGGACGTGGTCCAGGAGGTCTCGCCGGTGATACCCAAGGGCTATGCCACCGAGACCTTCCCGGCGGCCGGCGTCTCCCGGGCCCTGGACTCGACGATCACGCTGAAGGTCAGCACGGGGCCGCGGCTCGAGACTGTCCCGAGCGTCACGGGCCTGGACCGCGCCGAGGCTGAGAACCAGCTCACCGACGCCGGGTTCACCGTCTCGATCGTCAAGGCCGACTCCGAGGAGCCCGAGGACACGGTGATCTCCCAGGATCCGGCGGCGCAGACCGACGTACCCGAGGATGACCCCGTGACGCTCACGATCTCGAACGGGAAGCTCCAGCCCGAGGCGGTGCCCAACGTCGGGGGCCTGGACGAGGGCCGCGCGGTGGGCCGCCTGAACGGCGCAGGCTTCAACACCAAGATCCGCCAGGAGCGCGTCGATGACGTGACCGAGGACGGCATAGTCCTGGATCAGGACCCAAGCGGCGGCGAGCCGCTGAAGCGGGGAGGCATCGTGCATCTGGACATCGGCAAGCTGGACCTCTCGGGTTCGCGCAAGTGAGGGTCGCCGTCCTTGCGGGCGGCCGATCGAGCGAGCACGAGATCTCGCTCGCCTCCGCCGAGGCCGTTCGCGATGGCCTGGCCGCCGCCGGCCACGACGTGGTGGCCATCGAGATCGCGCGCGACGGGAGCTGGGCGAGCGACGGCGAGGCCGTAAATCTGCGTCCCGGCACCGGACTGCTCCAGGCCGACGTTGTCTTCCCGGTGCTTCACGGCCCGTTCGGCGAGGACGGCACCGTGCAGGGCCTACTCGAGGTGGTCGGCGTTCCCTACGTGGGCTCGGGGGTGCTGTCCTCGGCGCTCTGCATGGACAAGGTGGCCTTCAAGGCGGTGATGGGCCACGCGGGGATCCCGCAGGTGGCCTATCGCGCGGTGCGAGCCGGAGAGGACTCGGCGCGGCGGGTCGCCAGTGCCGCCGAGCTCGGGCTCCCGGTGTTCGTCAAGCCCTCGCGGCTGGGCTCCTCCGTCGGGATCTCGAAGGTCAGCGAGCCCGGCGGGCTGGAGGCTGCGATCGATTCGGCACTCGAGCACGACCCGCTGGTCATCGTCGAGGCCATGGCCGGCGGTCTGGAGGTCGAATGCTCGGTGCTCGGCAACTCGGGCGCTGAGGCCTCGGAGCCGGGCGAGATCGTGCTCGACACCGACTGGTACGACTACGAGGCCAAGTACAGCCCCGGCGGCATGGAGCTGGTCGTGCCGGCCAGGATCTCCGCCACCGCACGGGACCGGGTGCGTGAGCTGGCGGTGGAGGTGTTCCGGCTGGCGGGCTGTGCGGGCATGGCCCGCGTTGACTTCTTCGTCGACGGCGAGGCGGTCCTGGTCAACGAGCTGAACACCATCCCGGGGTTCACGTCCACCAGCGTCTACGCGAAGCTGTTCGAGGCCTCGGGTGTCCCGTACGGGGACCTGCTGGAGCGGCTGCTGGCGCTGGCTCTCGAGCGCCACGACACCGAGCGCGGCTACCGCTTTTGACCTATCTGCGCAGCACGATCTCCGAGATCGAGGCCCGGTTGAAGCCGTTGTCGGGCACGACCTTGGTGATCCACAGCAGGTAGAACTGGAAGGACTGCCCGGCGGTGTCCAGGTCGACCTTCGCGCTCTCGGGCGCGTCGGTCACGCTGCCGATCACGGGCCCCCAGGACTCCAGAGCGGTCTCCGGCTGTGTGGACGCGTAGACCCGGGCGTCGATGCCGGGAGTCCTGGTGATGAAGTCGAGCTGCCGCGCGGCCACGGGGGCGTCGACCCTGATGATCAGCCCGACACCGGTCTTGAGGCCGGTCGGCCCGAACTCCCCCTCGTAGCCCTCGCTGTCCCAGAAGGTCTGGCGGTTGCCGTCGACGACGTTGAGCGCCTGATCGCTGTTCTCGGAGCCGTCCCCCTCGGGATCGAAGTCGGTGACGCTGTCGAGCCCGAGCGGCACCTCCTGCAGGCTGTTGGCCAGCCCGGGCAGCTGGACGAAGCGCGTGCCTCCCGGGATGAGGGCTACGAGCGCATAGGCCAGGGCTGCGATCACGAGCAGCACCACGCAGCCGATGACCACGCGGTGGGGCGACATAAGCCGCTGGGGAGCCATCCGCCTGGCCTCGCTCGGCAGCTTCTGCAGCATTGCCGTGGCCTGGTCGCCCGCCTCGCCCGAGCGCGAGGTCTCGATCGCCAGGGCCTGCTCCAGGTCATGCACCATGTCGTCGATCGCCACGTAGCGGTTCTGCTGCTCCTTGGCCGTGGCGTTCTCGATGACGAGGGCCAGGGCCGCGGAAACCTCCGGCCTGCGCTGCCGGACGTCGGGCACGGGCTCCTGGACGTGCTTCATGGCCACCGCCACGTGGGACTCGCCGACGAACGGAGGCTGTCCGGTGAGCATCTCGTACAGGCAGATGCCAAGCGAGTAGATGTCCGACTGGCCGGTCACGTCCTGTCCCAGCGCCTGCTCCGGCGACACGTAGTCGGTTGTCCCCACCACCTTGCCGTCCTGGGTCAAGCCATCGGCCTCGAGCGACCTGGAGATGCCGAAGTCGGTGAGCTTGGCGCGGCCCTCGGTGTCGATCAAGACGTTCTGGGGTTTGACGTCGCGGTGCACCAGCCGCGCCTGGTGTGCGGCGGAGAGGGCCATCCCCACCTCGATGGCGTAGGCGACCGCCTCGGCCACGTCCATCGGCCCGTCGCGGCGGATCAGCGCCTTGAGCGTCTCGCCCTCCACGTACTCGAGCACGATGTAGGGGTGTCCATCATCGTCTCCAGCGTCGATGACGCTCACGACATGGGGATGGGACAGGCGTGCCACGGCACGGGCCTCTCGCCGGAACCGCTCGATGGCCGCTGCATCCGTCGTGATGTCGGAATGCATCAGCTTGATCGCGACCCAGCGTTCCAGCGTCTCGTCGAAGGCCCGGTAGACGGTGGACATCCCACCCGATCCGAGCTTGCGTTCAAGCCGGAAGCGCCCGCCGAGAAGGGTCCCGATCATCCCGCGGCCTGACCCCTCCCAACGTCGCTGAAGCCCTGGTCCTTGCGTCCCGCCAGGCCCGAGCCGGGCAGCTCCACCAGACCGGCCTTGTCGGTGGCCGAGCCGATGACCCTGCTGCCGGGATGCCTGGCCTCGAGCATCGCGATCGCCTCCGCCGCCGCCGCTGCGGGCACCACGCAGCAGAAGCCGCAGCCCATGTTGAACACCTCGAGCAGCTCCGCCTCCGGCGTGTCGCCACGCGCCGCGATCAGGTCGAAGATCGGACCGGGTGGAAGCGGCGCGTCGATCAGGTAGCCCACGTCGGCCTCGAGCCGCAGAAGGTTGAGCAGGCCGCCGCTCGTGATGTGGGCAAGCCCGCGCACGTCGACGTCGGAGCGCAGCAGCTCAACCACGGCCCGCACATAGATCACCGTCGGCTCGAGCAGTGCGTCGCCCACGCTTGCCCCGCCCAGCTCCGGCGGGCATTCCGCCAGATCGGGCAGGACGGTTCGCGCAAGGGTGTAGCCGTTGGAGTGCACGCCGCTCGACGGGACGCCGATCACCACGTCGCCCGGCTCGATCCGATCGCCCGTGACCATCTGGTCGAGACGGACGGTGCCGAAGCAGGCGCCGACAAGATCGAAGCCCCTCGGAGAGGGATGCCCGCGGATCAGCTCGGGCAGCTGGGCCAGCTCCCCGCCCGGAATCTCCACGCCGGCGTCTTCGGCGCCGCGCTTGAGGCCGACGGCGACCTGGCGGAGCATCTCGGGCTGCGCGCTCTCGACGGCGATGTAGTCGAGTACCGCGAGCGGCTCGGCCCCGACGCAGATCACGTCGTTCACGTTCATGGCGATGCAGTCGATGCCGATCGTGTCGTAGCGCTCGAGCTGCTCGGCGACGATCACCTTGGACCCCACGCCGTCGGTCGAGAGTGCCAGGCCGAGCCCTGCGCCCAGATCGAGGACGTTGGCGTAGTGGCCGGACTTCAGCGCGGCGCGGCTGGGCCGGCCGATGTCGATGGTCGAGAGCACGCCCACGAGAGCGGCCACCGCCTGGTCGGCCTGGCCGGTGTCGACGCCCGCGCGGGCGTACGCGCTGCCGCTGGCAGTGCTGCTCATGTGATGGATTCAACCCCATGTGGCGGGCGCAAGCGCCTCAGCCTTGCCGAGGCCGCCAGACCCAGGCCGATCCGGTAGGCGGCGACCGGCGCCAGCGAGTGCCGCCCCTCAAGGACTCCGGTGAATCGGGCGGACACCAGGGTCGAGCCCAGAGCCGCCAGCGCACCCGCCGCAAACGGCTTCGCCAGGCCAGGCGGCAGGCCCGATCTGGAGAGGCGGACGCCCTTCAGGGCAGTCGCCCCGGCGATGACCGGGAGTGCTGCCTGCCTGGACAGCGACGCGCTGGCCGGACGGCTGAAACCGAGCAACCTCGCCGCCGTGAGGGTTGCACCGCCGCGCGAGACGCCGGGCACCAGGGCGGCTGCCTGACCCAGGCCGATCCAGAAGGCATCTCGCCAGCCGGCCGAGCTCTCGGGCCTCGTCCCGCCGCGTGAGTCGGCTGCCCAGAGGGCTGCGCCGGCCACAACCTGGGCAGCGGCCACGTACCGAGGGCTTCCCAGCCGGCGCTCAATCGGCCGCTCGAAGGCCAGGCCCGCGGCGGCGGCCGGGATGAATGTCAGACCCAGCCGGGCAAACCCCGCCGGCCCCATCTCCCGCGCCTTGGCGGCCACCTGGCCCCGCATGGCCACCACGAGCCCCACCGCGGTGCCCGCGTGCAGAGCCACCTCGAAGGACTTGCGCAGCTCGGGCTCCAGTCGCGAGTAGGGGAGGTCGAGCATGGCCGGCACCAGGACCAGGTGGCCCGAGCTGGACACCGGCAGTACCTCGGTGGGGCCCTGGACGATGCCGAGCCCCACCGCGTGGGAGAGAGGCAGCCCGGGGGGCTTCACCCGGCGGCCGGGCGCCGGCGGCGCGCGCGGACGATGAGGTAGCCGGCCCCGATCAGGATCAGCGCCAGGACCGCGTAGTCCACGTACTGGAAGTAGCCCTCCCACTTCTCGCGCTCGCCCCCGGCCACCTTGCCGAGGAACGTGAGCATGAGCATCCACGGGATGCAGCCGGCAAGCGTGAGGACGCTGAAGCGCCAGAACGGCATCCGCGCGACCCCCGCCGGCAGGGAGATGAACGTGCGCACCACAGGCAGCATCCGGGCGAAGAAGACGGTGGCATCGCCATGCCGCTCGAACCAGCGGTCCGCAACCTCGATGTGGTGCTTCTTGATGAACAGCAGGTGGCCGTGCTTCTCGATCAGGTCCACCCTGCCGTAGTAGCCGATGCCGTAGGCGATCCAGGAGCCCACGAGGTTCGCCACCGATGCGGCTGCGACGGCGGCAAACAGGCTGTACTCGCCGAGCGAGACGTTGTACCCCGCGAGGAGCATGGTCGGCTCGCTGGGGACCGGGACGCATGCGCTCTCCAGCACCATGAGGACGAAGATCCCGGGCAGGCCGAAGTCGCCGACGACGCGTATGGCGAAGTCGATGATCGGCTGGGTTATGGACGCGATGATGAGCAGCAAGATGCGGGGGCTGGGTAGGGTAGCGGGCCGTGCCGGTACCCCTGTTCGCAACCTCGCTGGCCCCTCATCGCGACGCCATGCTCGATGCCATCACGCGCGTGGTCGATTCCGGCCGCTTCGTCCTGGGCCCCGAGGTCGAGGCCTTCGAAGAGGAGTTCGCGGACCATCTGGGCGTCCGGCACTGCGTGGGTGTGGCCAACGGCACCGAGGCACTGACCATCGCCCTCCGGGCTCTGGGTGTGGCGCCCGGCGACGACGTGGTGGTGCCCTCGTTCACGTTCTACGCCACGGCCGAGGCGGTGGTCGCGCTCGGCGCGAACCCCGTCTTCTGCGACGTCGACCCGGGGACCTTCTGCGTGACGCGCCAGACCGTCGAGGAGGCAATGACCGAGCGGACGAGGGCGGTGGTGCCGGTGCACCTGTTCGGCAACCTCGCCCCGATCCCCGACCTGGCGGGCCTGGGGGTCCCAGTTCTCGAGGACGCCGCGCAGGCTGCAGGCGCGCGCCTGGGCCAGGACCGTGCGGGCGCTATGGGCGACGCGGCGACCTTCTCTTTCTTTCCCTCCAAGAACCTGGGCTGCCTGGGCGATGGCGGCGCGATCACCACGAATGACGACGACGTGGCCGCGGCGGCGCGGCGCCTGCGCTTCCACGGCTCCGAGGACAAGGTCACCTTTACCGAGGCGGGTTACAACTCGCGCCTGGATGCCCTGCAGGCCGCGGTGCTGCGCGTGCTGCTCCCGCACCTGGACGGCTGGAACGAGGCCCGGCGCCAGGCCGCGGACGCCTACGACGTGCACGGCATCGGCGACCTGCCCGGCCTGTCGGCTCCCTATCCCGCCGCGGGCGCGGAGCACGTCTACCACCTGTACGTGGCGCGGCACGAGCGCGCCGACGAGCTGGCCCAGGCCCTCAACGGCGCCGGCATCCAGGCCCGGGGCTACTACCGGACCCCGGTTCACCGCCAGCCGGCGATGGCCCGCTGGGCCGAGGGTGCGGACCTCCCCGTGACCGACGAGGTGGCCCGCACCCACCTGGCGTTGCCGATGGGCCCCGAGCTCGAGGACCAGCAGGCGGCCGACGTGGTGTCGGCTCTTGCTACCGCCCTCGGGTCCGGCTGAGCCGCTCGGCCAGCGCCAGCCGCCAGAACGTGACGCTCACCAGGTTGCGCCGGATCAGCCGCCTGGGCTCCTGGGCCAGCCGGTAGAGCCACTCCAGGTGCATCCGCTGGAACGCCTCGGGCGCCCGCTTGACCTTCCCCGCCAGCACGTCGACCGACCCCCCGACCCCCAGTGCAACGCTCACGCCCAGGCCGCGGGCCCGGGCGTCGATCCAGAGCTCGGTGCGCGGCGACCCCATCGCCACCAACAGGATGTCGGCGCCGGATGCGGTTATGGCGGCCCGGATCCCGCCGTCATCCTCCACGTCGAAGTAGCCGTCATGGCTTCCGGCCAGCCTCAACCCTGGATGCAGCTCCAGGAGGTTGGCCTTCGCGAGCTCGAGCACCTCGGCCGTGGCGCCCAGCAGGTAGACCCCGAGGCCGCGCCTCTCGGCGACCCCGAACAGCCGGTACATCAGGTCGATCCCCGTGACCCGCTCGGGCAGCGGATCACCGAACAGGCGCGAGGCCAGCACCACGGAGCTGCCATCGGCAGTGATCAGCTCGGCGCGGCCGGCAATCGCAGCGATCTGCGGGTCCTGGCGGATCGTCACGACCTTGGCCGCGTTCACCGAGAACTGCGAGATGAACCGGTGCTCCTCCAGCGCCCGCTCGAGGATGGCGGTGGCCTGGTCGAGCGTCACTCGGTCGACCGGGCAGCCCAGCACGTCGACGCGATCAGCCAACGCCGGCTACCGGCTCTTCGCGCTCGTGGATCGCGACCAGGGCCGCCACCACGATCGCGGTCAGCGGCCAGATCACATAGGTCTCCTGGAACACGCGGGAGATGAAGAAGAGCACGTAGATAGAGGCCGCGAAGCAGGCAGCAGCCGTCCACAGGCGCCCGGACCGCACCTGCGCGCGAAGCAGGAGGAGGGTCACCGGCAACCACACCAGCAGCGCAAGCAGCCCGAATGGCCAGGCGCCGTGGATCTGAAGCAGGCCCGCCTTGACCAGCAGCGGGGCCAGGCCGTAGCCGATGATCGGGTAGGTCGAGCCTCCGTAGGCGATGGTGTCCTGCCAGAGCGCGCCGAAGTCCATGATCACGAACGGCAGGAAGCCGGCCGCGAGCAACGCTGCGAATGCGCAAGCCGCCCGCACGGCATCCGCTCTGTCAGCCCGGCGCCAGATGGCCAGGGCCACGAACGGCAGCGCGAACAGCGCGAACTGCTTGAGCAGCACCGCCACGGCGATGGCCACAGCCGCCCAGACCCATCTCCGCCGCGTGATCAGGGCGAAGGCCAGCACCAGGCACAGCAGGGCCGGCGCGTCTCCCTGCCCGAACCAATCGGCGCGGATCGCTAGCGGGCTGGCAGCCAGCAGTGCACCGAGAGCCAGCTTCCAGCCCAGCGGCCCGCGGAAGAGCAGCGCGCACGCCCCAGTCGCCAGGCTGCACAGCAGCACGAGGAAGCGGTAGTCCGAGAACGGCTGAGGCAGCAGCCCCCAGGCCGCAGCGCTCAGCGGGGTCCCGGGGAAGTAGGCGAAGTGGTCGAGCGCCACCTGGCGGCCGTTCACCTGGGTGGCCTCGGTGTCGTCGAAGGTGTAGAAGCGCTCCATCCCGGAGTGGCTGTAGTCATGCCCGTAGGGGTTCTGGCCGTCCCGGATGAGCTGGCCGGCGATCTCGATCTGGAAGGTCGAGTCGTTTGTGTGGAACCAGGGGGCGGTGGCCTGCCGGAGGCCGGCCTGCAATGCCACTCCGGGAACGGTGAGCAGGAGAACCACCACCAAGGTCAGCGCTACGGCGGCCCAGCGCGGCCATGGCCGGTTGCGGATGGCCAGCACGATGGCTCCCACGGCAACCAGGAGCCCGCCGATCACGGCGGCCGAGCGAAGCAGCGGCGGGCTCCAATCGAGGCCCGCGGCGCGCACGAGGGGCGCCAGCACGCCAACCGGGTCGATCGATGGCGGATTGAAGGGCCGGGCCCCGGCGCCGGTCTCACCGGCGCTGATCATCACCAGAACGCCGAGGGCGCCCAGCAGTGCCCAGAGCTCTCCAACCGGTTGCCGCACACGCGTCATGGCGCTCATCTTCTTCGCAAAGCCTCCTCCACGACCTGCTGGATGCCGTTTCGCCTGTTCTCGACGGGAAACTCCGAGAGGATCCGCGCGCGTGCCCGGGCGCGCGCGTCCGGCCCCAGCTCCAGCGCGTGGCGCACTCCCTCCGCGATGTCGGCCGGCTCCGGCGAATCGATCAGCACACCGGTGTCGCCCACCACCTCGGGCATGGCGGTGGTGTTCACGACCACGGGGATGCAGCCCGCCAGCATGGCCTCGGCCACCGCCATGCCGAAGCCCTCGTGGTGGGAGGCCTGGACGTAGCACCAGGCGCGCCGGTACCAGCCGTCGCGCTCGTCGTCGCTGATGAACCCCGTGAACACCACGTTGGACCCGGCCCGTTCGCGCAGCTGCTCGATCGAGTCATCCAGCCATCGGCCGACGAAGACGAACCGGGCTTCCGGGACGAGGGCGGCTGCATCGACGAAGGGCCGGTGGCCCTTCTGCTCGAGGGTCTCGGCGGCCAGGTGGCCCACGGTGAGCGCCACCGGCTCGCGGCCCTCCTCCGGGCCCAGGTCACCGAACTCATCGGGGATGCCGTGGTGGATCACCGTGATCTTCTCCGCGGGGATCCCCGTGTTTGCCGTGATCTCCTCACGGCTGTAGAAGGAGTTGGTGACCAGCCGCGAGGCCCGGCGCATGATGAAGCGGCTGGCCCAGCGCCGAAGCCCGCCCTGCTGGAAGCCGTAGCCGATCCAGGGCATGTTGGCCGTGTCGAAGCCGCCCACGATCAGCACCGAGGGCTTGCGGGTGAGCCAGGCCAGGACGATCGGCAGGAAGCTGTGCCAGGAGGCGAACCACCCAAACACGAGGTCTGCGCGCAGGACCGCGCCGGGCAGCCTGATCAGGTCGGGCGCCCGACCGGGCTGATGCCATTCCTCCACCTCCCAGCGCTCCTGCAGGATCGCCCGGTCGATCTCGACGAAGCTCCAGCGGCCCGAGATCACGTAGAGGATGCGCTGAGGCCTGGAGCTCACGCCGTGCCCCGTGCCGCTCGGATCCGGCCGATCACCATCTGGCGCTCGTCGCCGCCGAGCACCACCCGCCACGCCACGGGGACGAAGCACGCAAGCACGCCCGCCACCACCACGGCCCGCAGCGGAAGGCCCGGGAGCAGCGCGGCGGCCACCAGCGCCGCGCCGGCCGCCACGGCGACCGGAGCCAGCCGGCGCAGGGCTCCCGCGGTGCCGGGCGCAACGTGGGCGGCCATGGCCAGCAGCACGACCCCGTCGATTCCGGCGCGGATCGCCCACGCCGCCGCCGCGCCGTCGACGCCGAAGTTGATCAGCAGGAGGATGAAGGCAGCCAGGTAGAGGGGCAGCTCGATCAGGGCGAACTTGCCGGTCAGGTCGGGCCGTGTGCTCTGAACCAGGCCGAAGGGGATCTGGTTGAGGCTTGCGACCAGCGCGCCCACGGCGAGCAGCTGAAGGACCGTCGAGCTGTTGGCCTGGAAGGTGGGCCCGAGCCAGACGTTCAGGATCTCGCCCGCGAATCCCACGATCACAAGCACCACCGGGAAGAGGGCGATGAACCCGAAGCGCACGGCACCGCTGAAGATGTACCTGGCGCGTCCGGGATCCGTTCGCATGGTCAGCGCGAAGGCGGGGAAGAAGACGCCGGCGACCGCGAAGGACACCAGCCACAGGCGGTTCACCACCTCATAGGGCGTGGCGAAGTAGGCGACGGCCGTGAGGCTTGCGAACACCCCGATCAGAAAGCGATCGGATGCCTGCATGAGCGCGTTGGTCACGTTGGCCGCCGTTACCCAGCCGCCTACGCCCAGCAACTCGCGCAGCACGTGGCGCCGCGGGCGCCTGTCGGTTGCGAGCACCGGCGTGATGCGCATGCAGTTGTAGAAGTTGACCGAGAAGGAGAAGACCCGGCTGAGTATCACCACGGCCACCACCAGCGGCAGGCTGTCGGCGAACTGAAGGGCAAGCACAGGCCCGAGGTACGTGATCAGGGCGGCGGGCACCACCACCGCGTTGACCAGGTCGAAGCGCTGCCAGGCCTCCAGGTGCGCGCGTACGGCCGCGCCTCCGATCGCCAGCGGCAGGCTGGCGCTGAGGAGGTAGAAGGTCGTGAGGGTCTGGGCTTCCAGCTCGGGCGGGACGTTCAGCGCGCTGTGGACCATCCACGGTGAGAGCAGCGCCACGATCGCGCCGGCTCCCGCGCCCAGCAGCAGCATCCCGGCCAGCGCCGTCCAGAAGTAGGCAGGCATCTCCCGTTCGCGCCCCTCGCCGATCGCCTCGGAGGTCAGCTTGGTCAGAGCCCGGCCAATGCCAAGGTCGAATACCTGGGCGTATCCGATCACCGCCCAGGCCAGCGTGAGCACTCCGAAGCGCGCGGTGCCGAGGCCGCCTACGAGCAGGGGGACCGACACAAACGCGGCCAGCAAG
This sequence comes from Thermoleophilaceae bacterium, assembly GCA_034664165.1. Taxonomy (GTDB): domain Bacteria; phylum Actinomycetota; class Thermoleophilia; order Solirubrobacterales; family Thermoleophilaceae; genus JACCVG01. The sequence continues at coordinate 15,873 of JAXDIE010000130.1, read as the reverse complement.
GTCGCCGCCTGGCCGATAAGGCTGAAGCCGGTGTTCCGCGCCAGCAGACGCCCGCTGGAGAGTCGCTGTCCGTCGCCGCTCATGCGTGGCCCTCCACGAAGTCACGGTGCCATTGGGACAGCTCGAGCAGGCAGTAGAGGATGTTCTTGTGGTCCCCCCGGCCGCTGCGGTGCTCGGCCACCAGGCGCGCCACCTCCGCCGGCTCCATCACCGCGGCCAGCTCGGAGCCCGGGGCGTAGCGCCGTTCGACCTCCTCGCCGAGCGACGTGCGAAGCCACCCGTCGTACGGTGTCGAAAAGCCATGCTTGGGGCGGTCGAGCACCTCCTGGGGGACCATCGGCTCGACGGCGCGGCGATGGATCATCTTTCCCGCCCTGGCCCCGGCACGCAGGTGGGCCGGGATCCGCTCGACGAAGCCCATGAGCTCCAGGTCCAGGTAGGGCACCCGCTGCTCCAGCGAGCTTGCCATCGACATCTTGTCCGCGCAGAGCAGCAGGCGGTCGGGCAGGAAAAGGTGCGAGTCCAGATACATGGCCTGCTCCAGGGGCCCGCGGCCTGCCACGTCGGCGATCACCGCCGAGGCGGTGTCCCGCCGCTCGGCCTCGGCCTCCTCGAGCGCGCCCCCGGCCAGCCGGATGCGCTGGGCGTGATCGCTGACCTCGACAAGGCGGAGAAGGCGGTCGACGTCGGGCATGGAGCCGATCAGCCGCGCGGCGCGCTTGGCCCGCTCGTTCCGGGGCAGCGCGCCGGCCACAGCTCTCGCGGCCGGGCCGAGGGCCCCGGGCACACGCGAGAGCCCGGCCAGGGCAGCCGCCGCGCGATGGTGGCCGTAGCCACCGTGCGGCTCGTCCGCGCCCTGCCCCGAGAGCACGACCTTCACGTGGCCGGCGGCGAAGCGGCTTAGCTGGAGCAGAGCGGGAGCGGAGGGCATCCCGCAGGGCTCCTCCAGCCGGTGGACGCACTCCGACAGCTCGGCCAGGAAGTCATGGCTGTGCATGGCGGTCGCGTGGTGGTCGGTGCCGATCGCCCGTGCCGTTCGCTCGGCCACGGCCCGCTCGTCCAGGGTGTCGCCGGCACCGGGGAAGCCGACGGTGAAGGTGGAGGGCGCGGCGTCGGCTCCCTCCGCCATGGCCGCCACGACAGCGGCCGAGTCGACGCCCCCGCTGAGCAGCGCTCCGTAGGGCACGTCGGACATCATCTGGCGCTCGACCGCGCCTACGAAGCGCCCGCGCAACTCGCCGGCCAGCTCTTCTGCGCCTCCCTCGAGGGGGCTCCCCGGCGCCCGGCGGAAGCTCTCGACGGTCACCCTGCCGCCCTCGGCGCTCAGTGTGGTGGCGGCCGCGAGCTTGGAGACGCCGGCGAACATGGTGCGGGGCGCCGGCACGCAGCGGAAGGCCAGGAAGTGGTCCAGGGCGACGCGATCAATTCGCGGCTCCACGAGGCCGGCTGCGGTGAGCGCACCCACCTCGGATGCGACAGCCACGCGCCGGCCGTCGGTCCACCAGTAGAGCGGCTTGACGCCGAAGGGATCCCGCGCGGCCAGCAGCCGCTCCCGCCCGGCGTCCCACAGCGCGAACGCGTAGATCCCGTTCAGCCGGGTCACGAATTCCGGGCCGTACTCCTCATAGGCGTGGACCACGACCTCCGAGTCGGAGTGGGTCGCGAACCTGTGGCCGGCGGCCTCGAGCTCCTGCCGGAGATCCAGGTGGTTGTAGATCTCACCGTTGACGATCGCCGTGACGGACCCGTCTTCCGAGCTCAGTGGCTGGTCGCCCCCGGCGACATCGATGATGGCCAGGCGGGTGTGCACAAGGGTGATCGGGCCGATCGATCGCACAGCGTGGCCGTCCGGGCCGCGGTGGCGAAGCGCCTCCGCCATGCCCGGACCAGCGCCGGACGCGGTAGCGCCGGCCGGATCGAGTATCGCGGCGATACCGCACATGCCGGGTCTATGATCGCAGCGGGCCCCGGCGCCAGTTGGCCGGGCGGGGGCGATCCCCAATAAGGTTCGCGCGCTGCATGCAGATCACGGATTACATCCAGCAGATCGGAGCCTACGCCGGCTTTGCGGCCGTCATCGGCTTGGCGGTGCTCGCTGCGCTCTACTTCTCGCAGGCGCGGGAAGTGCGCCGCCTGCGTGAAGAAGGCTTCGCCGAGGCTGGCTCGACCGCGCCTCCGCCGCCCGGCCAGGCGGCACAACGGCTGCAGACCCAGCGCCCCGGCGCAGCCCCTGTGGCGGCAACTGCCGCAACCGCGGTCCAGGCTCCGCTGGCCCCGGGCCAGAAGCCGCCGGTCCAGCCCCCGCCCCCGAGCACGCAGGTCCCCGCCCCGGGAGCCCAGACTCCCGCCGCACGCCCACCCGTGCCCCGTCCGCCGGTCCGCCCACCGGCCCGCCAGCCCGCCGGGCCTCAGCGGATGCGCGAGCCACAGTCACAGCCGTGGTACCAGGCCATCCAGCCCCGGTTCCTCGTCCTGATCGTTGCCGGGATAGTCATCGTCGGTGGCGCCCTCATCGTCGGCATCTCGAGTCTCGGCGGCAGCAGCCCCAAGGACGTGCCTTTCGGGATCGTCACCGAGGGCACCGGCGCGGCCAAGCCCGACAAGTCGGCAACCTCGACTTCGACGGAGGCCGCGCCGCTTGATCCGGCCCAGATAACGGTCGCGGTGCTCAACGGTACGTCCGTCCCCGGGTTGGCCGCATCCATCGGGGACACCGTGAAGGCCGCCGGCTTCAAGCTCGGGAACATCGACAACGCGCCGACGCAGGCTGCCAACGAGTCGGCGGTGCTCTATGCCGCCGGAAACGAGCCGGCGGCGCAGGCGGTGGCGAAGGAGCTCGACATCGCACAGGTCGGCCAGATCGACGCCGGCACGCAGACGCAGGCCGGCAACGCCCAGGTCGTCGTGGTCGTGGGCCCCGACCAGGCTCCGTAACCGGCGCATGCCCAAGGGGCGCAATCTCGCGATCACGCTCTTGATGCTCGGCCTGATCGCCGCGGCGGGCCTGGCATTCGTCGAGACCCAGACACTCAAGCTCGAGAAGCCGGCGGCCCGGCTGATCTTGGTGCCGGAGGCGGTGTCGCCCGGCTGCAAGTGCCCCCTGGAGAAGGCCAAGCTCGAAGTGCTGTTTCAGAAGGCGGAGACCGTGAACCTGAGGATCGTCCAGGCGGATCCCCCGAACTCCGTGATCGCCACGGTTGCGGAGGACGTCGCAGCCGGGCCCGGCCGGTTCAGCATCAAGTGGAACGGCCTCGACCAGGACGGCCAGCCCGCTCCGGTAGGTCAGTACCGGGTGCGCGTCGAGCTGGCCGGCGAGGGTCGCACCTACACGTTCGCCGATCGCATCAAGGTCGTGCATCCGGGACAGGTGTCCCGGGACTCGCAGAAGCGCTGACGGCGAGGATCGCCAGAAGCACCCAGGTCGCGCCGTCATCGAACAGCCCGGAGTCGATCATCGAGTGGGCGAAGATGGCCGCGAGCTCCACCGCCACCACCGCACGCAGCGCCCGATCCCTTCCCGGCGTGGCCGGCCGGATGGCGGCCCTGACGGCCACCGCGAGCAGCGCCAGCAGTGCGATCAACCCGATCACGCCCAGCTCCGCTGCCACGCCGAGCGCCACGCTGTGCGAGGACGGGTAGCCGCCCAGCCCCACGCCGATCACCGGCGCCGACTGGAACGCGTGGAAGCCCTGTTCGGCAATGGCCGTCCTGCTCGATGTGATGCGCTCCCAGCTCACGCCGCCGGTGACGGCGAGCACTCCGACCGCCCCGATCAGCGCCACGGCGCCCAGCGGCAGCACCACCCGCGGCCGCCAGCAGGCGGCCAGGAGCAGGATTCCCAGGATCAGCATGGCCAGCCCGGCCCGCGAGTAAGACAGGTCGAGGCCCACGAAGATCAGGCCGCAGAGCGCTGCCGCTCCCAGGACGCTGCGCTGCCTGGCTCCCAGGGCCAGCGTGCCGATGATCGTCAGGATCGCGAGCGCCTGAAAGCGCCCGAGCGCGCTGGCGTCCCAGAACAGGGAGTTGGTGCGGAAGTAGGTAAGCCTGACGTTGCCCTCCATCAGGTCCGGGTTCCAGAAGATGTGACCTGCCTTGAGCTGGTAGAGCGCGACCAGCGACACGATGACCGCGAGCACCACCTGGGTGGTGCCCAGGGCCACCGGCAGCCGCCCGCGGATCTCCATCGACCCGACCATCGCGGCCAGCGCGCCGAAGGGTGCGTAGAAGGCGACAAATGTGTATCCCCCGGCACCGGGATCCGTGCTCCAGAAAAGACTGGCGGCCACCAGCAGGACGAAAGCGGCCAGAGCCCAGCCGACCGCTCCGAGCCGCGGGGCCGGCCAGTCGTCCTTGATCCCCCTCCACGCAAACGAGGCGAGCCCGGCCAGGATCACGAGCCAGAGGACCACCAGGTGGTTGGTCGGGCTGGGGTCGGAGAAGCTAAGCGGGATCCGCAGCCCCGCGAGCACCGCCAGGACTGCGATCAGCCAGGGGCGCCCGAGGAACAGGGCGGCTCCGCCGGCGACCAGGCCGGCGCCTGCCAGGGCCGCGATGGCAGCCAGAAGCGGGTGTTCGCCCGCCAGGTCGAGCAGGCCCGCCACGCGGGTCAGGACCAGTGGAGCCGATCCGGCCAGCAGCAGCCCGATGCCTGCCATCCGGATGCCCGCGCCGCGGCCCACAAGCAGGGCGCCGACGCCCAGAGCGGCGGCGACGGCGGCGAACGGGACCAGGTCCAGCAGGGTCAAGAGACACCTGCCTCCGGCTCCGGGCGGGGACGGGCAAGCGCTCCCGCTCCCGCGGTCAGGCCCATTGCTCCCCAGACGATCGGGTTGTCGAAGAACCCGCCGTAGAAGAGCGAATGCACCACGAGCAGGAGCAGGCCGGCGCCCAGGCCGAGCGCCAGGGCCTCGTCACGCGGGCGCACACGCTTGAGAGCCCGGGCCAGCCCCACCAGCAACGCCAGGTACGCCAGGAGCCCGAAGACCCCGAGCTCCGCCGCGACGGTCGCCGGAGTCGTGTGCGAGGCGTTGCGGTCCACGTTCTCTCCCGGGTTCTGCTCAGCTCGGGTGACCACCGCCTGTGCGCCCAGGCCCACTCCGCCCAGCGGGTGGGCCAGAGCCACCTGCGTGGTGTCGATGGCCAGCCGTGAGCGCTGCCGCGTGAAGTCGGCAAGGCGGCCGGTGGTCGCGCCATAGATCAGGCCGCCCACGCCCGCCAGCGCGATGACCACGCAGACGACGATCGCCACCCGGCGGCTGGCCTGGTCGCCGGCGACGATCGCCAGCGCCAGCAGGACGACGACCATCGAGACCATGCTCGACTGCGAGTAGGACACATAGAGCCCCGCGGCCAGGAGCACCACCAGTGCGGCACCGGCGGCGACCTTCAGCCGCGACAGCCACAGGGCCACGAAGATCACAGCGATGGCCAGGACCAGATAGCGGCCCAGATGGCTCGGATCCTGAAAAACCGCGGTGACGCGGAACAGTGGCCCATGTGCGTTCACGATCGCCAGCGCCGGGGTGTAGAAGATGAGCCGGTGGCTGATCGCCTCCCAGATGCCGATCACCGCGAAAACCGAGGCACTGGCCACGACGATGACTCCCAGGGTGCGCGTGAGCCGCGGGCTGATGGGGCTCTGCGACACGACGCCGAAAAGCAGTGCGAAGGGCAGCCAGAAGAAGATCAGCGCGTTGACCGTGCCGGGCGGGTCCGCGCTCCACAGCAGAGAGAGGCAGGCCAACCCCAGAAGGACTGCACCGGGCACCGCGATCTCGGCCGGGATCCGTCGGAAGCTGCGACGGCGCGCCATCCGCCAGATCGTTGCGATCACCGCGGGCACGAGCACCACGTAGAGCGGGTAGAGCCTGCCCAGGGCGCCGCCGCCCACGAACTCGAAGAGCAGCGGATTGGCCGGGTTGGTCGCCAGCGGGAGACGGAGCGGCGCGACCACCAGCAGGGCAGGCACCATCGTGCACGGGAAGCGGACGAACAGCGCGGCTCCGCCGGCGACCACCAGCGCCCCGGCCACGGCCGCAATCTCGATCACGGGATCCGGCCTACGGGATGAACTCGGGGCCCTGGTCCCGGTACTTCTCCCGGAACGCCCGAATTGCGTCGAGGACGCCGTCGTTCATCGCGGGGCAGCCCAGCACCTGGTTCCACGCGGTTGCGGCGACCTTGTAGGGCATCTGCGTGCTGTTGGGGGCGAGGATCATGTGGTACGGGTCCTCGTCGAACAGGGCCTGCAGCTTGTCGCGCGTGGTGGCGGGCTCGGAAGGCAGGTACTGCATGTAGATGCGGCCGTGCTCGAGCGCATGGACCTGCTGCTCGACCGGCGGCGCCTTGGTGTAGGAGCCGTCCTCGGCGGGCACAGGGAAGTGGTTGCCCGATGTGGGCGGGTTGGCCTTGTAGGTCACGGGCGTCTCGACGTGCGAGCTGCCCTCCTCCTTGTTGGTCTTGACCTCACACCCGGCCGCGGCTGCAGCCTTGTCGAGGTCGGCCACCAGCGCCGCGTTGGGCGGCGGGATGCGTGTTGCCGTGGCCGGCGCGTCGGGATCCACGGTCGTGGTGCCCTTGGGGGCGTCAGAGGGGCCGGCGCCCTTGGGGAAGGCGAAGACGACCACCGCGACCACGGCGGCGACCACCACCAGGCCGCCGAGCACCGTCAGGATCAGGCGCTTGCGCTGGGCGCCGGCCTGGGCGGCCTTCTCCCGCGCAAGGCGCTCCGCCTTGAGCTCTTCCTTCTGGTCCTTGCGTGTGGACATCGCGGCGGGATCTTACTTCGACGCCGCTGCAGACGATGCACGCCGCGCCCGTCTGGGCTTCCAGCATTCGTCGACGAAGCCGCCGATCTCGCCCATCAGGCGGGTGGGCGTCAGGCGCAGCTCGAGCATCGACTGGGCCTCCACAAGGCGCGCGTTGTCCAGCTCCTTGACGAGCATGTCGGAGTCGGAGAAGGGATGGATCGGGTCGCGCGGATGCCCGATGACAAGCGCCTTGGTGGCCATCCCCTGCCGCAGCTCGCGCGGCGGCGCCACACGGCCGAAGAAGATGCCCTGGACCACCGCCGATGACGGCCCGGGATCCTGGTCGATCCAGTCCGCGACGGTGTCCACAAGGTGGTTGCGCCCGCGCGGGATCAGGCGCATGGCGGGCCGGTAGATGGCGTTCCAGATCGGAGCACCGAACGTCAGGTTGACCAGTAGCGGGGTGAACGCGAGCGCGCAACCGAGCAGGGCGTTGTCCAGGACGGGCATCTCGATGACCATTCCCCTGAGCCGCTCGGGCGCGGCGTCGGCCACCTCGAGCGCCACGTTGGCGCCCAGCGAGGTCCCCCCGATCACGACCTCGTCCAGGCCGAGCGCGTCCATCGCGCCCAGCGTCTGGCGCGCGAAGCTGGGCATCGAGTAGCGCCACATGTCCCGCGGCCGGTCGGAGTCGCCGTGGCCGAGGAGATCCAGCGAAATCACGTGGTTCCCGCGTTCCGCCAGCTCCTGCGCCAGCGGCGCGTGCATGTGGCGGTTGAGCAGCAGGCCGTGAAGCAGGACCACCGTGCGCTTGCCGGTGCCCCACTCGTCGTAGACCAGCCGGTCCCCGCCGACCGACAGTTCGTGGGTCGTCCCCCGAGGCATCAGGCGGAAGTCTCCCAGAACCGGATACGGTCCTCCCAATTCGGAAGGGGGGTGATGGTCGATGAGCACCGGGGAATGGCTGCAACTCGTGTCGATCCCGTTCTTCACGGGAGCGATCGGCTGGCTGATCAACTGGAGCGGCCTGATCATGCTGTTCAACCCCGTCCGCTTCCACGGCTTCGTCATCCCCGGCCTGTCCCAGCTCGCGACGCTGCTGCCGCGCAAGATCCAGGAGATCCCGGGGATCATGCAGGGCGGCGTCGGCTGGCAGGGAATCGTTCCCGCGCGCGCAGCGAAGATGGGCAGCATCGCCGTGGACAAGGCGATTGCGAAGCTCGGCACGCCGGCCGAGTTCTACCAGGAGCTCGAGCCCGATCAGATAGCCGAGCACATAGTCGAGCTCTTCCTGCCGCAGGTTCCCCAGATGGTCGACGACGTCATGAAGGAGGAGTCGCCCGCGCTCTGGCGCGATGTGCCGCCCTGGGCCAAGGAGGCCGTCTACACGCGGGTCACGGCGCAGCTCCCGGGGATCGTCCACGACATCACCGACGAGATCGGTGAGCACATCGACCAGCTCCTGGACGTCAAGGTCATGGTCATCGACCAGTTCGACAAGAACCCGGCGCTGGTCAACAGGATCTTCCGCGACTTCGGCGCACGCGAGCTCAAGCTGATGGTCAACTTCGGGTTCATCTTCGGTTTTGCGCTGGGCATCCCCGTGGCGCTCATCGACCACACCTTTCACCAGTGGTGGCTGCTCCCCATTCTCGGTGTGATCGTCGGCTGGACCACCAACCTGCTCGGGATGTCGCTGATCTTCGAGCCGCCGGAGCCGCGGACGATCCTCGGGATCAAGGTGCATGGCCTGTTCCTGCGACGCCAGGACGAGGCGGCGGAGGTGTACGCGCAGATCATCGCGGACGACGTGATCACGCTCGAGACCATCGGCGACTTCCTGCTCTACGGCCCGCGCGGCGATCGCACACGCCAGATGCTCGTGGACGCCATGGGCCCCGCCATCGATCGTGCCGCCGGCCCCGCGCGCGCTGCGGTACGGGTGGCGGTCGGAACCAGCGACTACGACAACATCCGGGACTCGGTCGCTGCCGAGGCGGCCACCCACACGATGGTCCCGTTCCAGGATCACGAGTTCAGCAAGCAGCAGAGCGAGAAGATCCGCGTCCTGATCGCCGCTCGCACCAAGGAGCTCCCGCCTCGTGACTTCGTCGACATGATGCGCTCGGCCATCAAGGAAGATGAGTGGATGCTCTATGCACACGGTGCGGCAATGGGCCTGGCCGGCGGCTTCATCCACCTGGCGATCTTCGGAACGTGAAGGCACGATGAGCAGCGACCGGCGCAACGACCCGCCCGTGGCGGACACGGTCCCCGGCCTCGCGCGCGTCGCCCTCAGCAGCCTGTGGCACACCACCGAGTGGGCCGTGGGCAGCTACGCCAAGGCGGGACTGAGGCTGGCGCAGGCGGCCACCTCCGTGGACGCGGCAACCAAGCTGGCCGACGACGTCCAGCACGTGGTGCGCGACGCCCTCGGGCTCAACGACCTGGAAGAGCGCGTCAAGGACGCCGTGCCGGACGGGCCGATGACCGACGCCGTGGCCTCTGCCATGTCGCGCGTCCCGTCCCGGCGCTCTCCGGCATCGGAGCCCGAGAGCCCCGATGACCAGCTGCTGCGGCGCGGGGAGGAGCTGATGAAGCGCTCGCGCGACGTCTACGACCACGAGGACGCCCATCCCGCCTATTCCCGGATCCTCGACGAGCTGGCCCCGGACGAGGCCCGCATCCTGCGCCTCCTGTTCGAGGACGGGCCCCAGCCGGCGGTGGACGTGAGGACGGGCGGGCCCATCGGCCTGGTCAGCTCGGAGCTGATTGCGCCGGGGCTCTCGATGATCGGCGCCCGGGCGGGCCTGCGCTACGTCGACCGCGTCCCGGCCTATCTCAACAACCTCTACCGGGTGGGCATGGTCTGGTTCTCGCGCGAGACCCTCCATGACTCCCATCGCTATCAGGTGATCGAGGCCCAGCCCGATGTGCTGGCCGCGGCCAAGTCGGTGCGCTTCGCCAAAATCATCCGGCGGAGCATCCACCTGACGCCGTTCGGCGAGGACTTCTGCAAGGCGAGCCTCGGCCTTCATGCACGCGCGGGTGGTGTGTTCCCGGTGCACCAAAGCCCCAAGGACGAGGAATCGGGCTCTCCACCCGCGCTCTGACGATGTTCAGGACCGCGGTGGTGACCGGCGCCACCTCCGGGCTCGGACTGGAGTGCGCACGCGCCCTGGCCCACCGCCCCGACGGCTGGCGCGTGGTGCTCGCCGTCCGTGACCAAGACCGCGGGCACGCCGCCGCCGGCGAGATCGGCGCGCCAGAGCGGGTGAGCGTGCTGCCACTGGACCTGGCCTCGCTGCGGTCGGTGGGTGCCTTCCCCGCGGAGCTCGACGCCGCCGGGTTGCCGCCGCTCGGGGCACTCGTGTGCAACGCCGGAGTCCAGGTGGCCTCGGGCGACCAGAGGACCGCCGACGGCTTCGAGCTCACGTTCGGCACCAACCATCTCGGTCACTTCGCACTCGTACAGGGGCTCGTCACCCGGCTCAGCCCGCCGGCGCGGGTGGTGATCGTGGCAAGCGACACCCACGACCCGGCCAGGCGCACCGGGATGCCAGCGCCCCGCTACACGAGCGCCGTCGACCTGGCCTATTCGGGCGAGTTGCGGCCGGGTCGCGAGCTCTACACCACGTCGAAGCTGTGCAATGTCCTGTTCGCGTACGAGCTCGACCGCAGGCTTGAGCTGGGGGCCCGCGGCATCTCCGTGAACGCCTTCAACCCGGGCCTCATGCCCGGATCGGGGCTGGCGCGGGACTACGGCGCCTTGCAGCGCTTTGCCTGGCGCTTTCTCATGCCGGCCATGCGAGTGTTCCCGCAGGTCCGCAGCGCCGCCCAGTCGGGCCGGCATCTGGCCGCCCTCGCCGCGGACCCGGCGTTCGACAGCGTGACCGGCCGCTACTTCGACGGGCTGCAGGACACTCCGTCGTCGCTGGAATCACACGACCTGGAGAAAGCCCGGGACCTGTGGGAGACCAGCCGGGAACTGGTGGCGTCGGGCCACTGAGTGGATCTATGCTCACCGCCAGTGTGAGAACTCTGGCCGTATGCCTGGTTGCGATGGCTGTCGGCGGTCTGGCCGCCTCTCCGGCCGCTGCCGCCCAGGCCAGCCGCGGCGTGAGGTTCGAGGCATCCGACGGCACCGAGTTGCAGACAACGGTGACTGGCCGGGCGCCGTTGAAGGCAAGGCCGGTGATTGTCGAGTTCAGCCCGTACGGGAGGGGCTCCGGCACGATCGACGCAGGCCCGCGCTTCAACTACCTGCTCGTCCAGATCCGGGGGACCGGCGACAGCGATGGGCGCTTCGACGCCCTCGGCCCGCGCACCCAGGCGGATGTCGCGCAGACGCTGCGCTGGGCCTGCCGGCAACCCTGGAGCAACGGCACGCTTGGGATCAACGGGTTCTCGGCCAGCGCCATCACGATCTACAACTCGCTGCACCTCACGCTTCCGTGCGTGAAGGCCGCAGTGCTCAAGTCGGGCACGTTCGAGCTGTACCGGGATCTGCTGATCCCCGGTGGCATCAACAACCTGGTTCCCGGGGCGGGGGTCCTGGCCCTGATCGGCACGCCCGCCCTGCTGCAGTCACCGGACCGGATCGGCCGCGACCCGGGCACCGGCCTGGACACCCTTGCCGGATTGGTCGACGCCGGGCTGAGCGACGTCGAGCACCCGACCCTGGACTCGTGGTGGCGGCAGCGCGGGTTCCGCGGGGACGTGAATCACCTGCCGACGCTGACGATCGACGGCTTCTTCGACGTTGAATCCCGCGGCGCGTTCCAGGGCTATCAGCGGCTGCGCCGCGATGGGTCACACCTCGTGGTGATCGGCGCCCACGACGGCGCGCCCGCCGGCACCGATGCCGGCGCCGGCCAGATGAAAGCCTGGTTCGAGCACTATCTGTCAGGCGCCCACAACGGCGTGGCACAGGAGCCCAGGGTCCAGATGTGGATGTCGGACGGCGATCGCGAGGACCTCCTGGCCGGGAAGTTCGTCAGGCGGGACGCCTCCGACTGGCCGGTGCCCGGAACCCGCTGGCGCTCGCTTTCGCTTGACCCGGCCAGGAGCGGCAGCGCCCATTCGCTCAACGACGGCAGCCTGAGCCTGCAGCCCGACGGCCCGCGAACCACGCAGGCGTACGCGGCGCTGCCCTCGCTGCCGACCAACTCGGACCCGCCCAACACAGCCATCGTCGGGGGCTTCGGGGTGAATGCCCTGACCACCGCTCTCCCGGTTCTGAGCGACATGACCGTTGCCGAGACGCTGGGGTTGTCCTACACCAGCGCGCCCTTGACCCGGCGCGTCGACGCGGTTGGCCCGGCGACCCTTGACCTGCGGCTCTCGACCACAGCGCCCCAGACAGGCATCTGGGTCGTGATCTCCGACGTATCGCCCAACGGCACGCCGCACCCGGTGGCCACCGGGCGGCTCAGCACCGACTACCCCGGAGTCGACGGGCGCAGGTCGCTGAAGGACGTCCGCTCGGGGCGGATCGTCCAGCCCTACGGGCGCTACGACGCGCCGGACCCCGCGACGCCCGGGCAGTCGCGGCTGTACAGCGTCGAGCTCTGGCCGATCGGCAACCGCTTCAGCGCCGGCCACAGGATCCGGGTCCACGTGCTCGGGGCGTCGCTGGCGTCGGCGCCGGGCCTGCCGGCGATCAACACCGTCACCGTCGGCGGAGGCTCGGGCTCGCGCCTATTGTTGCCGGAGCTGCCGGGAAGCGATCTGCGCCACGCGCTTCGCCCGCGTTAGGCTCGTCTCGACCCCGCGACTTGGAGGATGAGATGGCCGAGAACCCCACGCTGTACGTCTGTCACGGCGATGAGGGCGGACCGCGTGTGCATCCGTGCCGGCGCGTGCAGGAGGCGCTCAAGGCCAAAGGGATCGAATACGAGAAGGTGATCGCCGCCCACGGCAACCCGCTCCCATTCCTGCGCAAGGGCTCGCGCGACGACCTGAAGGAGGCGACCGGGTCGACCAAGCTTCCGGCCATGAAGCTCCCCGACGGGTCGGTCCTGACTCCCTCGCGAGAGATCCTGGCGTGGGTCAGCAGGCAGTGACCGACCCGCCTGTCCGCTTTCAATTCACCTGGGCGTCTTCTTACCGCTCGGCCGCCGCGGTTTTCGGCATCCGCCCGGACAACGTGTGGGTCGAGGTCAGCCCGACGGAGCTCAATGCCCGCTTTGGGCTCTGGAGTCTCTCGACGCCGCTCTCCAACATCGCCCGCGTTGCGGTGACTGGGCCGTATCGGTGGTGGAAGACCGCGGGCGCCGCTCGGCTAGGGGTCACCGACCGGGGTCTGACCTTTGCCACAAACGGCGACCGCGGCGTGCTGATCACCTTCGTGCGCCCGGTGCGCGGCCGCGGCCCCTACCTGGTCCTGCGGCACCCCGAGCTCACCGTCACCGTCGCCGATGTGGATCGCTTGGTCGAAACGATCGAATCACGACGTTAGGGTAAATCTGTGAGGAGCCGATTCCTTGTCGCGCTGGCCCCGCTCGTGGTCCTGGCATTCGGCGGGATGGCGAACGCGACCGTCGTTGCGGCGTGCAGCTTTCCGAAGCAGCCGACCCATTCGTACCGCCCCGCAGGGGGCACGGCGCCGCCCGAGGCCGACCGGCATTCGGGCCTTCGCGGAGAGGTGTGTGAGCGGGCGACCGGAGAGGCAGGGATGGAGCCGATGCTGGCCGTAGGGCGCAAGGGGACGCTGTTCATGGGCATCGCCACCGCCAAGGGCCTGTACGAGCAGCCGGGCGAGCTGACGGGCACGGCCAAGAACGCGTTGCTCCGCAGCCGCGATAGCGGGAGGAAGTGGACACGGATCCCGCTTCCCGGCGGCATCAACTCGTCCGAGGGGTTTCCGTACATCGACCCGGACACGGACCGGCTGTTCGTCACCTCATTCTCTGCCGACCTCACCCGCTGCGGCCAGCCCGTGATCTACAGCGACGACGACGGCGCGCACTGGACCAAGTCCACGCAGCGGCCGGGCTGCTTCCCGCCGACGCTGGGCGACTGGCCGAAGATCTTCTCCGGTCCGCATCGCCCGGGGGCGACAAGCGGCTATCCCAGCGCGGTCTATCTCTGCAACTTCATCCCCAACATCCTCGTGGCCGCTTCGATCGGCTGCTGGCGCTCGGATGACGGCGGGGCGACCTTCGGGTTCACGAGCTTCCTGCCGACGATCAACGGGGCCTGCGTGGCGGGAGGCCGCCGCGGCGGAACCGGCGCCACGATCGTGCACGGCAGCGGCCGGGTTCTTTCGGATGGGACGGTCGTCGTTCCGCTGACCGTGTGCGGGAAGCCGTTCGTGGTCCGCAGCAGCGACGAGGGCAGCAGCTGGACCGCCGTGCCCACGGGCGACGACGGCCTCGGGCTCGACGACATCCTCGCCGGCGATGAGGGCCTGGTGCTGGGTGTGACCGACCACGTCTGGTCCGAGAACCTCGCCGTCGATGGCCACGACAACCTGTTCTTCGTCTACACGGCGGCCGGCGGCGTGCGCATGGCGACCTCGCGCGACGGCGGGCGGACCTGGAGGCTCCTCGGCCTGGTCTCGCCGCCGCTCATGCGCCACGCGGTAGTGGCATCCGTTACGGCGCGCGGCCGCGGCCAGGTCGCACTGACCTACTACGGCACGGCGGACCAGGGCGACGCGCTCGGCGCCTCGGGCATGAACTGGCGCGGATGGATGGAGTCCAGCCGCAACGCGCTCGCCGCGCACCCTCTCTTCCAGTCGGCGCCCACCTCGCCGGCGGACGCGCCGACGATGGATTCGTCCATGCCGGGCTGCTGCACGGTCGGGCAGACCTTCCTCGAGTACACGGGGGTCCAGTTCACCGGGCGTCGCGAGGTCAGCGCGGCGTTCACCCGGTGGATGGGCGGCAAGCTGCCGGAATTGGTGTTCGCGCAGATGCGGATCGCACCCAGGCGGCGCTGAGTAGCGCGGTTTATATTTCGCCGTGAGCCAGGTGGAGCGCTACGTGCTCGCGCCGCGCGGGGTGTCCCTGAGCCCCTGCAGCGCCAGCGCGAGCACATACACGCCCGCGACGCCGACGTGGAAGATCGCGTCGGCGCGCTGGTCGGGGAGCGATAGGACGCCGAGGGGGTTGGTCTCGAGCAGTCCCCAGATCGCGGTCGACATGAGGCCGAAGACGATCGCGAGCGCGTAGAGCTGAGCCCAGTCTGCGCGCCGCCACACGTACAGGCCCGGCAAGAAGATGAGCAAACCAAGTACCGCGTGCCAGCCGTTGTAGTCGACCCACAGGAACTTCACGGTCTGCGCGTCTGCGCCGATCGCGAAGCTGGGGTTGACGATCAGCGCGACGACGTCGTGGAGCACGGCGATGACGGACATCGCGAGCACCGTGTACTGGAGTACCGGTCGGGTGACGCTCATACGACGCCCTGTCTCATCAGCGCTTGACCAGCTTCACGCGCTTCGTGCCGGTACCGACGGTGCCGTTCGCAAACGTGAACGACGCCGCAAGCTTCAGCTTGGCCCTGCCGCTCGAGTTGAGCTTCCGCTTGGCCTTGCCTCTGGCCTTCACCGGGACCTTGATGGTCTTGCGCTTCGCCGACCGCTTCACCGTGGTCAAGCCCTTGCCCGTAACCGTCAGCTTGCCGGGTGGCTTGACCTTGACCACCAACGTTCCCGTGCCCTTGCCGTTGTTTCGCTTGAGCTTGCCGAACTTGACGTTGGCGCCTGTGCGCTGGAAGGCGCCGAGGTCGCACAGGCCGGCGGGCCTTGTCACACCCCGCTCGTCGGCCGCCGGGCAGCTCGCCCCCTTCTTCAGCGCCTTGCCACCTGCCGAAAGCGGGAACGTCGCCATCCCCGGGCCTCCATTGAACCCGAAGGCGCCCAGCCCTGGGTCTGCGCTCAACGGGGACCCGCTGATCGTGCCGCCTCCCGACGACCTGAATGTGCCGAGGATGTTGGGTGCTGTTGCGTCGAGGGTCGCGCTACCGAGGTTGGCGGCGCCGTTGCCGACCGTGGCCGGCTTGTCGATCACGATGTCGTCGCGGAAGACGATGCTGTTCGCCGCCGTTGCCGCCGCCGCGCGCGGCGCCGACTGGTCGTAGACGAGGTCGTACACTGCCGAGCCGCCCTGAGCCGCTT
>JAXDIE010000016.1:0-41034 GCA_034664165.1 Thermoleophilaceae bacterium | reverse complement strand
CAGGCCGGCCTCACGAAGCGCTACTTCTACGAGAGCTTTGCGACCATCGACGAGCTCGCGGTCGCTGTCTTCGATCAGGTCACCGGCCGGCTCGCCGAGCAGATCGCCCCGGCCATCGTCGCGGGCGGCGGCCGTGACCCGCGACCCGCGCTGACCGCGCACGCCAACGCGCTCCTCGGCGACCCGCGGGTCGTTCGCCTGCTCGCCGTCGAGGGCCGAACCTCAGCGCTGGCGGGACGGCGCGCCGGGTTCGCCCGCCGCGCCGTTGAGCTGTGGTTCGCCTCCACCATCGCCGACGACCAGGTGGTTGACCCCTTGCTCCGCCTGCGCGCCTACGCGTTTGCGGGCGCCATCGCCGAGGTCGGGCTTGCCTCGGTCGAAGGCGAGCTGGACCTCACCGGCGAGGAGATCATCGACGAGCTGGTCGGCCTCTTCCATCGGATCGCGGACGATCAGTGACCTTGCCCTGCCGTGCCGATCTCCTGCTCCGCTGCCCGGTCGCGCACCGCGGCCTTTTCGTCGAGGGTCAGGGCGCCGGGGTGGCCCGCTCCGGGCCATGGCGCGAGCACCAGGAGCAGTCGAACGTCTGACAGCGCCCGGACCGCGTGACGCTCGCCGGGCGCGAACTCGATCATCAGGCCCGCGCCGCCGGTCTCTGTATCACCGGCCGGTGTGGTCACCTCGGCCTGACCAGAGACCAGGATCACGAATGCGCGCTCATGCACTTCATGCTCCTCGAGGGCCTCGCCCTCGGGGAGGTTCACGAGAATCGTGCGCGCAGCGCTGGTCGAGGAGAGAATCTTCGGGCTGTGTGGCTCGAGGGCCAGCGAATCGAGTTGCCAGAACTCCATGGCTCTTCCTATCGTTCGGGTTGTTGCGACTGTAAGACACAGACGCACATCGTCAGCGCGGGGCGTCGCCGTCCAGATACCAGTGACGGGCGGCTGCCACGAACCACCCGCCATCGTCAGGGCGCAGCCCAAACCGGCTGACTGTCCGCTGACCCCCGACCTGGTCGGTGTAGAGGAGGTCCACCGACAGGGTCCGGTCGCCGGCGGCGGCCTCGGTGATCTCCGTGAACAACGGATCGGCGGTGTCGCGGATCGCCGCCTGCCATATGCCGATGTCACCGGGCGCGATGTACTGGTCGCGGATCAGCGGCCTGAATCCCTCGACATCAGGCGCGCCCTCGCGAACCGCCTGGTCGTGCAGCTGCGGCTCTATGGGCCCGGTGCTCTGCCACGCCTGCACACCGCCAGCCCCGACCCGACGTTGCGCAGGCTCGCCACCAGATAGACGGCCTCGGGGGTGGCGTTGATGACGGCGCCCCCTCCGGGGACCTCCACCGCGGCGGCATCGACGAAAGGGATCGCCTGTGTTCGGTCATCGGCATTCGAATTCACGAGCACGGGGCGCCGCTGTTCCTGAAGTGCCAGCTCGGCGACCCGAGCCGAGCGGTTGGCTGAACGCACCGACGCGTATGTGGCGATCGCCAGGACGAGGGTTCCGCCGGCGGTCGCAAGCGATGAGATCGTGACCCAGTCGGCCATGTCCCGAGGCTAGCCCAAACCCGCGATGGGCCGTCAGACCAGCCGCATGCCGAGCCTGACGGCGAGGTAGCCGGCGACGACCGCTCCGAGCAGACGCCGGAACCAGTTCACGCCCTCGGCGATCTCGAGGTAGGCCCAGGCGCCGATCGCGAGGTAGAAGAGGCCTTCGGCGATCGCTCCGGCAAGTCCATCCGCCAGTCGGCTGACGACCCAGGCCGCTATCGCGGCCCACAGCGGCGGGTTGGGCCACTGGGCGATCGGGAAGCGACGCGGCATCAGGCGACCGTCACCGCAGCGCCGAAGTAGTCGAGCATGTGGGGCAGCGGCCGGCTCGGGTCAAGGTCCGGGGAGGGAGAGTCGATTCCCCGCTCGAGCACCGCCCGTATCGCCGTCCTTCCCACGAGCAGGGCCAGGGCCGTTCCCGGGCAACCCTGGGGCCCGCGGCTGAAGGCGTTGAAGCCCGGGTAGGAGGCCGCGTCGCCATCGACCCATTCCTCCGGCGCAAACCGGTCCGCGAACTCCAGCCGGTCCCGGTCACGGTGGCCGTAGGTGTTGACGATCACGAACTGGGTCCCGGCCGGGACCCGCTCGCCACCCCAGTTGGTCGCGGCCAGCGACACCCGCGAGAGCATCGTGGTGGTCGGCCAGAGCCGCATGGCCTCGTGGAGGCACGCATCGGTGTACGCACCGGACTGCTCGCCCAGGGCCAGCTCCGCCTGCGCGGGGTGCGATGCCAGCAACACCAGCGCCCGCAGTGCATTGACGGCCAGGGTGTCGCCGAGGGCGAAGAGCCAATGGGTCAGCTGGCCGGCGGGATGGGTGTTCTGGTCCGTCGGCGCGCTGCGCGCCAGCGCCGCGAGGCTGCCCTCGTCGGCCTTCTCGATGTAGGCGGCGATCTTCCGCTCGAAGGCCTCCAGGTGCTCTGAGGGCTTGCCCGGCATTCCGTTGGCGCCGGACATCATCTGCTCCAGCATCTCCGTCAGCTCGACATCGCCCGAGGCGGCGTTGCCCAGCACCACTCGCCTGGTCACGCGCTGGATCATCCGGTTCCACGGGGTCCACGTGATCTCCTGGCCCGCGGACAGGCAGGACAGCAGGCGCCCGGTCTCCTCCTGCGTGATGAACACGGTGCGATCGACGGGCGCCTGACCCAGGATGGCCTCGGCAAAGCGCCGGCGGCTCACCCAGTCCTCGCCGCGGGAGATGGTCAGGGCGTCGGGCTGGAAGTGGACCATCCCGTCGCGCTTGGCCTTGGGGTCGGATGCGAACGGGTCGGGTGACTGCTCGAGCGCGCGGCCCACGTCTTCGGGGTCAAGGAGCAGGAGGGCGTCGTCGCGGGCGACCTTCACCCACACCGGGCCGCCGGCGTACGAGCGCGACATGCCCTCGAGCAGACCCACGGCCTGGCCGTCGACGCCCGCGATGGTCGCCGCCTGAACCGCCAGGCGGCGCCGCCGGAAGATGCCCTGCAGGGCATTGGGGACTACGACCGTCGCGTTGAAGCGCGCGTTCTCGACCAGGCTCGCGCGCGCGAGTGCCCCGCTCAACCGACCCGGTTCCAGGGGCCGAAGGCGTTCGGCACGCCCTCCAGCGCCGGCGCGAGCTCGGGGTGGTGGCGCAGCAGCACGTCCCTCATGTCGGTCTCCTCGACCCAGCGGATCCCCTCGGGCGTGTAGACGTCCGGCGAGTAATCGTTGGTGAAGAAGCGATCCGACCGCAGGCGCCTCGAGGCCATCAGGATGAAGATCCGGAAAGCCGTGTCCGAGAACCCGAAGCCCGGGGGCAGCGGCTCGGCCAGCATGCCGACCTGAAGGTCGACGCGGTCGATGTCGTTGTTGTAGACGTCGCGGATCTCCTCGGCCAGCTCCGGGTCGTCGGTCAGGTCCTCGAACCTCTTGATCCGGGGCTTGCGCAGCTCCTCGCGAAAGTCGTTGTAACGCGGCACGCCGCGCTCGCGGTCGCGAAGGATGTCGATCGTGCCGAGGTCGACGCGATCGCCGTTCAGGCGGACGTGGTTGGACAGGCCCACCGGGTGGTTCTTCAGCGTGATCGCCCCCGGATGGGCGACGCCGAAGGAATAGAGCAGGTCCGACCAGCCGTACTTCTTGATCGTCGGCCGCGTGCCGGCGCCCTGGATCGGGTCGAAGTCGATCTCGTCGACGAGCTTGTCGGTCTTGTGGTCGCGGATCTCGTAGTCGTCGGGCAGCAGCGGATGCAGCCTGTAGACGGAGATGAACTCCTCGGTGATCGCGTACGGCGCGGTGTGGTGCTCCTGGTCGGAGCCGACGATGCCGCCGATCATCTCGGTGCCCACGTGGCCGAAGCGCTTGCGCACCCACTGCGGCAGGACGCCGTACCAGTTGGCGTGCATCGCGCGGTCGAGCACCGGATTGGCCAGGATCCCCGGAGTCCATTCGACTGTGTGGATCCTCGCGCTCACCGCCGAGTTGACCAGGCGCGCGGTGAGGAACAGCTGCTCGTCGTCCCAGGTCGGGTACGAGCCCTTGAGGTGGTCGCAGATCGCGTTGTGCTCCTTGGTGAACAGCGTGTGGAGCAGCGACAGCCCGATCCAGTAGTTGTCGGAGAAGCCCGTGAGGTCGACGCCGTCGAGCTTGGCCTCGGTCTCGTTCGGGAGCATCCCTTCCTCGATCTTCATCTTGCCGTCGGTGCCGGTCCGCAGCTCGCGGCAGCGCTCCTCGGAGGAGCCGTAGACCTGCGAGAGGTCCCACCAGTGGGTGACGGTGTTGATGAAGGTCGGCGGCAGCCCGCTCTTGCCCGTGCGGGTGCGGTCGGGCGTCGTGGCCCTCACCTGCATCGTCGTGCCCTCGGGCCAGTTGTCGTTCTCGTCGAGCTCGATGTCGATGTAGGTGTCGGGCGAGTTCTCGCCGTGGCCGAACCAGTCGTGGTTCTGGAACTGGATCCAGCAGGCGGCCAGGACGTTCAGCGAGGTCGCCGGTTTGAATTCGTCGCGAAGGAGAAGGCGGTTGGCCACCTCGCGCGGGCTCGGCTCCATGCGCTGGGCCAGCGGCTCCGGTTCGGTGAGCTCCGTCGGGGAGTTGCGGCCGAAGCGCGTGCCGGCCTTGCCCATGTCGGGATCGCTCGGGTCCTGGTGCGAGCCGTCGTAGGTGCGGTGGTCGGGCAGGTCGTCGCGGGTTGCCGGCCCACCGGCTTCGTGAGGCCCAACCGTGTCGATCAGGTTGGACTCGCGCAGGTCGTCGCGCAGGGCGCGCAGGTTCATCAGCGCCACGGGCGTCGGGAGGTTCCACCAGTCGGTGACCCTGTTGACCTGCCGAAAGACCGTCGAGTTCACCTTGCCGAAGGTCGTCTCGGCCGTCTTCTCCAGCGTCTTGCGAACGTCCATGTGAGTCCTCCCCCTAGTCGGTTCGCGGGCTAGCTTCGCAGGGCGAAGAAGCCGATGTTGGTGTAGCCGCCGCCGCGACGGTAGAGAATCTTGCCGAGATTGGCGCCCGGGACGATCTCGACCAGCTCGTCGCGGATCGACTTGATGATCAGGCTCGGGTTCTTGTCGATCGGCGCGTAGTCGATCACGAGCACCTCGACGCCGGGATCCAGCTCGCCCGGCTCGACGCGGGTCTCGAAGTCGAAGGCCAGGCGCCCGTCGGGGGCTTCCTTGGTTCCGTACAACGGCCACAGCACCTTGGCGATCCATCGGGTCTCGCCGCGGAGGCGGTTGTCCCCGCGGCCCGCGGCGCGGTCGAAGCTCTTGCCCTGCCACGGCATCCATGCGGAGGTGATCGCACGGGCGACCTTGTCCACGAGGGGCTGGATCAGGGGCGCGACAAGGATTCCCTCGGTCGGCCCTGACAGGTCCTTTGGCGCGTGCCCCAGGGCGAACAACTCGTCAAGGGCGGCCTCGGCCTCGTCACGCTTGTGGGCGGCCAGATCCTGGAGATCCTCGATCCACGCCCAGGCGGCGTCGGCGGCCGGGGCCGGGTCGGAGGAGTACTGCGCGCGGAGCGCCGCGACCCTCGTGGCGATCGGAGAAGAGCCGTCGGAGGTCTTCTCGGTGGTGGCGGTGCTCATCGGGTCTCCTCGCGGTTGAAAGCGGCCGGAGCCAGACCCTAAGAGATCGGCCTCCGGCCGCGCAACCACTGCCACCGGTCGTTCGCAACCCGCTACGCAGCCTGTGCGTGACGACGCGGGGCGTCGATCTCGTCCAGGGCCTCCCAGACCGACTGGACGCTGTCGAACTGCTGGGCCGAGGCGTTGCCGCCGACGTCGAGGACGTAGCTGCCCTCGGCCTCGCGGGCGACGTTGATCTGGCCGGGCTGAAGGATGTTGTCGAACGTCTTGCGCATGGTCCTGCTCCTTTTTGGGTTGACTTACTCAGAAAAACGTAGCATACTGAGTCCGTGAACGCAAAAGTGATATCGGTCACACGCGGGCGGCCCCGGGAGTTCGATGAGGATCTGGCAACCGACGCCCTGATGGCTCTCTTCTGGGAGCAGGGCTACGACCAGGTGAACCAGCAGCAGATGGCCAAGGCCACCGGCCTCTCCACCTCCAGCCTCTACAACACCTTCGGCACGAAGGCTCAGACCTACGAGCGCGTGATGGAGCGCTACTACGAGGAGATCTCGCGGATGCTCGCGCCGCTGGAGGAGGGCCGGCGCGGGATCGAGGACCTGCTCGAGTTCGTGGGCCTCATCGAGATGCAGCTGCGCGGCCCCTTCGGGGCATCCGGCTGCCTGTTCGTCATGTCCACGGCCTCGCTCGCGGGCCGCAGCGACATCTCGCTGCACTACGCGACCGAGCACCGGGAGCGGGCGAAGGCGGCGGTCGAGGCCACCCTTACACGGGCCCGCGAACTGGGCGAGCACGTGCCGGACCCCGAGGTAGCGGCGACCATGATGGTCGCCACGTTCCAGGGCATCCTGGGACTGGCCCGGGCCACCGCGGCCGGCGAAGAGGTCTTCAGGACGCTTGACGCAGTGCGCGTGATGATCCGCAGCTGGGCCTGAGCCCGGCGCTAGGGCTGATACGGCGGAGCCACGCCCCAGCCCCAGCGCGGGACGGGCGCGTGTGGCGCGACCTCCGCACCCGGCTGGGAGTTGTGCACGGCCAGCCGGGTCCCCCACTCCGCGTAGCCCATCAGCGCCGCGCGGAACTCCGGGTCGGCCGGAAGACCGGCGTCATCGGCAGCCTGGCTCAGCAGCGTGACGAACCGCAGGCGCTGCTCGGAGGTGATCGCCAGATCGTGATGCTTGGCCAACATGTGCTCGTAGCCGCCGTGACTCTCTGTATATGTGGCCGGGCCTCCCATGACCTCGGCCCACCAGTCCGTGACGTGCTCCCGGTGCTCGCCCGTCACGGTCCCGCCGAACACCGGCCCGAGCAGGTCGTCCTCCTCCACACGGTCATAGAAGAGGTTCAGCCACTTGGAGAACGCCTCCCGCCGGCCTGCCCACTCGTAGATCGTGGGGGTCTCTGCGGCCATGCCTACTTCGGCAGCTCGACCCGGGGCTCGGGTGCCAGCAGAATCGCGCAGCCCCAGTGAGCCGACAAGCTCCGGCAGCGGCGAATGCCCTGGTCGGAGAGTTTGTCGGTGTGAGGGGTGAAGACGATCGCGCTGACAATGACGCTGTCGTAGAGGTGTGCGGGGATCTCCGATTTGACGGCGGCATCAACGGTGCCGTCCTCCTCCGGGCCTGCGCGTGCCGTGTAGACGATCTGGTAGGAGCCCCCGCCCCGGTCGGTTGCCTGGAGCACGTCGCCCTTCTCGCCCTTGCGCGGCGCGCCAACATGGAACTCGGCCAGCGGCGCGGGTGAATGGCCCTCGACGCGGACCAGCACGTACTGGTCCGTCTTCAAGCCGCCCGTCGTGATCGAGGCCTCCACAACGAGGCGATTGTCGGGTGAAGTGACCAGGCTGGCGCTCACGTTGGGCCGCTCCTGGCTGTTGGCCGTCTTGACCGCGAGGCCCGCCATCCACCCGAGCGCCAGGAGGAGGACGATCACGCCAGGCACAAGCACACGGTCGGGTACCTGGCGGGACACCACCGGCGCGATCACACCGATCCCGACCGCAAGGACGATCACCAGGAAGCACGGGAGGAAGCTCCACTCGTTGCGCATGATCCGGGCGATCGCGCCGCCAGTCACACCGAGGGCGGCGAGCACGCCCGTGAGCCCGAGCACCCCTGCCGCCAGGAACTGGGCGAGCGGGGATGACGCATTGAGAGTGGAGCCGGGCGTGGGGTCGGCGCTCATGCTGGCGCCACTCTAGCCCGGCCCGTGGACTCCTATTCTTGGGCCCGTGAGCGAGCTCCACCCCAACACCGCCGGCTTCACGGGCCAGGCGGCCCAGGACTACGACGCCGCGCGGGGCACGTACCCGCCCGAGGTCATCGAGGCGATCGGCCTCGACCCCGGCTCGCGGGTTTTGGACCTCGGAGCGGGCACAGGGCTTCTGAGCCAGGGATTGGCGGCCGCGGGACACGACGTGATCGCGGTCGAGCCGCTCGCCGACATGCGCGCACAGCTGGCTGACAAGCTCGGGCCGGAGAATGCGCTGGAGGGGACAGCCGAGGCCATCCCCCTCCCCGACCAGTCGGCCGACGCCGCGACCGCCGCGGAGTCCTTTCACTGGTTCAAGCCGGACGCCGCCGCCGCCGAGCTTCACCGCGTGGTCCGACCGGGTGGGCTGGTGGCGCTGATCTGGCGCTGGCCGGAATGGAACCACTCGACCGAGTGGGTGGCGAAGGTGGTTGCGGAGGTCCTGCCGCTCCGCGGCGACGACCATCCAGCCTTTACACCGGACCGGGGCCGGGACGGCTTCGCCAGGCACGGAGGCTTCTCCCCGATCGAACTGACCGAGCTTCGTTACCCGCAGACCACCGACCGGCAGGGATACCTGGATTGGGTCCGGTCCTGGTCCTTCATCTCGAAGATCCCCGTGCCTGAGCGAGAGGCCCTCCTGGACCGGCTGCGCCCGCTGATCCCGGACACTCCACTCGACGTCTCGGTCAGGGTCGAGCTCTGGACGGGCCGGCGGATCTGAAGCCCTACGATCCAGCCATGACCCTCATCTACATCCTCATTGCCCTCGTCGTGATCGTCGTCCTGTACGCGGTCGTGACCTACAACACGCTCGTCCGCCTTCGCCAGTCCGCGGAGGAGGGCTTCTCCGACATCGACGTGCAGCTGAAGCGCCGTCATGACCTGATCCCCAATCTCGTGGAGACGGTCAAGGGCTATGCATCCCACGAGCGCCAGACCTTCGAGGCGGTCACCGCCGCACGCGCGGGCGCCGTATCCGCCCACGGCCCGGCCGATCAGGGCAAGGCCGAAGGCGTGCTGAACCAGGCGCTGGGCAAGCTGCTGGCCGTAGCCGAGGCCTATCCCGACCTGAAGGCCAACCAGAACTTCCTGGAGCTGCAGCGGGAGCTGACCGCCACCGAGGACAAGATCGCCGCTTCCAGGCGCTTCTACAACTCCACGGTCGAGACCATGAACACCAAGATCCAGCAGGTGCCCTCCAACATCATCGCCGGCATGGGCAACTTCGAGACCCGGCAGTTCTTCGAGATCGAGACGCCGGCCGAGCGCGAGCCCACCCAGGTCTCCTTCTCCTAGCGCGGTGGAGCTCTCCCAGCAGATCTCGAGGAACAAGCGGAAGAGCTTCCTGCTCTTCTGCGGCTTCATCGTCATCTACCTGGCGATCGGCTGGGCGATCTCCTACCTGTACGGCAACGTGGCGCTTGTGATCGCGGCAATCGTCGCGGTCGGGATGACGCTCGCGGCGCTTTTCCTGGGCGACGACATGGCCGTGGCCCTGGCCGGCGGGCAGAAGGTCGAGGAGAGGTCGCAGGCGCCCGAGCTGTGGGACGCCGTGGAGACGATGACCCTGGCCGCCGGGCTGCCGAAGATGCCGCGCGTGTACATCGCGATGGACGAGAGCCCCAATGCATTCGCGGCAGGGCGCACGCAGGAGCAGGCGATCGTCTGCGCCAACATCGGCCTGATCCGGGCACTCGACAAGGAGGAGCTCGAGGGGGTGATCGCCCACGAGATCTCGCACGTGCGCAACTACGACGTGCGGCTGATGACCTACGCAGCGGTGCTCGCCGGGTCACTCGGCCTGATCTCGGAGCTCGGGCTCCGGCTCGGCCTGTTCGGCGGCGGCCGCCGCGACAACCAGAACCCGATCATGGTGATCGTGGCCCTGGTCACGCTGATCCTGGCGCCCATCGCCGCGGTGCTGATCCAGATGTCGATCTCCCGCCGCCGGGAGTTCCTTGCCGACGCCATGGCCGCCGAGCTGACCCGCTACCCGCAGGGTCTGTCTTCGGCGTTGAGGCTGATCGCCGGGCCGGCCCAGGCCACGAAGAACTCATCGACCATCGCGCACATGTACATCGTGCCCGGGGCCTTCGGCGCGCTGGGCCGCCTGTTCGCGACGCATCCCCCGACGGAGGATCGCCTTGCTGCACTCGACACCCTCTCCGGCGGGATCCAGCACTCGCACAGCAAGCGCGAGTACTCGCAGGCCATGGCGGGCATCCTCGGCCCTCAGGGGCTGTAGACCCAGGCCAACAGCAGCAATGAAGAAGTGGCGGATCCAACGATCCCGCCCTGTACCCGTATAGGGCGTCCAGGACGGGTTTGTCGATCGGCGAGGCCCCTACCCGACCACCTCATTGCCGCCGTAAACGCCCGGCCGGCTACGGCGAGTAGACCACCACCGGCTCGGCTCGGCCCTTGAGCGACACCTCGCCGCGCCGCTCCAGAGCCGAGCGATCGGCAAGCAGCGCACAGGTCTGCTCCGTCAGCAGCACCACGTCGCCGGTTTCTCGCGTCGCGGCCTCGACCCGCGCGGCGACGTTCACCGCGTCTCCGATCACGCTGTAGTTCAGGCGCTCGGCGGCGCCGATGCTGCCGGCCACGACCGGCCCCGAGTTCAGGCCGATCCCGATCCGCAGCTCGTCGCCGAACTCCGCCTCCACGGCAGCCGCGATCGCGCAGGCGGCCGCCAGGGCGCGATCGGCGTGGTCGGACAGCGCCCGGGGTGCCCCGAACACGGCCATCAAGCCGTCGCCTATGAACTTGTCGACCTGACCCTGGTCGGCCGCGATGAAGGGCACCACCAGCTCGAACAGCCGGTTGAGGCGCTCGACCACCTCTGTCGGCGCCGCTGTCTCCGCGAAGCCCGTGAAGCCTCGGACGTCGAGGAACATCACGGTGACGTCCACCTCCTCGCCGGCCAGTGCCCCGGGGGAGCCCAGGATGTGATCGGCCACGTCGCGGTCCACGAAGGTGCCGAACACCTCCCGGATCCGCTCGCGGTCGGCCAGGGCGGCGACCATCCGGTTGAAGGCTGCGGCAAGCTCGCCGATCTCGTCGCCGCTCGTGACCGGCACGACGACATCCAGCCGGCCCTCCTCGACAAGGTCCAGGCCACGCTGCAGGTCACCGATCGGGCGGACCATGGCCGAGGTCACACGCATCACGAGGAGCAGCGAAAGCGACAGCGCGACGCCGGTGGCGATCAGAACGTCGACGACCAGGTCGGTGAGATGGTCCTCGGGCGATATGAGGGTGGCCACGGTGATCGCAGTGATCACGTTGATCGCCGGCAGGGCCACGAGGAGCTTGGCCCTCACGGAGACGCCGCGCGCCTCGGCCTCGCTCCGGCGCGGCAGGGCGGCGGCGATGTCGGCTACGACCGGGCGCATCAGGCCCTCGAGTGAGAAGTAGTCGAGCACTCCGGCGTAGCTGACACCCACACACGCGCCAAACATCAGCGCCCCCGCCTCGCCCAGGCTCAGCGAGAGCACGAGATAGCCGGCTACGGCAAACGGGAGGGCCACTCCGAAGATCAGGCGGAGCGGCGTGCGGAGGTAGAACGCCGGCAGCGCGATCGCTGCCTGCCACGCGCTGCGCGTCGACTCGGCGTCACGCTGGCCCTTGAGCCAGCGCTTGACGGGCCGGAGCGTCAGGTAGCCACGGACGAGGGCGCCGAAATAGCCGACCGTGACCAACACTCCGACCACCCCGGCGAACTTCAAGAGCGCCAGATTCGAGGCAACCAGGTAGCGGCTCGCGATGACCACCGCGAACGCGGCGATCACGTACCCCGAGAGCAGCTGGAGCGCCAGGACCGTGAGCGGGTAGAAGGTGCCCAGCCTCCCGTACACCCGCACAAGGATCCGCCCGGTAAAGGAACTGACGAGCTCCAGCGACGCAGCGCTGTCGGCCGCGACCAGCCCCTTGCCCTTCATCGGCTCACGTCAGGGCCAGATCCCAGAAGCGGCCGACCGAACGGCCGGCGTTCAACGCGAGCTCGTCGGGCGGCGCGGACGGCGCCTCGCCGCCCCGCGCCAGCGCCTCGAGGGTCGCGGCCACCGAGTCGGCGAGCGCATCCAGGTCGTAGCCGCCCTCGAGGACCGCTCCGACCGGCACGCCGAGCTCCTGTCCCAGCGCCCGGACGTGGAGGGCCATGGCGGCAAACGACCCGGCGTCGAGCCTGCACTCGGCCAGCGGGTCGGCGCGGTGGGCGTCGAACCCCGCGGAGATCAGGATCAGCTCGGGGCGGAACTGGCGGGCGGCGGCGATGGCGATGTGCTCCACAAGCGCCAGCCAGGTCGGTTCGCCAGACCCGGGCGGAACCGGCAGGTTGATCGTGTAGCCGACGGCATCGCCCGAGCCGGAGTCCGACAGGGGGCCGGTGCCCGGGTAGAGCGGCGACTGGTGGATGCTCGCGAACAGCACCTCGCGCGATCCGTGAAAGATGTCGTTTGTCCCGTTCCCGTGATGGACGTCCCAGTCGAGGATGAACACGCGCTGCAGCCCGAGCTGGTCGATGGCATGGCGCGCGGCCACGGCGACGTTGTTGAAGAGGCAGAAGCCCATGGCCTGTGCCGGCTCGGCGTGGTGCCCCGGCGGCCGGAGGCCGCAGAATCCCGTTGAGGCCTGCCCCGAGATCAACTGCTCCACCAGCGAGCACGCACCGCCCGCTGCGTGCAGCGCGGCATCGTAGGAGCCCGCGCTGGCCAGGGTGTCAGCATCGAAGCTGCCCCCGCCGTGCTCACTCATGTCCCTTACCGCCGCGATGTGGCGCTCGGGGTGCACGCGAAGCAGTTGCTCATGGGTTGCGGCGGGCGCCTCGGACAGCCGGTAGCCCAGCCATTCACGGCTCTCCAGTTCGCGCTCGATCGCCGGTATCCGGCCCGGCCCTTCCGGGTGCGCGCCCGTGTCGTGGGCCAGCGATGAGGCGTGCCTGATGTAAACGGAGTCGCCGATGCGGATACCGTAGTCCCCGCACCGTGGCGAGCGACCTGAGCACAGATCTCGTCCGAGCCGACGTCGCAGTCGTGGGTGCCGGCGCGGCCGGAATCTACGCGGCGCTGTCCGCGGCGCACTCCGGGGCCGGGGTGGTGCTGGTCTCACGCTCCCCGCTGGCGGCATCCGCGAGCTACTGGGCGCAGGGCGGTGTCGCCGCCGCGCTGGCAGCGGAGGACTCGCCCGAGTCACATGCGGAGGACACCATGGCCGCGGGCCGTGGACTCTGCCGCCCGAGCGCGGTCCAGGCGCTGTGCCAGGACGCGCCCGCCCGCGTGCAGGAGCTGATCGACCTGGGCGTGCGCTTCGACGCCGACCGGACCGGTGCCCTGGCCCTGGGGCTCGAGGGCGGGCACTCCCACCGCCGGGTGGCCCATGCCGGTGGAGCGGCCACCGGGCGGCGGATCACCCGGCAGCTGTCGGCACTGGCCGCCGCGCATCCCTTGATAACGATCCTGGAGGGGGCCTCGGCCGATGCCCTGTGGATCCAGGACGGGCGCTGCATCGGGCTGCGCGCCGCTCCGGCGCGGGCAGCCTCTCCCCCGTGTCCGGCGGGCATCGTCGCCTCGGCCACGATCCTGGCCACGGGTGGCGCGGCCGCCCTCTGGAAGCGCACCACCAACCCGCGCGGCGCGATCGGAGCCGGAATGAGCCTCGCCCGGCATGCGGGCGCGCGGCTCGCGGACCTCGAGTTGCTCCAGTTCCATCCCACCGCCCTTGTCGCGGACGACGAGAACGACGGGTTCCTGATCACCGAGGCCGTGCGTGGCGAGGGAGCTCTGCTCCTGGACGCCGATGGCGAGCGCTTTGTCGACGAGCTGGCGCCCCGCGACGTGGTGGCGCTGGCCGTGAAGCATCAGCTGGAGAAGGGCGGCGGGCGCTCGGTCGGCCTGGACCTCAGGCCAGTCGACATGAGCCGCTTCCCCAACATCCAGGCAGCCCTGGTGCGGGCCGGCCTGGACCCTTCCGCCGCACCCGTGCCCGTGGCACCGGCCGCCCACTACATGATGGGCGGGATCGCCACCGACCTTGACGGACGCTCATCGATTCCCGGGCTCTTTGCCGTCGGCGAATGCGCCTGCACCGGCCTGCACGGGGCCAACAGGATCGCCTCCAACTCGCTCGCCGAGTGCGTCGTGTTCTCGCACCGGGCGGTGCAGGTACTGGGGTCGGAGCCCGCCCCGCCGGCCAGCCCGGGGCCGCCTCCGGAGCCCGCGCCGTCACCCGTTCCTCCCGCGGAGACACGCGAGGCGCTGTCGCTGCTGGCCGGGTTGGAGCGCACTCCGGAGGATCTCGAGGCCCTCAGTGGAGACCCGTTCCCGCTGGCCCGGTTGATCGCGTTGTCGGCGCTCGCGCGTAAGGAAAGCCGGGGCGCGCATCAGCGCGCGGACTTCCCGGAGGAGGATCCGGCGCTGGCCGGGATGCACACCGTGATCGACGGAAACGCCGGTCCGGCGCTTGAACACTGGGATTGACCGTGTTAATCCCCTCTTAATAGTTGCCTCACCGGGAGTTCACAGGCCAGGGCGATACTCGACGTGGCTGCAGGGGTTAGAGCAGCATCGAACGTCTCCAAGAGTGCATGGCCGACAAAGGGGGGCCACCCGGATGTACCAATTCAGTCGTTCTCTCTACCGCGAGCTGGCTCCCGAGGTCACGGGTGATTGCCTTGGCGGCACGAGGGCCAACAAGACTCAGTTCCTCGCCTCCTGCGAAGCAGCCGTCGAGCGCATCGCGACCGACCGCCACTACTTCGCCAAGCCGGCCCGCTCGCTGTACCGCGATGTCCGCGCGCTCTTCCCGATGCAGTCGCAGCTGCGCGCCTACCGCGTGATCGAGCGCCACATGACGCTGGCCTCCGAGTTCGTCGAGCGCGCCGAGCTTGCCGGGCGCACGCTCGACGGTGCCCCGCTGTCCTGTCACGCCTCGACTCGCCGCGGCACCGCCTGCCAGAGGATCCCGCTTCCGGGCAACAAGTACTGCCCGTCGCACCGGCACCTTGAGGAGCTGGCCGCCTGATCTGAACCACTTCAAGGCCGGTTGCGCCCCGCAGGGGGACCGGCAATGGGGACAAGGGGACGCGAGTGGGCAACCGGGTGGGTGGCCCACTCGCATTTAATGGGCCGGACAACGCACCCGACGGAGGACGGACATGTCCGCGAAGGAACTCGACAAGCTGACCTGGCCGGAGATCCGGGACGAGCTGGCCGCGGGCCGCGACACCGTGGTCATCGCGTTCGGAGCAACCGAGCAGCACGGCCCCCACATGGCCATGGCGACCGATGCCTTGATCGGTGATCACATGGCTGCCCTGATCGCGGAAGAACTGGATGCGTTTGTGGCGCCCACGGTTCGTGTCGGCTGCTCCTCACATCACCTGGCGTTTGCCGGCACCCTCTCGTTCTCCGCCGAGACTTTCCACGCGATCGTCGCCGATCTTGTGGCAAGCCTCGCGCGGGGAGGCTTCCGAAGGGTCGTGATGCTGGCCAGTCACGGCGGCAACTTCGGGCCGCTGCAGGCGGCGATCGAGAAACTCGGCCCCGATCCCGGGATCGAGATAGTGGGGATGACCGATCTGGGCGCACTCGCCACCGTGGCGCAGTTCGGCGCAGAGAAGCACGGGGTGCCTGTCAACGAAGGTGGACTTCACGGCGGCGAGTGGGAGACCTCGATGATGCTTGCCATCGCTCCGGACCTGGTTCACATGTCCAGGGGCGAAGCCGGCTACACCGGCGATCCCATGGGCGCCCTGGCAGGGCTGTTCGAGGGCGGGGTCGACAGCATCGCGCCGAACGGGGTGCTTGGAGACCCCAGCGCAGCCTCGGCTGAAAACGGGCGGCGATACTGGGCGAAGGTGGTGGAGATCGCGATGGACCAGATCGGCCCGGCGCAGGGCGAGTAGATGCTCCTCGGGGTCGACGTCGGCGGCACGTTCACCGACGCGGTGCTGCTGACCCCGGAGCGCGCCTTCACGGGAAAGGCGCCGAGCACGCCGGCCGACCAGTCCGAGGGCGTGCTGGCCGCCGTCCAGGCGGTCCTCGAATCGGCAGGCGCACAGGCAGCCGACGTGACCCGGTTCGTCCACGGGATGACCGTTGGCACCAACGCCCTGCTGGAGCGGAAGGTCGCGACCACCGCCCTGCTGGCCACCGAGGGCTTCACCGACATAGAAGAGCTCGGGCGCCAGACGCGGGCGGAGCTCTACCGGCTCTGCGCGGGCAACCCGCCGCCGCTTGTCCCGGAGGCATTGCGGGTCGGCGTGCCGGAGCGATGCGGCCCGGAGGGGGTGATCACCCCGCTCGACGAGGAGGAGCTCGGCCGGCGCCTGGCCGTCGCTGACGCGGCGGAGTCCTTCGCCGTCTGCCTGCTGTGGGGCTTCCGTCACAGCGAGCACGAGAGCCGCGTCGCAGCGCTGGTCGGCGAACGCCTTCCCGACGCCCATATCTCGACGTCCCACGAAACCGCCGCCCTGTTCCGCGAGTACGAGCGCTGCGCCACGACCGTGGTCGATGCCGCCCTCTCTCCCCTGTTGCGCCGCTACCTGGAGCAGCTGACCACGCAATCGCAGGCGGCCGGCCTTCCCGCGCCCGAGGTGATGCTCTCGAGCGGCGGAGTGGCCGGGGCCGATGCCGCGGCGCGCCATGGATCGTGGACCGTGCTCTCGGGGCCGGCGGGCGGCGCCGTCGGTGCCGGGCAGGCAGCGCTCCGCGCCGGGGCAGCCACCGCCGTCTGCCTGGACATGGGCGGCACCTCGTGTGACGTGTCGGTCGCCTCGGACGGCATCGTCGTCACCGGGTCGGGCCGCGAGGTCGGCGGGCGCGCCCTGGCCCTTCCGATGGTCGACGTCCACACGGTGGGCGCGGGCGGCGGCTCGATCGCCTGGCGTGACGAGGGCGGCGCCCTGCGGGTCGGGCCGGGGTCCGCGGGCGCTGACCCCGGCCCCGCGTGTTACGGCCGAGGCGGCACGGAGCCCACGGTGACCGACGCCAACCTGATGCTGGGCCGCCTCGATCCGGGCAACGGGCTGGCCGGCGGCGTGGAACTTGACCTGGAGGCCGCGACCCGCGTGGTCAGCCGGCTGGCCGGGACGCTGGGCCTCGACGCGATGGACGCGGCGGCCGGCATCGTGCGCGTCGCCGCCGCCCAGATGGCGCAGGCCGTGCGAGTCATGACGGTCGAGCGCGGCTCGGACCCGCGCGACATGGCCTTGGTCGCCTTCGGCGGCGCCGGCCCGCTCCACGCGTGCGCCATCGCCGACGAGCTCGGCATGACGCGGATCATCGTGCCGGAGGCCAGCGGCGTGCTGTCTGCACTGGGGCTGGTGATCTCCGAGCGCCGGCGAGATCTGGTGGAGAGCGTGCTGCTGCGCGGCCCGGAGCTCACCGCCGATGCGGTCGGCGCGGCGGTGGCCGCGCTGGCGGCGCGGGGCCGGAGCGAACTGGGCGCACCCGATGCGGCAGTCCGGTGTGCCTTCGACCTCCGCTACCCCGGCCAGGCCCACGAGCTGACGGTCACCGGCGGCCAGGACGCCGACCCGGCCGACCTGCGCTCGGCATTCGAGAAGGCGCACCTCGAGCGCTACGGGTACGACGACGCCGATGCCGGTGTCGAGCTGGTCACGATCCGTGTGACGGTGGCCGAGCCGGGAGCAGAGCTTCCCGCCGAGGCCTCGTCGGGCGGCCCCGCCGATCTCAGCGGACCCGAGGTCTGCCCCCTCGGAGACTCGACGCTCTACGTGGCCGAAGGGTGGTCCGGCGGGCACGACGGGGACCGCGCGATCGTCCTGGAGCGCGACTGATGGACCCGATCTCCCTGGAGGTGATGCTCGGCGCCCTCCGCGCGGCCTGCGACGAGATGGGGGCGGTACTCGTGCGCTCGGCCCATTCGGCCAACATCAAGGAGCGCCGGGACGCGTCGACAGCGCTGTTCGATCCGGGCGGCTTGATGGTCATGCAGGCCGAGCATATCCCGGTTCACCTGGGCGCGATGCCATCAGCGGTGGCCGCGATTCTCGACCAGGAGCACGAGCCCGGCGACGCGTGGATCCTGAACGACCCGTTCCGGGGCGGGACCCACCTTCCGGACATCACCCTGATCACCCCGGCGTTCGCCGGCGGCCAACTGGTCGGCTTCGCCGCCAACCGTGCCCACCACGCCGACGTCGGCGGGCGCGTGCCCGGCAGCATGCCGGCCGACTCGAGCACCCTGGATGAAGAGGGGGTCGTGATCGGGCCCACGCGGATCGTCGCGGGTGGCAGGCTGGACCAGGATCTGCTCGCGGACCTGACCGGCCGCATGCGCTCGCCACAGCAGCGCATGGCCGACCTCCGCGCCCAGCTGGCATCCGGGCGAAGCGGCGCCGAGCGGCTCGAACAGCTCGTGACCTCGATGGGCGCGGCCGCGGTGCGCGAGGGCATGAGCGAGACGCTCGAGTACGCGGAGCGCCGGACCCGCGCGGCCCTGGGCCGGATGCCCGATGGCACGCTCACCGCGTCCGACGTGCTCGAGGCCCGCGATGGAGACCTCACGCTGGAGCTGAGCGCCACCATCGCCGGCGATTCGCTGGAGCTCGACTTCACCGGCTCGGCGGCACAGCACGAGGGCAATCTGAACTGCCCTCTGGCCGTGACCCTCTCCGCCTGCTACTTCGCCGCCCGTGTCCTGGCCGACCCGGACGTGCCGCCGTGTGCCGGAGCGTGGCGGCCCGTGACGGTGATCGCACCCGAGGGGTCGATCCTGAACGCCCGCCCCCCGGCCGCCGTGGCCGCCGGGAACGTCGAGACATCGTCGCGGGTGGCGGATCTGGTGCTCGGTGCCTTCGGCCAGGCCCTGGGCCAGGGCACCATGAACAACCTGACGCTGGGCAATCAGGGCTTCACCTACTACGAGACGATCGGCGGCGGACAGGGCGCCTGCCCGGGAGCCGATGGCCCGAGCGGAGTCCACGTGGCGATGAGCAACACGCTCAACACCCCGATCGAGGCCTTGGAGCTGGAGTTCCCGCTCAGGGCCGTCGAGTACTCGTTGCGCCGCGGGTCGGGCGGCGCCGGCACCACCCGCGGCGGGGACGGGGTCATCCGTGAGGTCGAGGCCCTGGAAGAGATGTCCTACTCGCTGATCACGGAACGGCGGCGCCACTCGCCCCGGGGCGGCGATGGCGGCGAACCGGGGCGGCCCGGACGCAACGCGCTGAACGGCCAGGACCTCCCCGGTAAGGTC
Organism: Thermoleophilaceae bacterium; assembly: GCA_034664165.1. Lineage (GTDB taxonomy): Bacteria > Actinomycetota > Thermoleophilia > Solirubrobacterales > Thermoleophilaceae > JACCVG01. The sequence continues at coordinate 21,964 of JAXDIE010000016.1, read as the reverse complement.
GCGGGCGTGCTCCAGCCAGGCGACAGGTTGAGGATCGAGACCCCCGGCGGAGGCGGCTATGGCCGCGCTAGCCGACAAAACGCACCCGCCAGGACGAAAGGCCGCGAGGCATGACCCCGGTGGGGCCTGAGCGCGTCGCCTTCCTCGGCCTGGGGATCATGGGCTCGCGGATGGCGGCGAACCTGTGCCGCTCGGGATTCGAGGTCGTGGCCTGGAACCGGACACCGGAGCGGGCCCAGGAGCTTGCCGAAGCCCATGGGGCCCAGGTTGCCGCCACGCCGGCCGAGGCGTCCTCGCGCGCCGAGGTGACGATCACGATGGTGGTCGACGGCCCTCAGGTCGAAGCGGTGCTGCTCGGCCCGGATGGGGCCGCGGAGGGAATGGCGCCTGGCCACCTGACCATCGACATGTCCACGATCGCCCCGGAGAGCGCGCGGGGCATCGCAAGCCGCCTCCAGGAGCGGGAAATCGGCTTCATCGACGCACCGGTGACCGGATCCCGCCCCAAGGCCGAGGACGGCACCCTGACGATCATCGCGGGCGGCGAGGAAGCCGATATCGAGCGCGCCAGGCCGCTCTTCGAGTCCATGGGCGAGGTCCTGGTGCACGTGGGCCCGGTGGGGCACGGGCAGACCGCGAAGCTGCTCAACAACACCCTGGCGGCCATCAACACCGCGGGTGTGGCCCAGGCGATCGCGACCGCCCGGCGGCTGGGCCTGGACCCCGAGCGACTGCTCGAAGTGGTGGCCGCGGGGTCCGGGAACTCCACCGCGCTGGCCCTGAAGGGCCGTCCGATGCTCGATCACGATTTCGATCCGCTCTTCAAGGTCGAGCACATGCTCAAGGACGTCCGGCACTGCCTGGACACGGCGGCCCAGGCCGATGTGCCATTCACGCTGGCAGACGCCGCAAAGCCGCTCTACGAGCGGGCTGCAGCCGCGGGACCCGAGGGCCGGGACTTCGCGGCGATCATCGAGATCGCCGAGCACGACGCCGGCCTCTGAGGGTCGCTCCAGGCCCCTCCCGGAGGGGTGGGCCGACGGCTTGTCTTCGCCGAAATTGAGAAAAACCCTTGCAATTCTCGCCCCGTTTCGTAAAATGCCGCCTCCGCGCCTCTTCCGTCCACCCACTCGGGCGCGGGCAAGCGCAGTCCCCCCCTTACTTATGCCAATCGCTCTAAAAGAATGGGCCATCACCGTGCGCGCTCTCGCTGAGGGCGAGCAGCTGGTGACCCTCCGCAAAGGCGGAATCCGCGAGGAGAACCGCCATTTCGAGATCGAACACGATCAGTTCTTCCTGTATCCGACCTTCGATCACCAGCGCAACGACCTCGTTCGCGACTCGCATCGCCCCGAGCTGGGCCGTGCCCTCGAAGAGGGCGTCTGGGCCGAGGGTGAGCCGCCGGCCCGCGCACTTCTGCGCGATGGCGGGATCGTCCAGCCCGACCGCGTCCGGATCCGCGCGTGGGCCGAGGTCGCAGCCAGCTACCTGATCACCGATCCGCGAGCGGTCGACGCCCTGTCGCCCTACTACGTGTGGACCACCGACTACGCGGAGAAGCGCCTGGCCTGGAAGCGCCGCCACCCCCTTCACGTGATCCTTCTTCGTACCTACCGCATCCCGCGCCCAGTCACCGTGAAGGTGCGCGAGGAGTACCACGGCTGCCACTCCTGGGTGGAGCTGCACCGCGACCTCCCGTTCGAGGGCACCCCGGTGCTCTCAGACGACGAGTTCGAGCGGGCCGCGGCGCAGATCGAGGCCATCGCCTCGGACGCCGTGCCGGTCCTCGCCTAGCCCCTGACCACCCCCCGGCCGGATAGGCTGGCTGGCGTGAGGGGTACGAGTCTGGCGCTTTGCGCCTTGAGCATCTTTCTGGGGGCATCTTCGGTCGCGGTCGCCGCGACCCCCGGCCCCTACGAGAACCGCGGCTCCCAGTACCGCAACGTCCTCCCCCCAGGCTCCAACGGCCACGCCGACATCACCCAGCTCGGGGCATTCCTGAGCACCGGCGCGAGGCCGCCCCACAACGACGACCAGCTTCCCCTGTACGCCGGGATCCTCGGCGGCGCCCCCGGCCTGAGCCGTGGCGATCTGGGCAAGTACTACAAGGACGAGAGCTACGGGGTCCGGCCAGGAGACGTGGCCCGCACCTACCGCCCGCGCAGCGACGTGGTCATCGTGCGCGACAAGAGCTACGGAGTCCCGCATATCTACGGCGACACACGCGCGGGCACGATGTTCGGCTCCGGCTATGCCGCTGCGGAAGACCGTCTCTTCTTCATGGACGTCCTTCGCCACGCGGGCCGCGTAGAGCTCTCCGCGTTCGCGGGCGCCGCGGCCGGAAACCGGTCGATGGACCAGGACGTCTGGAACAGCTCTCCGTACGCGGAGGCCGAGCTGCAGCACCAGTACGACCTGGCCGACGAGGTGTACGGGCGAACCGGCCGCCAGCTCCAGCTGGACGTCCAGAACTACGTGGCTGGGATCAACGAATACATCGACGAGGCCAAGCTCAACCCGCTGTTGATGCCGGGCGAATACCCCGCGATCCTCAAGCCCCTGGGCCCGGACCGGTGGAAGGTCACGGATGTGATCGCAACCGCAGCGCTCGTGGCGGGCATCTTCGGCAAGGGCGGTGGCTCCGAGGTGACCTCGGCCATGGTCCTCGACGACGCGCGGGACCGGTTCGGCAAGAAGAAGGGCGAGCAGGTGTGGGAGGACTTCCGCTCGGCCGAGGACCCCGAAGCCGACATGACCGTGCACCCGGACGAAGGCAAGTTCGAGTACCAGAACCCCAAGGGCACCGACGCGCGCAGCCGGGCCCTGCCCGACGCCGGTTCGCTCCGCCCCCAGTCGGTCGTGGCAGCCAAATCTGGCGGAGCCGCCGCCAAGGCCTCTACGGCAGGGAGCCCGCTGGCCCCGGCTCTCGACCTTCCCGGCAGCCTTGACGGCCTGCTCGGCCTGCCGAAGGCGGCCTCCAACGCGCTGCTCGTTTCGGCCAAGGAGTCGAAGTCCGGCCATCCGCTGGCCGTTTTCGGCCCCCAGGTCAGCTACTTCGCGCCCGAGATCCTGGTCGAACAGGACATCCACGCGCCAAAGACCGATCAGGGGCCGGCCCTCTCGGCGCGCGGCGTGGCGTTCCCGGGCACCAACCTGTTCGTCCAGCTGGGTCGCGGCGACGGCTACTCGTGGAGCGCCACCTCGGCCGGGCAGGACATCATCGACACCTTCGCGGTCGATCTCTGCGAGCCCGGCGGCGGCAAGCCGACGCTCCAATCGCTCCACTACATGTATCGCGGGCAGTGCCTGCCCATGGACGTGCTCGAGCGGACCAACTCGTGGAGCCCCACCGCGGCTGATGCCACGCCTGCCGGCACGCAGACCCTCCGGGCGTATCGCACCCGCCTGGGCCTCGTGGCGGCCCGGGCCAAGGTCGACGGGCACCCCGTGGCCTACACCAGGCTGCGCAGCACCTACTTCCACGAGGTCGACTCGGCCATCGGCTTCTCCGAGTTCAACGACCCCAACTTCGTGAACAGCGCCAAGGACTTCCAGCGCGCCGCCGCCGACGTCGACTACACGTTCAACTGGTTCTACGCCGACGACAAGGACATCGCCTACTTCAACTCCGGCGACAACCCCGTGAGGGCGAAGGGCGCCGACCCCAGCCTGCCGGTCCACGGCACCAAGCGCTGGGAGTGGCGCGGCTACAACCCCTCCTATGACCGGAGCCGCGGCGTGCCCTTCAGCGAGAAGCAGGCTCCGGCCAAGGAGCACCCCCAGGTCATCAATCAGGACTTCCTGACCAGCTGGAACAACAAGCAGGCCAAGGGCTACCGGGCTGCTGACGGCAACTACGGCTACAGCTCCGTGTACCGCTCGCAGTCGCTCACCGACCGCGTCAAGGCGGGGATCCGCGGCAAGCGCAAGATGACGCTGCCCGGGCTGGCCGATGCCATGGAGGACGCCGCGACCGTGGACCTCCGTGGCAGCCAGGTGCTGCCCCACGCACTGCGCGTCCTGGGGCGCCAGTCCGGCGCCCGCGGCAAGGCGGTCCGGGAGCTGCGTGACTGGTACCAGACCGGAGCCCACCGGATCGACCGCAACGGCGACGGCCTCTACGAGCACCGCGCCGCCGTGATGCTGATGGATGCCTGGTGGCCTCTCTTGATCAAGGCCGAGTTCAAGCCCACCCTGGGCCAGACGCTCTACGACCAGATTCAGGCGATGCTGGGCCTGGACAACGCCCCCAACAACCACGGCGCCCACATGGGCTCGGCCTACCAGGACGGCTGGTACGGCTACGCCTCCAAGGACCTGCGGACCGTCGCCGGGCAGAAGGTGCGCGGGCGCTATTCCCGCGTCTACTGCGGTGGTGGCAACAAGGGCCGCTGCCGCTCGGCGCTGGAGCGCTCGCTGGACAAGGCGATCAAGGTGGCCCGCAACCCGCACGCCCTGTACAACGACGACGCCTGCAAGGACGCCGGCCGCAACGACACAGTCGAGTGCTACGACGCGATCCAGTTCCGCGCCACCGGCGGCGTGACCCAGCCGCTGATCCCCTGGCAGAATCGGCCAACCTTCCAGCAGGCCATAGAGATCAAGAAGTAGCGCCGTACTCCTTCGACTTTCCGAGACCTACGCAGTAGCTTGGTCTGATCGCCTGGGTGGAAACAAACTCGCCGTCGTTCGAGGCGCGGCATGACGCCGCCGACTCGGAGTCGGTGCTCGCGGTCCTGCATCGCCTGGAGGAGTTCCGCACCGGCCTGGGGCGCCATTTCAAGGAGACCCCCGCCGGCGTGGCGGTGGTCATCCACAGCTCATCCGCGCTGCTGACCATCGCGCACCCCTGGCTCGAGCTGGCGCGACTGACCGCATCGCCCGCCAGCCGGCGCTACTTCGGCGGCTGGTTCACAAAGGACGAGATCCACGTGCTCTCTCCGCGGCTGCTCGAGAAGCGCGCTTCGAACGTGGAGGGGTCGATGGAGGCGCTCCAGCTGTCCCCCCTTCACGAGTACTCCCATCTGGTGATCGGGGCAAACAACTCCAAGCTCCCGCCGCCGTTCAACCCCAAGTCGTTCCGCAACTACCTGAAGTGGGCCTGGCTCTGCGAGGGAGCGGCCACCTGGATGTCCGGGCAGACCCGCTACCTGGCGCCGGCGATCAGCACGCGGTTGCGTGAGGGCGGCAAGCCCTCCTTTCCCCCCTCCCCACGCGACGCGATGCTCCTGGGAGGCAGCGTCTTCGACCTGCTGGAGAAGGGCTCGGGTCCGGACGCCTGCGTCAAGATGGCATCGCGCCTGGATCCGGCCGGCCCGGAGGCCGCAATCGAGCGCGCCTTCGCCAGGTCTCTGGGCGAGGTGCGCCGGGACTGGCTCTCACACCTGGAGGAGCTCACCGCGACGCGGTCGACCACCGAACTGGAGCGGCGGCTCCCGCTTGACGCGGACACCGAGCTGGACCCCGAAGGCGGCGACGCCTGGCTCGAAGCGGCCGAGACGCCGCCCCGGCCCCGCTAGAGCCCCAGCGTCTTGGCGATGATGTTCTTCTGGATCTCCGACGTGCCGCCGAAGATCGTGGTGACGACGGCGCCGCGCAGGTAGCGCTCCATCGGATACTCGCTGGCATAGCCGTAGCCGCCCATGATCTGCATGCCCTCGAGCGCGCACTTCTTGGCCAGCTCGGTGGCCGACAGCTTCACCATCGACGCCTCCTGGGGCAGCATCCGCAGCGGGTCCTCATCGGTCAGCTTGGCGACGTTGCGCACGAGCAGGCGCGTCTTGGTCAGGTCCATGGCCATGTCGGCGAACTTGTGCTGGATGGCCTGGAAGGTGCCTATTGCCTTGCCGAACTGCTGGCGCTCCTTCGCGTACGCAAGGGCATCATCGAAGGCGCGCTGAGCCAGGCCCAGCGCCTGGGCGCCGAGGATCACGCGCTCGTTGTTGAGGCCCGCCATCAGCTGGGTCCAGCCGTTGCCCTCCTGTCCCAGGAGGTTCTCGACGGGCACGCGGACGTCCTCGAAGTGCAACTCGTTGGTGTCGGTGCCGCCGAGGGTCTCGATCGGCCGCATGGTCAGGCCTTCGGCGTCCTTGGGGACGAAGATCATCGAAAGGCCTTCGTGCTTCTGCGAGCCCTCGGTGGTGCGGCAGACCAGCAGGGTATGGCTGGCCATGTGCGCGTAGGAGATCCACATCTTGGCGCCGTTGATCACGTACTCGTCGCCATCACGACGTGCCTTGCAGGTGAGCGACGCCACGTCGGATCCGGAACCGGGCTCCGACATTGCGATTGCCAGGCTGCCGCCCTCACAGACCCGGCCCAGCAGGTCCTTCTTCTGCTCTTCCGTGCCGAACTTGTTCAGTGCGCCGACGACGATGAGCGTGACCCCGTAACCCACAAGGGGAATCTGGCCGCGCGCGACTTCCTCCAGGAAGAGCGCTGCGTCCATGAAGCTGCTGCCGGATCCGCCGTACTCCTCGTCGATGCACAGGCCCAGCCAGCCCAGATCGGCGACCTTTTTGGCGATCTCCATGCTGTGGGGCTCCTTGTGACCGTCCGTGTACTCGGCGAGCTTGTCGCCGGCCAGCTCACGCTCGGCGAAGTCACGGATGGCGCGCACGAAGTCCTGCTGCTCATCGGTGAGCGCGGCATCGGCATTACGGGTCAGGGTCGCGTCAAGCATCGGTCCTCCGTGATTGGCTCGGCTATTGCGTGGCGGCCGGGAGGTGCTTGCGCTCCCAGGCGGTGGACCAACCGCCGTCCTCGCCCTCGGTGCCGGCCCAGCGGCCGAGCTCGCGGTAGGCGATGACCATCTTGTGCACCTCGTCGGGGCCGTCTGCGATGCGCAGCCAGCGGCCCTGGCGCCACAGGAAGGACAGCGGGGTGTCGTCGGACATGCCGAGAGCCCCGTGGACCTGCATGGCGCGGTCGACCACGTCCATCAGCATGTTGGCCACCTGGACCTTGATCATCGAGATGTCGTTGCGAGCGGCGCGCTTGCCTTCGGTGTCCATGCGCCAGGCGGCGTGGAGGACCATGAAGCGTGAGCTGTTGATCTCGATGCGGGACTTGGCGATGAAGTCCTGGACGAACTGCTTCTCCCCAAGCTTGCCACCGAAGGCCTCGCGCGTCGACGCCCGCCTGCACATGAGCTCGAGCGCACGCTCAGCGGCGCCGATGGCGCGCATGCAGTGATGGATCCGGCCGGGGCCGAGGCGGTCTTGGGCGATGGTGAAGCCGGCGCCGCGCTCGCCCAGAAGGGCGTCCTTGGGAACGCGGCAGTCCTCGTAGATGACCTCCCAGTGACCGGGGCCGCCATCGTGGCCCATGACCGACACCGGGCGGAGCGGCTTGAAGCCGGGGGTGTCGAAGGGGACGAGGATCATGCTGGCGCGCGCATGCGGCGCGGCCTCGGGATCCGTGACCACCATGGCGATGGCGATGTCGGCGCCGTTCACCCCGGAGGTGAACCACTTGCGGCCGTTGATGACCCACTCATCGCCCTCGAGCACCGCGGTGGTCGCCAGGCCGGTGGGGTCCGACCCCGCCGTGCCCGGCTCGGTCATCGAGAAGCAGCTGCGGATCTCCCCGTCCAGGAGCGGCTGCAGCCAGCGCTCGCGCTGCTCCGGGGTGCCGTGCTCGGCCAGGATCTCCATGTTCCCCGTGTCGGGGGCCGAGCAGTTGAAGATCAGCGGGGCGATCGCGCTTCGGCCCATCGCCTCGCAGAGCATTCCGTACTCCCAGTTGGTCAGCCCCGGGCCGAACTCGGCGTCGGGTAGGAAGAGGTTCCAGAGGCCTTCGGCCTTGGCCTTCTCGCGGAGCTCGACCATCGACGGCGGGTAGGCGATCCCGGGGCCGATCTCGTGGTCGAAGGCCTCCATGAGCTCGCGCTCGACGGGGTCGACGTGCTCCGCCATGAAGGCGGTGACCCGGTCCAGCAGCTGTGCGACCTGTGGCGACGGCGAGAAGTCCATCGGCGCGGAATCTATACCCCTTGCGCTCTAGATGGCACCGTGGATCCAGAGCCACCCGAGAAGCGCGGTGATGCCGAAGACCCCGAGGAGCACCACGAGTATCACCAGGGCCTGGCGGCCGGTGGCCGGCGGCAGCGGCTCCGAGGGGCTCATGTCGGCCTCCTCGAGCATCCCGCGTGCGGTCTCGACGCCGGACTCCGGCACCATCACGTCGCGGGGGCCGGCGGCCAGGAAGTCGGGAACGTCGAATCCGGCGGTCCTCCGGAGGATGCTGGGCACGCCTTCCTCGAGCAGCATGTTTTGGATCAGCTCCGCCTCGGCCTGGTTGCGGCCGCCCGCCACCCGCACCAGCTCGCCGCGGGCGAACTCGGGCCGGATCTTCCGCGCTCGCTCGTGGGTCTCGTCGCGTGCCGGCTCGGGGCTCACGGCATCGGCCTGGACGAGCGGCATCGCGCAGCGCTCACAGAAGCGCTGGTCGTTGTCGTATCGCCGGGCACACCGGGGGCACTCGAGGGCGAGGCGCGCGCCGGGATCAGCTGACAACGATCTCCTCTTCGGTGACGCGCCCTTCGGCGATCCACCACGAGCGTACGTGCGGCCCGGACCCGGGCTCGCGGTCGACCAGCGAGACGATCAGGTAGCGCCACCCCGGGTAGTGCGCCAGGTTGATGTCGGTCTGGGACGGCTCCGCCGGGCTGCGGGGATGCGAGTGGTAGATCCCCACCTCGAGCCCTTCGTCCTCGAGCTCGTTGGCCCCCATCAGCGCCTTGAAGCCCAGCTCATAGCCGTAGGGAGAATTGCGCTCGTTGGGCGCACGCACGGTCTGGCGCACCGCGCCTTCCTCCAGGCTGAGATAGCCACAACACTCGTTGGGAGCATCCTCCTGGGCGTGGGCAATCAATTCGTCCCACTGGGCCTTGGTCATCTGCATCAGGCTGAAGCGTAATGAGAGGCGCCCGCCTGCTCTATCCTCGGATGCATGCCGAATGTCGGTCCAATGGAAATAGTGATCGTCCTGGTGATCGGGCTGCTGGTCCTGGGTCCAAAGCGGCTTCCCGAAGTTGGCAAGTCCGTGGGTAAGGGAATGCGCGAGTTCAAGAACGCGCTGACCATGGGCTCGGACGACGACGAAGACGACGACGAGACGACCACGGTCAAGCCCGCCTGACCCGCGCTAGTAGCCGGTCATGGCGATCGAGTAGGAGCAGGCGGACGCCCCGACAGGCGCAACCGACAGGCTTCCTGTGAAGCTGCTCGTGCCGTCATCGCTGACCGCGCCAACCGGGAGTCCCGCCGCGGCTGTCAGCGGTACCGGGACCGTGATTCCGTTGGCCGCAACCGTCGCCACATTGTTCGTGTAGCCCGCGCGCCCCGGCTTGCCGGCGGCCTTGATGTCGAAGGTCGCGCAGAGCCCCGCCGCATCGGTCACGACGCGGACCGTCCAATTGCCCAGGGTCAAGGTCCTGGCCTGCGTGGAGCCGGTGATGACGCCGCCGGCGGTCTTGGTCGCCTCAACCCCGGGCGCGAACTTGTCGCTGCTGATTGCACCGCGCGCCAGATCGGCTCCGATGATCCCGCCATCCAGGATCTGCCCCGAGTAGACCGCGTTGTCCCTGACCTTCGGGCCCGTGACGGCGCCCCTCTTGATGCTCTTGGTCACGACGGTGTTCTTCTTGACCGCCTTCGCGGCGTAGGCCCCGCCGGCAAGGGCGGCGAAGAGTGCGGTCACGGCCAGGATCAGCGCCGGGGAGGGCCTGCTCACGCTCAGTTCCCGGTCATCGCGATCACGTAGGAGCAGGAGTTCCCCCCGACACCCGCGTAGGTCACGCTGCCGGAGAAGCTGCTGGTTCCGTCATCGGTGACGCCCCCCACTCCCACTCCGGCCACGGCGGGCAGGACGATTGCGGGACTCGTGCCTCCAGGAGCCACCGGGCTCGAGCCAAGCGCTCCCGCCGACCCGGGCTTGGCGCCCGCGCGGACGTCGAGGCTCTCGCAGATCCCCGATGCGTCGGTGTTCACCTCGACCGTCCAGTTGCCGACGGTCAGGCCCCGGGTCTGCGAAGCGCCCGTGATCAGACCTCCGGCGGTCCTGGCGGGCAACAGCCCCGGCGCGAACTTGTCCACGCCGATCGTTCCCGAGGCCAGGTCGGTGCTGGTGATCGAGCCATCGAAGATCTTGGCTGACGTGATGGCCCCGGGCCGGATCTTCGGGGTCGTGACCGAGCCTTTCTTGATGCTCTTGGTCACGACCGAGTTCTTCTTCAGGGTCTTGGCCGCATAGGCCCCGCCGACCAGTGCGGCAAACAGCGCGACCACGGCCACAACGAGCGCCGGCGATGGCCGCCTGGCCAGCTTGAGAGGCAAGACGACGCCGCCTACCAGAAGGAGGCGGAGTCCAGGACGCCTTCTGCCTCGAGCTGCTCGATCGGCTTGGAGTAGACGCCGGAGCTGAGGTACTTGGCACCGCCGTCGGCGACCAGGAAGACGACGTTGCCCTCGTCGAGCTGCTCGGCCGCGCGAACCGCGATCGAGAGGATCGCGCCGCTGGATACGCCGGCGAAGATGCCCTCTTCGGCAAGGAGGCGCTTGGTCCAGATCACCGAGTCGCGGTTGGAGACGAAGATCTTTCTATCCAGCACCGAGAGGTCGATGATCGGCGGGATGAAGCCGTCGTCAAGCGATCGCAGGCCCTGGACCATCTCGCCCTGAAGTGGCTCGGCCGCCACGACGATGGTGTCGGGGTTCTCCTCCTTCAGGCGCCGGCCGTTGCCCATCAGTGTGCCGCCGGTGCCGAGGCCGGCCACGAACATGTCCACGCGGCCCAGCTCATCAAGGATCTCGACGGCGGTGCCGTTGTAGTGAGCGTCCGGATTGGCCTGGTTGCCGTACTGGTAGGGCATGTAATAAGAGGAGTCGTTGGCCGCCATATCCAGGGCCATGGCGACGGCGCCGTTGGAGCCCTGCTCACCAGGGGAGTAAACGATGTCGGCGCCGTACATCCGCAGGAGGGCGGTGCGCTCCTCGGTGACGTTGTCGGGCATGACGACCTTGAGCGGGTACCCGCGGCGGGCGCAGATCATGGCCAGCGAGATCCCGGTGTTGCCGGAGGTCGGCTCGAGGATGGTCTGGCCGGGCTGGATGGCCCCGCGCTCCTCGGCGTCGTCGATCATCGCGCGGGCCACGCGATCCTTGACGGAGCCGGTGGGGTTGGCGCTCTCGAGCTTGGCGTACAGGCGGACACCCGGCTTGGGCGTCAGGCGCTTGAGCTCAACCAGCGGGGTGTGCCCGATGGACTGCACGATGTCGCCGTACTTGCCGCCACAAGGCCGGTTTTCGAGTGTGTGCTCGAACATGCTTCAGAAAGTATAGCCACGTCGCGGGGCCCGGAAACCCACTGCTAGACCAATAGTCTGGAGTGCATGAAAGCAGCCGCGATCCAGCTCGAGGCCAAGCTCGCGGACGTGCCTGCAAACCTGCAGATGTGCGAGGAGCTGGCCGACCAGGCCGGAGCTCAGGGAGCCGACCTGATCGCCCTCCCGGAGTTCTTCTCCACGGGCATCGGATTCACCCCGGAGCTGGCCGATTGTGCGCTACCCGTTGATGGAGCTGCCACCGATCTGCTGCTGCGCCTGGCCGAGCGGCATGGGGCACTTGTGGGCGGGTCCTTCCTGTGCCGCGATCCCGACGGCGAGGTCCGCAACGCCTACCTGCTGGCCGGCCCTGGCGGCATTGCCGGCCGCCACGACAAGGACCTGCCGACCATGTGGGAGAACGCGTACTACGTGGGCGGGAGCGACGACGGCGTGATTCAGGCCGGCGAGCTCCGTGTGGGCGCGGCCGTGTGCTGGGAGCTGATGCGCACCCAGACCGTCCGGCGCCTGGCTGGACGGATCGACATCGCCATGACGGGCTCGGGCTGGTGGTCGATGCCGGAGAACTGGCCGTTCCAGCGCAAGCTCGAGGCCCGGAACGAGGTAACGGCACGCACGTCGATCGTGTCGTTCGCCGGATTCGTGGGCGCGCCCGTCCTGCATGCGGCACATTCCGGCGAGCTGACCTGTGACATGCCCTGGATTCCCGGCGGATACCGCGGCCACTTCCAGGGAGGCGCCGTGATCTGCGACGGACACGGCCGCGTCCTGGCCAAGCGCGACCGGCTGGAAGGGCCGGGGGTCGTGACCGCGGAGATCGAGCCGGGCGCGGTGGCGCCCTCGGCCACCCCACCGGACCGCTTCTGGCTCCACCGCCGCGACTGGCCGGCAGTCGTGACGTGGCACCTCCAGCGCCTGCACGGGCCCGGTTGGTACGCCAAGCACGTGCGCCAGGCGCCGCAGACCCACAGCTGACGCCTGCCCGCCGGTCCAAGCGGCATCATGCATGCCGTGGACGGGACTCTCTCCGCACGCCGGCGCGGTCCGGCATGCCTGCTGGCGTGTGGGGCGCTGCTGCTTGGGGCACTGGCGCCCTCCGCCCAGGCGGCCACCTCCATGCAGGCGCTCACCGCCCCCGGCTGCCCGCCCAAGTACGAGGCGGTACGCCAGCACCCGTACTCAGCGGATCAGCTCGCCGCCGCGCAGCAGGGCAAGTTCAAGCTGAGCGACAAGCCGTTCCCCGCGAAGGAGATTCGCCCGGGCATCGACTGGACGCAGGACCCCTACAAGTCAAAGGCGTGGCGCAAGGCGTTCCACACGCTGGCCTACCTCGACTCCCTCTTCTTCATATACGGCGACACCACAGGCCATACGCCGGCCCAGCAGGTCGCCGCGCTCGCTCAGGCCCGTGACCTGGCCCTCGACTGGATCACCTCCAACCCCAAGGGCGGCGCGGGGGTCGATCCGCGCGCCTGGACCAACAAGGTGGTGGCCGACCGCGGCCCCTACGTCGCCTACCTCGGCCGCGCCGCCGCCTGTGCCGGGCTGCTGACCCCTGCCCAAGCCGACATCCTTCTGGCGTCGATTGAGAAGCACGCGCGCTACCTGGCACAGGACGGCCACTACAACCCCTCGAACCATGGGCTGTTCATGGATCTGGGCCTGGGCCTGCTGGCCAACTACCTCCCCACCGATCCGCTCTCGGCCAAGTGGAAGAGCGTGTCCCGGGGGCGCTTCTTCAGCACCTTCACCCGCCGTGTTAACCCCGCCGAGGGCGTCTGGCTCGAGCATTCGACCGGATACCAGACGGTCGCGCTCACGGTGCTCGAGCGCTACGTCGACTTCGTCGCGCCAAACGACGCCATGCTGAAGGCGCTGATCGCGAAGATGGTCGACGTATCCGGATGGTTCCTGATGCCCGACGGCACCAAGCCCCAGTTCGGCGACACCGAGCTGCGTGCTCCCCGTGGAGAGGCGGTGACGGCCGCAGCCGACGACGACGGGATGAAGGTGTACCCCGACGCCGGCTTCGCCATCGTCAAGGACCGGTCGATCAACGGCTACTTCGCCATCACCGCCGGGTTCCACAGCTACGCGGCGAAGGGCTTTGCCGGGATCTCGCACAAGCATGCCGACGACCTGAGCTTCGACCTCTACGAGCAGGGCCGAAGGATCGTCAGCGACACGGGCGTCTACAACAAGGACGACAACGACTACCGGGCCTTCGGCCGCTCGGCCATCGCCCACAGCGTGCTCACGGCCGACGGCCAGGACTTCGACCTGGCAAACAGCAAGCCCTACGGCAGCGGCATCCTGGCCTGGGGTGAGGGCGAGGGCTGGTACGCAGTGCTGGCGCGCAACCCGATCCTCAAGGGGCAGAACGTCAAACACCGGCGCCTCTTCCTGTACAAGCCCGGGTACGGCCTGATCGTCGTCGATGATGCCCGCTCGCCGCAGGGCCACACCTACGACCGCTACTTCCAGATCGGGCCCGGGATCAAGGCGACGGAGGCGGGCAAGAAGGTCAAGCTCAGCCGGCCGGGCTTTCTCAGCCGGCTGACCGACGATCGCACCCGCGACAACACCAAGCGCCTCCTGGTGCGCGGGCAGAACGACCCGCTCGAGGGCTACACGTTCCCGAGCTTCCGCCAGAAGCGCCCGCGCTGGACGATCGACTACCGCACCAAGACCGATGACCTTCTGGGCGTTGCCACCTTCGCCCTGAACCCGGCCCAGCCGATCAGGGCCATCGCGCCGCCCGGCAGCAACGGGATGTCGCTCAGCATTCGCGGCCCGCGCGTCCCGCCCACCACACTGAACATCGCGCGCGGCGGACAGCAGCTGGTGGTCAGCCAGACGCCCTAGCGCGTTCACGGCGGCCGATCAAGGGGGAAGGACGGCCTGCCGATAGGTATCAGGTGCCGACTTTCTCCCCTGCCGTGATCCAGTGATCGCCCGGCCCCCGGCAGGGGCCGTCATCGCGATCGTCGTTGCTGCACTCGCCTCGCCGCTGGCGCTGGCCCAGGTCGAGACAGCCGGTGCGCCCTCCGTCCCCCCGGATGACGCCGAACGGGGCCTGCTCTACTCCGGCATGGAGCCCGCGTCATCTGGCCCATGTGCCGGGCTCTACCAGGAGGAGGATGCACGCCACCCGCGCTGCTCTCACGGTCCCGATCCTGCACCTGCCGGCATCGATGTGACCGATCGGCCGACCATCTCGGAGTTGAAGGAGGCGACGGGGGTTGCGCCCGGCCAGGAGCTCGCGAACCTCGCCCAGCCCGGAATCCCCTGCGAGGGCGACGGCCACTCGGGCAAACGGATCCAGGCCATCTATGCCTACTACGGGGAAGGGCACAGCCGCTTCGACCAGGTCTCCGCGATGATCCCGGCCTGGGCGGCCCAGGCCGATGCCGCGTTCGACGAAAGCGCGGCGAAGACCGGCGGCTCCCGCCACCTCCGCTGGGTAACGACCCCCGCCTGTGACCTTGACGTGGCCGAGGTCAGGCTCGACGACCGCGACTCCATGTACGAGTTCTGGTCGATGGTCGAGGACATCGACGAGGAGGGGTTCGACAAGCCGAACTACAAGTACGTCGTCTGGCTGGACGGTGCCGGGTACTGCGGCGTGGCGGAAGCGGTCACCGACGACCGCCCCGGGCCCGAGAACGAGGCGAACGGAAACAGCAGTTGGGCCGGGACCTTCGCCCGGATCGACGCCCCGTGCTGGGGCCAGGCTGCCTACTCGCAGTCGGTCGAGGCACACGAGATCGTCCACGCCCTCGGCGGCGTTCAGCCCAGCGCGCCGCAGGCCACCAATGGCTTTCACTGCTGGGACGAGTGGGACATCATGTGTTACGACGACGGCTCCGGCGAGCCGATGGTCGATGTCTGCACGGACCACGCGGATGACTCGCGTCTTGACTGCAACAACGACGACTACTTCAACACCTCGCCGCCCGCAGGCTCCTACCTGGCGACGCACTGGAACATCGCCAACAGCTCGTTCCTCACGACTACCGACCCGCCGGACCGTGCGCCCCAGACCTACATTTCGTCGGGTCCCAAGGGGCCCACACAGAACTCGACGCCGATTTTCCAGTTCGCCTCGGCCGACATCGGCTCGACGTTCCAGTGCCGAATCGACACGGATCCCTTCGGCCCGTGCACTGCGACGACCTACCACGCGGTCTCCAACCCGCTGCCGGAGGGCCCGCACACGTTCCGGGTGAGAGCGATCGACCCTGCGGGGAATGTCGATCCGACCCCCGCCTCCCGCGATTTCATCGTCGACCTGGCCTCACCCGACACCACGATCACCCAGTCGCCCGCAGGACCGGTCGATGACGAGACCGCCAACTTCGCCTTCAAGGCATCCGAGCCCGCGTCCCGGTTTCTGTGCGGGATGGACCTGGAGCAGGACGTGCTGCCGTGGCAGACCTGTAACGGCGCGCTCGGTTCGCATCGGGCGATCGGGCTCAAGAATGGCCAACACGAGATCTCGGTCATCGCCCAGGACATCGCCGGCAACCGGGACGGAACCCCTGCGAGGGCCACCTTCGTGGTCGACGACCATTTCCCGCCCGACTCGATCGTCGAATACGGGCCGGAACCGGCCAGTCAGGACGACACGCCGGTCTTCCTTTTCCATTCAGAGAACGGCGGGGTGCATTTCGACTGCCGCTTCGACCAGCTGCCCTTCGCGCCGTGCGAGTACGAGTCGAGCCACTCGGTTCAGGATCCGATGCCGGAGGGCGATCACGTCTTCGAGGTCCGCTCCACCGACATCAACGGCAACGTCGAGACTGAGCCCGCGCGCTATCCGTTCAGGGTCGACAAGACCCCGCCCGACACGCTGATCACCGGCACGGCCGAGCACCCGGAGGAGGATTTCATGGAGGTCTTCTACGTGGGCAGCGAGCCGGGGGTCAGCTACGAGTGCAAGCACGGCACACCCCAGGAGAACACCTCCTGGTGGAGCTGCCAGGAACCGTGGGAGGTTGCCTGGTGGTGGCTGTACGGACCGGACCGCAGCGTCCGCATCCGCGCGGTCGACGCGGCCGGCAACGTGGACCCGACGCCCGCGGAGTACGCGTGGGATCGCGGCCCCAAGCCGCCCCCGCCCCCTCCCCCGCCTCCGCCGCCGGACGCCGACGGCGACTCGGTCCCCGACGAGTACGACAACTGCCCTGCCACGTCCAACTCGGACCAGCGGAACTCCGACCGCGACACGCCCGGTGATGCCTGCGACGCCGACGCGGATGGCGATGGGGTCGTCGACACCTCCGACGTCTGCCCTGGTTACCGCGGCGTCGCGCCGTGGGGCTGCCGCTCCTGGCAGCGCAGCGTGGACCTGATCAAGGTCGGAACAGGCCTGCGTGCGACGATCGGCAACGCCCGGCTGGACTGCGCCGTGGGTGAGCCCGTGACCGTGACCCGGAAGTACCAGGGCAAGACCCGTACCTGGGGTCGCGGCACGACCGGACCGGACCGATACGCCGACATCCTGCGCAAGCTCAAGCCTGGCCGCTACATCGGGAAGGTCGGATCGAAGTTCGTCGCGAGCGAGGGCGTCTGCAGGCCGGCTGCCTCCAACCCCTGGATCGTCAAAAAGGGCTAGTTCGCAGCCTCGGCAGGGTTTAGCGCTCCAGCGTCAGCTTCCGCGTCAGCGAAGCGGCGTTACCCGTCGTGTCGGTTGCGTTGAGCACCAAGCTGGCCTTCACGTTCTTCTTGGCCCTCTTCAGCACCTTCTTGCCGGCCTTGGTCACGGTGATCTTCCCGGCGCCGACGCCCGCCTGTCCGAGCGAGGAGGTGGCCGAGCCCAGATTCTTCTTCTTGACGCCGAGGGTTGCGTTGATCGTGCAGGCCTCGTCGCAGCTGTAGCCGAAGGCCACGCCCTTGGATGCCTTCTTCAGCGGCAGGACGCGCTGCACATCGATCAGGATCTCTGGACCGGTCGTGTCGGCGGCTGACGGAAGCCCGCAGGGCGCGGGCAGCGCTGCGTCAACGGCGATGTCCTGCACTGTGAAGTCGCCCGGCCCGACGGTGCCCACCAGGGTGGCGGGGCCGTTCGGCAGGGCCACCGAGTACAGCCCGGAGCTGGTGCCGCCTGTCTGGAGGGCAGCGAAGGCCGCGGGCGTGCCGGCGGCCCGGATATCGAGGCTCGACGTGCCGGTGGCGTTCACCCCCAGAAGGCCGCCGCCCGGCCGGGAGAAGACCGCGCCCCCGTTCGGGCTCGACGGCGTGCCATCCACGCCGCCCACTGTCACGAGGGCGTCGTGCGCGGTATCGATGCCGTACAGCGTCGTCGCGCTGGTGGTGGTGAAGCTTCTGTCGTAGGCGATCGCAGACAGGGAGAGGGGGAACGCGAAGTCGGGGTCCGCCGGGTCGCGGTGGATCGCGGCATCCGGCTGTATGCCGCCCGCGATGCCATCGCCATCGACCTGCGCACCCGTAACCGGATGCACGCGGAAGTTATGCAGATCGGTGTCGACGATCCGGATCCGATCGGACGTGGGGTTGAAGTCCGCGCCCACCTCGGCACCGCTCAAGGGGGTGTCGAACGTGCCCACGGTGATTGCGGTGACGGTCGCACAGTCGGCCGAAATGAGGTAGAGCCGCCCGCTCCTTCCCACCCCGTAGAGCTGGCTCGTCGCCGGCCGGACATCGAGCGCAACAAGTGTCTCGCCCGCGGGCAGGCCGGCGATGGCGGTCGGCCCGCTGATCAGGGTGCCGGGCGTCGCGGTGTCAAAGCCGATCAGCTTGCCGTCGGTGGTCAGGCCCATGACTGGGGCGGCCACCGCAGTACCGGCACCGCCCAGCGTGAGAGCCGAGATGACCGCAAGCGTGATGGACCTCCGAGCCCTCATCCGCCGCGAGTGTAACGCGGAGGTGTGGATTCCCAACACCTAGGGCGCCTGTGAGGGGGCTCTCCCCCGCCGCAAGATGGCTCGAGGCAAATCAGCCAACCCACCAAGCAGAACAGGAGACCCCAAATGAACAAGAACACGATCCGCCGCGCCGCAGTCCTTCTGGGCGCCAGCGCCGTTGCCCTTACCGCCGTCGCGCCGGCCAACGCCGCGTACTTCGGCGCCAAGGTCGACAGTCAGACCCAGCCCTCGAACGCCTTCCAGGGCCAGGACTGCAGCACCGGCCCCGGCAGCTGCACCCGTGTCGAGAACGACGCCTACCAGTACGCCGGTCATGAGCTTGCTCCCAAGAGCGGCAAGATCAAGAAGATCAGCCTCGTCGGTGGCGTCCCCGGCTCGTTCAAGCTCGGTCTGGCAAAGGTGAACGGCTCGGGCGACACCGCTCAGGTCAAGATCACCCGCCAGGGCCCGACGATCAACTACGTCGGCTCTGACGAGAACGCCCTCGACTACAACGTCGAGACCTTCAAGGTCAAGAACCTCAAGGTCAAGAAGGGCGAGCAGATCGCCGCCACGTCCGACTCCCCGCTGAGCACGCTGCGCTGCTCCTCGGGCGGCGACAACACGCTCGAGAACCAGCCCGCCCTGAGCGTCGGCGGACCGTTCTCCACCGTGACCAGCACCGATGGCTGCTGGATGCTGATCGGCGCGACCATCAAGTAGCGCCCCCGGAGCCCACGCTCCCCCAAGAAGGCCGGGTGTCCCGCAAGGGCGCCCGGCCTTCGCCGTTGAGGGCTACTTGAAGTCGAGCGCCTCGCCGGTGGCGGTCGACTGGGCGTGTGTGGGCGCCAGAGCGCCGTCGATCACGTAGAGGGTGTTGCCGATGCCGACGACGCCCATGCCGTGCCGCGCCGCGATCATGTTCGGCAGCACCGACCACTTCTCCGTGGTCAGGTCGAAGGACTGGACGTCCTTGAGCACGGTGGTCGGCGTCTCCCCGCCCACCACCACCAGCTGGCCCTGCACGACCGCCGCCCCGATGCTCCCCGCGGGGATGGGCATGTTCGGCAACTTGACCCACTGGTTTCGTTCCGGGTCGTAGCGCTCGAGGGCGGCCGAGTTCTTGTCGGCCGACAGCTCCCGGCCCCCCACCGCATAAACGGATCCCGCACCGCCGTCGGCAGCCGCTGCAAGATGCTCGCGCGGCGTGGGGATATCGGCCACCTCGCGCCAGCTCTTGCCGTCGAAGACCTCGGTGGGCGCCACCAGCTGCTCATCGGCCTGGCCGCCGACCACGACGATGCGGTCATCGGCCACGGCGGCTGCGCCGGCCGCGCGCGCGTTGTTCATCGGCGGCAACTCGACCCAGGAGCCGTTGCGCAGGGCGAAGACCCTGTTGGAGGTCTTGGCAGTGAGGTTGGCCCCTTCCGGGATCCAGCCGCCCATCACGACCAGCTCGCCGTGGTAGGTCACCGCCATCGGATGATGGAGCGGGACCGGCAGGTCGGGGCCCGTGGTCCATGTGTTGATCGCGGGGTCGTAGGCCTCGGTGCTGGCCGTGGCCGTGGTGGCGTTGGTCTTTCCGGTGAGCCCGCCGAGGATCCAGACACGGCCGTCCAGCGCGGCGGCGGCGGCCTGCTGGCGCGCTGTGGGGGAGTCCCTGATCGTGCGCCAGGAGGCTTCCGTGTCGGGCGCCGTGCGCGAGATGGCCGGAGCCGTGGAGCCCGGGACCTCGCCGCTGTTGCCGCCGAGCAGAAAGTGCACCGCGGCGAATCCCACGACAAGCGCCGCGACTCCGGCGGCGATGGCGATGCCTATCCGCTTGCGGCCCGGCCCGGGCCCGCCGGGTGGCGTGGAGGCCGCCGGCGGCTGCACCGGCGGTGCGGGCGGCGGCGGCTCGACCGGCCCACCGTACGGCGGGGCGGGCGGCGGCTCGACCGGCGGCGGGGGCGGCGGGGCGGCCTGGGCGGGTTCTTCCGCGACGGGCGGGATCGCCGGCGGCGCGCCCGAGCCCGGCGCCAGGGTCTCGTCGGGATCGGTGAGCGCCGGCATCGAGACCGAGCGCGACGACGTGCCCGTGTCGACCGCCCGCATGGCGTCCATCATCTCGTCGCAGGTCTGGAAGCGATCGTCTGGCGACTTCTCGAGAGTGCGCGCGACGATGTCCGCCAATTCGGGCGGGCAGTCGGGGCGAAGGTCGGTCACTCGGGCCGGCACGTCGCGGATGTGGGCCATCAGCACGGCCATGTCCTCTTCCTTCTTGAACGGCGGCCTGCGGGTCAGGCACTCGAAGAGCACACAGCCGAGTGCGTAGATGTCAGTCCGCGCATCGACGGGCAGGCCCTCCACCTGCTCGGGAGCGCTGTAGCTCACCGTGCCGAGGAACTTGCCGGTGGCGGTCAGGCCGCTCACGGAGCTCGATCGCTTGGCCAGGCCGAAGTCCGAGAGGTAGATGTGGTCGGCCGAGTCAAACGAGCGGCGGGTGATCATCAGGACGTTGGCCGGCTTCACGTCGCGGTGCACCAGGTCACGCCGATGCGCAGCCTCCAGGGCGCTGGCGATCTGGCTGACGATCGAGATCGAGCGCTTGACGTCGAGCGGCGCCTCCAGCCGGAGCAGGCCCCGCAGGTCGGCATCCTGCACGTGGCGCATCGCGATGTAGAGCAACCCGTCGGCCTCGCCGGCGTCGTAGATCGGGATCACGTTGGGGTGATCGATGCTGGCGGCGATCCGCGACTCCCGCAGGAACCGCGAGCGGAAGTTGTCGTCCTCGGCGAGCTCCGGAGCCAGGATCTTCAGGACCACGGTCCGCCCCAGCCGCATGTCCTCCGCCAGGTAGACCACAGCCATCCCACCCCGCGACAGGGCCGAGGTCAGCCGATAGCCGCCGAGTTCAGCACCTATGAGGGGGAGCTCCCGGGACACCCTGCTTTGAAAACTAACGCGAAAGGCGGGCGGAGGACTGCGGCTAGCGACCGCCGGCCATGGCCGGCAGGATCACGAGCGTGTCGGTGGACCCGACCTCCGTGTCCAGGCCCTGCAGCACGCGCACGTCCTCGTCATTCAGGTAGACGTTGACGTAACGGTTGAGCTCGCCGTCGTCCCCGACGAGCTGCGTCTGCAGCTCGGGGTGCGCGCCGGCCAGCGCGCGCAGCGCCTCGCCGACGTTGGCGCCGTCGACGTCGACCTCCTTGAGGCCCCCTGTCGACGCGCGAAGAACCGGTGGGATCTTGGCGGTGCTCATCCGGCCGCGAAGATTAGATGATCGCGTCCCTCAGGCTGGCGGCGCGAACGGGTCATACGTGCCGAAGCTCCAGATGTTGCCCTCCGGGTCGCGGACGGTGAAGTCCCGGGACCCGTAGTCGGTATCGGTCAGTTCACGCACGATCTCGGCCCCGTGTTCCTTGGCTCGCGCGTAGCGCTCGTCGGGGTCATTGATGACCAGGTAACACGCGGCGACCCCTGGGGGCTGGGCGATCGGGTCCTGGTCGTGAAGGTCGTCGCCGACCATGATCATCCCGTTCCCCAGCTTGAGCTCGGCGTGGCGGATCTCGCCCTCGTTCTCGCCGGGCACGACAAGGCCCTGCTCGAATCCGAGTGCGTCCACCAGCCAGCGGATCGCGGCCGGGGTATCACGGAATCGGAGGGTCGGGTAAATGCTGGGGCTGTCGGCCATAGGGCTCCTTCGGGATGGATTCTCCGGAGTACGGCGCCCCAAACCTACGGCCCGCCACCGAGGTGGCGACGGGCCGTG
>JAXDIE010000121.1:0-2730 GCA_034664165.1 Thermoleophilaceae bacterium | reverse complement strand
CCGAGCGCGCCTACCTCATGCCCGGCCTCGGCGACGCCGGCGACCGCAAATTCGGGACGGCCCGCTCGACCCTCGCCGTCGGTGGCGAGGCCGGCCGTTCCTGGACAGGGATTTCCACGGGCAGGGTTGACAGCCGCGACGTGACCGCCGTACAGTACCGCCGGGTTATATAACCTCTAGGTGATGCTTATGCCGACGGACTCGCTCAGCGCCACGTTTGCCGCCCTCGCCGACCCGACTCGGCGGCAGATCCTGGCCCGTCTCGCGGAGGGCGAGGCATCGGTCAAGGATCTCGCCGAGCCATTCGACATGAGCCAGCCGGCGATCTCCAAGCACCTGCGCGTGCTCGAGCGGGCAGGCCTCATCGAGAAGGGGCGTCAGGCCCAGTGGCGTCCGCGCCGGCTGAAGGCGGGCCCGCTGCGGGACGTCGCCGCGTGGGTCGGCCAGTACAAGCGGCACTGGGAAGAGAGCTTCGAGCGGCTGGACGCCTATCTGCGCGACGTGCACGACAACCAGGAACACCCAGAAGGAGACGACGATGATCGCGACCCGAATCGACCGCGGTAGCACCGGCACGACGACCATCTACTCGGAGGGCGGAGACCTCGTCTTCGAGCGCACCTTCGACGCACCGCGCGAGCGGGTCTGGCAGGCCTTCGCGGACCCGGAGCTCGTGCCGCGCTGGTGGGGCCCGCACGGCACGACGACGACCGTGGCCGAGATGGACTTCCGCGTCGGCGGCGCGTGGCGCTACGTCAGCAGCGCACCCGACCGCGAGGACGTGGTGTTCTTCGGCGAGTACCTGGACATCGACCCGCCGGCAGCGTTCACGTGGACGTTCATGTTCGACGTGGACGGCACGGGCCCGCAGGGCGGACCCGAGACCTTCTCGTTCGAGGAGGTCGGCGGGAAGACCAAGGTCACGACCGTCTCGAACATGGGATCACCCGAGGCCATCGACGGCGCGCTCGCGACCGGCATGGTCGGGGGTGCGATCGAGACCTGGGATCGGCTCGAGGCCCTGCTGGCGGAAGGCTGACGACCCCCGACGAGCCGGGCATCCCATCTCGCGGGGTGCCCGGCTCTTTGGATTCCCCGTCAGCGCTCCCCGACGTCGTCAGGCTGGACCTGGCGCTCATTCCGGCTGTCGAAGCTGCGGCCGGACGGGTGGTGCTCGATCGCGGGATCGCTGCGGAACTGACCGGTGTTGACCTTGCCCTCGGGGTCGAGGCTGGCGGGCTCCGCCGCCTCGTCGGGTCCCGCGATGAGCGCCTCGTCTGCGGAGCGCGGCAGAGCAGGGTTGCGGTTCTGGGCCTCGTGATCGAGGTCTGTCGCCTGGCGGCTCGAAATGGTCGACATCTTGTCTCCCGTGGTGTCGGCGAGGGGACGCTGTCGACCTTGGTCCGGGGGCCGTTTCGGCCGGTCGGCGGGAGTCGCCGGAGACATTGCACGCGACCGACGACCGGCGCGCGAAGGCCACACTAACTCCTGCGTAACCTGCTACCGTATGTGAGCAAGTTTCGTCCTGAGGGTACGCGCAGCATGGCCACTCCCGTCACTCCGGCTTCCGCGACGATCGAGAACCAGTCCTTCCAGGACCGGCTCCGGACGTGGCGCACGGTGTTCAACACGGCGAACCTGCCGGTGGGCATGACCAAGCCGCCCGACCGCCTCAGCAAGTGGCTCGTGATCACCCGGGCGGCGGTCTTCTCGATGACCGTGACGTCGGGGCTCGTCGGCGGGCTGCTGGCCATCGGCGAGGCGCGGCTGACGGGCTCCGTCTCGATCGACTGGGGCCTTCTCGCCCTCGCGATCGTGGGCCTCGTCGTGGCGCACGCCGCGAACAACATGATCAACGACTACTTCGACCTGGAGGGCGGCGTCGACACCGAGGGGTACGTCCGGGCGCTCTACGCCCCGCACCCGATCCTCTCGGGCTGGGTGACCAAGCGCCAGCTCCTGGCGGCGATCGCGATCGCCAACGCCGTCGACCTCGCGATCATGCTGGGCCTGGCCGCCGTGCGCGGCCCGCTGGTCATCGTCTTCGCGCTGGCCGGGCTGTTCGTCTCCGTCTTCTACGTGGCGCCGCCGATCCGCCTCAAGCACATCGGCCTGGGCGAGCCGGGCGTCTTCCTGGTCTGGGGCCCGCTCATGGTGGCGGGCACCTTCTACGTCGCGACCGGGCAGCTGCCGGCGTGGGTCTGGCTGGCATCGCTGCCGTACGCGATCCTCGTCACCACGGTGCTGTTCGGCAAGCATATCGACAAGATCCAGGCGGACGCGGTCAAGGGGATCCGCACGCTGCCGGTGATCCTCGGGGAGCGGCTCGCACGCCGGGTCAGCCAAGTGCTGATGATCGCGTTCTACCCGATCGTGATCGGCGCCGCGCTCGTGGGCTTCATCGGGCCCTGGGTCGCGGTGGTGCTGCTCGGCGTTCCGCGCCTGGTCCAGGTCCTGAAGGTGTTCCAGCGGCCACGGCCCGAGAGCCCGCCGCATTCCTACGTGGGCTGGCCCCTGTGGTTCGTCGGCGCGGCCTTCATCCACACGCGCCGGGCCGGCGGACTGCTGGCGCTCGGCCTGCTGCTCAACGCCCTGGTGCCGATCCATCTCCCCTGGGTGTAGGAGGCGCTGAGCTCCGGCGTCTCGCGCCGGGATAGGGCCCAACGTTCCACGGGTGGAACCGTATCCACGGGTAAGTCGCTCCGGGGCTCTCGAAAGCTCCACCTGAGC
>JAXDIE010000118.1:0-39493 GCA_034664165.1 Thermoleophilaceae bacterium | reverse complement strand
GTCGGCGCCGTGCTCGGACCAGATCTGCTCGACAACCTTCACCGCGTTGGAGGAGGTGCAGCAGTAGTCGGTCTCGGCCTTGACCTCTGCCGTGGTGTTCACGTACATGACCACCATGGCGCCCGGGTGCTGTGCCTTCCAGTCGCGCAGCTGCTGGGCATCGATCGAGTCGGCCAGGGAGCAGCCCGCGTCGAGGTCCGGGATGAGCACCGTCTTCTCCGGGCAGAGGATCGAGGCGGTCTCCGCCATGAAATGCACACCGCAGAACGCGATCACCTCGGCCCCGGCCTTGGCTGCCTGGAGCGACAGGCCCAGGGAGTCGCCCACGAAGTCCGCCACGTCCTGGACCTCGGGCAGCTGGTAGTTGTGCGCCAGGATCACGGCGTTGCGTTCCGCGGCAAGGGCCCGTACCTCTCGCTTGAGAGCGGGGATGTTCTCCAGGGTCAGCACTTCGGGTGCGTTCATCGGCTCCGTCCGCTGTCGGTTCCTAGGTCCCTATGTTTCGGCGCCTCGGTGGGTGCGAGTACCGAAATGAAGCTCGTCCTGTGACAGAACGGCTGTCAGGGAATTGTATCTATTCGGAGACGTCGACCAGAAGACTGAGGTCCAGCGCGGGTGCGGAGTGGGTCAGGGCCCCGATGCTGATGAAGTCCACGCCCGTCTCGGCGACGTCCCGCACGGTGTCCAGGGTGATGCCTCCGGAAGCCTCGAGCTGGGCTTTGCCGGCGTTGATCTCGACCGCCTCCCGGAGCTGATCGAGCGACATGTTGTCCAGCAGCAGGCGGCCGGCCCCTGCGGCAAGCGCCAGCGGCACCTCCTCGAGCGTTCGGCATTCGACCTCGATGGTCACGTCGTGGCCGGAGGCCAGCGCGCTCTCCACGGCCGGCCCCACCCCGCCCGCCAGCATCGCGTGGTTCTCCTTGATGAGGATCGCGTCATAGAGGCCGTGGCGGTGGTTGGTGCCGCCACCCGCCTTGACCGCCCGCTTCTCGAGCGCCCGGAGCCCGGGTGTGGTCTTGCGGGTGTCCAGGATCACCACGCCGGTGCCCTCCACGGCCTGCACGTAGCGATGGGTCATGGTGGCGACGCCCGACAGGCGCCCCAGCAGGTTCAGCGCCGTCCGCTCCCCCGTGAGGATCGGCGCGGCAGCACCGCTGATCTCGGCCACGAGCGGGCTGGCATCCAGCTCTTCGCGTGAGCGCCACAGACCCTCGCCCACGTGCTCGTGCCAGCGCAGTGCCGGGTCGAGGGTCATGAAGACCTCGCGCGCCACATCGAGGCAGGCAACCACCCCGGGCTCCCGCTGGACTATCCGCGCGGTCGCCCGGGAGCCCTCCGGCACGACGGCGAGTGTGGTCAGGTCTCCGTGGCCGACGTCCTCGGCCAGCGCATGGTCGATCAGCGTGCGCATCAGGCGGCGCGCCCGATCCGGGCGATCAGGCAGCGTGCGGCGGCAATCGCCACCGAGCGCTCGTAGGTGACCCCGAACTCGAACCGGCGCTCGGCCAGTGGCCCGCTGCCCGTGAGGTCGCGGCCTGCAGTGGCCGCGGCGAAGTGCGGGCCCAGCGCCACCATGCTCAGCTCGCGGGCGACCGGGTCGGAGCGCTCAATCGCTGCACCCCGAACCCCCGGAGCCGGCTCGCGCTTCATGTCCGGGCCCATGATGCCGGCGAACGCCAGGCGGCTCGACAACTCGGCCCAGTGGATGAGGTTGCCATCCGTCATCCACGTCGCGTGCGGGATGCAGGCCAGGAGGATCCCGCTCTCTCCCAGCCGGCTCGCGTGGCGCTCGAAGGTCGTCCCGATCGCGGTCATCAGCTCGAAGGTGGCGGTGCGCAGATCACCAGCTTCGCCGATCAGGGCGAGAGGGGTCGTGGCCGCGTTGGTGCCGGGCATGAGCAGGCGGGGCAGCGACCCCGGCGTCGGCTCGCCGTCGCCGGATCCCAGCTCCCCGGGCCTGCCGAAGAAGTAGCCCTGGGCCAGGGTGGCGCCGAAGCTGCGCGCCTGGTGGAGGTGCTCCTCGGTCTCCACGCCCTCGGCCAGGACGGCGGCTCCCGTGCGCTCGGCGTGGGCCTGCACGGCGGTAACGACCTCGTAGGTGTCTGCCGTGGGCGGGGACTGGACAACCGACATGTCGAGCTTGATCACGTCCGGGCGGAGCAAGGGCATGAACGCGAGCGAGCGCGGGTCGGCCCCGACGTCATCGAGCGCGATGCCGATGCCCCGCTCGCGAAGCTCGCTCACCGCATGGACGAGCTCCGCCGGGCGCTCGGACAGAGCCCGCTCGGTGACCTCCACGACGGGCCTCAGATCGGCGACGGCGCGGTCGGAGATGCCTGCGTTGCGGGTCAGCACGTCGAGGGCGAGCGTCTCGGGCTCGGCGTTGAGGAAGAGGGACTGCGGCTCGGGGAGCCCGTGGTCGAGCGCGACCTCGATTGCGGTGGCGCGGCTGCAGCGGTCGAGCTCCACCAGGCGGCCGGCGCCACGGGCGGCCTCGAAGAGCGTTCCCGGAAACTCGAGGTCCGAGCCCGCGGGACCGCGGACCAGCGCCTCGTATCCGACGATGGCGCCCCCGTCGAGCTCCACAACAGGCTGGAACACCGCCCGGAGCCCGCGGGAGTCGATCAGATCCTGGATGGCCGACATCTAATCCGGCGCCTGTCCCGCCCGCCGGAGCAGCTCCGCCCGGACGAACCCGTCCAGATCTCCCTCGAACACCCGCTGGACGTCGCCGACCTCGTGCCCCGTCCGGTGGTCCTTGACCATCGTGTAGGGGTTGAGCACGTAGGACCGGATCTGGGAGCCCCACGCCACGTCGGCGGACTCCCCCTTCTCCTTCGCGATCTCCTCCTGGCGCAGCCGCTCCTGGCGCTCGATCAGTTTGGCGGTGAGCATCGACATGGCTGTGGCCTTGTTCTGGGTCTGCGAGCGCTCGTTCTGGCACTGCACCACGATGCCCGTCGGCTTGTGGGTAATGCGCACGGCCGAGTCGGTCTTGTTCACATGCTGGCCGCCCGCGCCCGACGCGCGATATGTGTCGATCTGGAGGTCGTCGGGATCGATCACCACGCTGTCATCGGCCTCCACCAGCGGCGCCACCTCCAGGCCTGCGAAAGCCGTGTGCCGCCGTGCCTGCGAGTCGAAGGGCGAGATCCGGACCAGCCGGTGCACGCCCTTCTCCGCCGAGAACAGGCCGTAGGCGTTCTCGCCACGGGCGATGAAGGTTGCCGACTTGATGCCCGCCTCCTCCCCCGCGCTGGCCTCCTTGATCTCGACCTTCATCTTGCGCCCCTCGGCCCAGCGCATCTCCATGCGCAGCAGGGTCTCGGCCCAGTCCTGCGAGTCCGTGCCGCCGGCCCCGGCGTTGACCGAGATCACGGCGTCGCCCGCGTCGTACTTGCCGGAGAACAGGCGAGCCTCCTCGAGCTCGGCGAGCTTGGCCTGGAATGACGCCTGCTGCTCCTCGAGCTCGGCGGTCAGGCTCGGGTCCTCCTCGGCCATCTCCTCGAGCGTCTCGAGGTCCTCGGCCTCCTGCTCCAGATCCCGGTACAGGCTGAGCTTGCGGGTTACCGAGGCGTGCTCGGCCGAGACCTTGGCGGCGTGGTCCTGGTCATCCCAGAACCCGGCAGCCGACATCTCCTGCTCGAGCGCTCCGGCGCGCTCCTCCAGTGCAGGAGGGTCAAAGGTAGTCCGCGAGCAGCTTCAGCTGATCGCGGACGGAGGCGCTGCTAGAGGGCGGCGCCATGGCACTTCTTGAACTTCTTGCCGGAACCGCACCAACACGGATCGTTGCGGCCCACCTTGTCGTGCTCGTCCACCCTGCGCTGCTCGATGGTGGCCGTGGCGGTCTGCCCCTCGTCCACGTATTCCTCGTCGTCAAAGCCCCCGCCGGCGACCCCGGCTGCCGCGGCGGCGGCCAGGGCGCTGGGCTGGTCGGCGGCGGTGCCACCGGAGTACTGGACGTTGCGAGGTGCCGAGCTGGCCTGGGGCGAGATCGTGCTCTCGTCGCCATCGGCGTTGGTGTAGGTGACCTCGGCGTGGAAGACGTAGCGCGCGAACTCCTCCCAGATCCGGTCCATGAGCTCGGTGAACATCGAAAAGCCCTCGTTCTTGTACGCCACCAGCGGGTCTATCTGGGCGAACCCGCGCAGGTGAATGCCCTCGCGCAGGTAATCCATGTCGTGCAGGTGCTCGCGCCAGCGCTCGTCGATGATCCGCAGCAGGATGAAGCGCTCGAGTTCGCGCATGAGCTCGTCACCGAGCTCCTGCTCACGCTCCTCGTAGGCCTTGACCATGTCGTCCTGGATGTCCTCCTGGAGCGAGGCCTTGTCGACGCTCTGGGGGTCGACGTCCTCGGGAGCAATCGCGATGTCGTAGATCTGGCCGAGCTGGGTCAGGAGAGCGGAGACGTCCCAGCCCTCGACGTAGTCGCCCGGCATGTACTCGTTGACCAGCCGTTCGACCACTCCGCCCAGCTGCTCCTTGGCGGCCTCGGACATGTCCTCGCCGTGAAGGATCCGGTCGCGGAAGTCATAGACCACCTCGCGCTGCTGGTTCATCACGTCGTCGTACTCCAGGACGCGCTTGCGGATCAGGAAGTTCTGCTCCTCGACCTTCTTCTGGGCGCCCTCGATGCGGTTGCTGAGCATCTTGGCCTCGATCGGCTGCTCCTCGCCGTCCTCGCCGATGGGGCCCAGGCGGTCGAGGATCTTGTAGATGCGCTCGCCGGCGAACAGGCGGACCAGGTCGTCCTCGGCGGACAGGTAGAAGCGGGTCTCACCCGGGTCGCCCTGGCGGCCTGAGCGGCCACGCAGCTGGTTGTCGATGCGGCGGGACTCGTGGCGCTCGGTGCCCAGGATGAAGAGGCCACCCATGTCGCACACGCGCTGCTCGTTGGCCAGGCATTCGGCCTCGAGACGCGGGAAGACCTCATCCCATGCCGAGTTCCACTCGTCGCTGTCCAGCTCCAGGCCGCGCTTGACCAGCTCGCCGTGCGTCAGGTGGTCGGGGTTGCCGCCCAGCTTGATGTCGACGCCACGGCCGGCCATGTTGGTGGCGATGGTGATGGCGCCGGGACGGCCCGCCTCGGCGACGGTCTCGGCCTCGCGCTCGGCGTGCTCGGGCTTGGCGTTCAGGACGGTGTGCGGGACTCCAGCCTTGGTCAGACGGTCGCCCAGGAGCTCGGAGACCTCGACGGAGATCGTGCCGACCAGGACGGGCTGCTCGCTCTCGTAGCGGGCCTTGATCTCCGCGACCACGGCGCGCCACTTGCCCTCCTTGGTCTTGTAGATCTGATCCTCGTAGTCCTTGCGCACCATCGGGCGGTTGGTGGGGATCTCGACCACCTGGAGGTCGTAGATCTTCATGAACTCGGTGGCCTCGGTGAGGGCCGTGCCGGTCATGCCCGACAGCTTGCTGTAACGGCGGAAGTAGTTCTGGTAGGTGATGGTCGCGATCGTCTGGTTCTCCTCCTGGATCGCGACTCCCTCCTTGGCCTCGACTGCCTGGTGCAGGCCCTCCGACCAGCGGCGCCCCTCGAGGATGCGGCCGGTGAACTCGTCGATGATCATGACCTCGCCGTCGATCACCGCGTAGTCCACGTCGCGCTTGTAGAGCGACTCGGCCTTGAGGGCCTGGATCAGGTGGTTGACCAGGTTGCCGTGCTCGGCCAGGAACATGTGCTCGATGCCGAGGAACCGCTCGGACTTCTCCACACCGCGCTCGGTGATGGCCACGGCCTTGTGCTTCTCGTCGATCTCGTAGTCGAAGTCCGCCTCATACTCCTTGGACTTGCCCTCGAGGCCCTCGGGCTTCTTGCCCGGCTCGAGCCGCGGCGCCAGCTTGGCAAAGCGGTTGTAGAGGTCCGCCGCCTGCTCCGGCTGCCCGGAGATGATCAGCGGGGTGCGCGCCTCGTCGATGAGGATGTTGTCGACCTCGTCGACGATCGCGAAGTGATGGCCCTTCTGGAACTTGGTCTCGGCCTCGGTTGCGAGGTTGTCGCGCAGGTAGTCGAAGCCGAACTCGGAATTGGTGCCGTAGACGATGTCGCAGGCGTAGGCCTCGATCTTGCGCTCGTCTCGCTCCTCGGACTGGATGATGCCCACGGTCAGGCCGAGGGTGTCGTAGATCGGCCGCATCCACTCGGCGTCACGGCGTGCCAGGTAGTCGTTGACGGTGACCAGGTGGACCTGCTGGCCGGACAGGGCGTTGAGCACCACCGGCAGGGTCGCGGTGAGGGTCTTGCCCTCTCCGGTGCGCATCTCGGCGATGTCGCCGTGATGGAGCACCATGCCCCCGATCAACTGCACGTCGAAGTGCCGCTGGCCCAGGGTGCGCTTGCCGGCCTCACGGGTCAGCGCGAAGGACTCGTGGAGGCAGTCGTCGACCGTGGCCTCGCCCGCCTGGATCTTGCGGCGTAGCTCCATCGCGTGCTCGCGCAGCTCATCGTCGGTCAGGAGCTCCAGCTCCGGCTCGAAGTCGTTGATGCGCGCGACGCGCTTCTCGAACTCCTTGAACTTCTTGGACTCCCCGATGCGGAGAGCGCGCTCTAGCAAGGCCATGGGCCTACGGTAGCAACGGAGGAGCGGCTGGGCCGCTCCTCCGCCTACCGGGTGGGGCTTGTTCGACCGCTTTCTACGGAGCGGCTTGTCCCATATGCGGGGCCGTGCGCAGCGAGACACGCGGCCCGCGCTGCTTTTCGCGATGGCGCTTGACCTGGCGGGCTATCTCCTCGGCCACCACGTTGATCGAGTGGACCATGCTGGTGGAGGCATCCTTCGCGCGGAAGGTCGCGCCCTTGATGTAGAGGATCACTTCGGCCACCTCGGACTCGCGGATGGAGGGGTTGGCCTCTTCGTAAAGCTCGATCTCGAGGCGGGCGAGGTCGGAGACCTGGCGGCCCACCTTTGCGAACTTCTTCTCGACACGCTCCCGCAGATCCTTGTCAACCGGGAAGTTCCGTCCCTTGACATCGATGCGCATGAGAGCTCCTTTCGAGAGTTTTCCTTCCAACGATGGTAGAGAGGCCGAGGGCCGGTGTGAAGAGCCTCTAGACGAACATCGCTCAGCGGCCCGGCGTCCGCGCGTAGGAAAGCGCCCGCACGTGAAAGCAGCCCGCGCTGCGGAGCGCATCGGAGCAGGCCGCGACCGTGGCGCCGGTCGTGATCACGTCGTCGACCAGCAGGACGGCGGGCGGCACGGTGGTCCCCCGCCGCACGTGCACGCGCCCGAAGATCCCGGTTGCCCTGCGCGTGCGATCCCGCCCCACCTGTGTGGTTGCGGGGCCGTCCCGCACGAGGCAGTCGGCAACGGCGAGGCCCGATGCCACGGACAGCTGCTGGGCGATCAGGGCGGCCTGGTTGTAGCCGCGCGAGCGCAGACGCGCGGGATGCAGCGGGACCGGGACCAGCGCCATTCCCTGCAGCCAGTCGGCGGGCACCGCCGCCGCGATCTGGCTCGCCATGGCTGCCGCGGCGGGCCGCGCACCGCGGAACTTGAGCGAGCCGACCAGCGCGCGGGCGGGGCCCGCGTACGCGACAGGCGCCCAGGCCGGAACGCCCGCGACGGGAGCCTGGCACTGGTCCAGCCAGGCCAGGCCCACACGACAGGCCCTGCAAAATGGCTCGGCCGGCCCGGCGTGCGCGCCACAGGACACACAGAGCGGGGGCGCGAGGAGGGCTACCAGCGGCTCGGTCCAGCGCGGCCTCATCGCTCGATGGTCCGGGCCGAGGGCCGACAGCAGGAACTCCCACTGCGACAATTCCCGCATCGAAACACCCGTACTCAGCTGGCGACTCGATCCGTTGATCATCGCCGCCCTGATGTCCTACATCGCCATCTACGCGTGGCGCTACCGGGCGGCCCGCAAGGAGCGGCATGCACGTGGGGTTGAGTGGTGGCGGGTGGCGGCCTTCCTGCTCGGGATCGGCTTCCTGGCGGTGGCCCTTCTCTCACCGCTCGACGAGCTCGGCGAGAACTACCTCTTCTCGGCGCACATGCTCCAGCACCTGCTGATTGGAGACCTCGCGCCTCTCTTCATCATCCTCGGCCTGTCGCGGGTGATCATGCGGCCGGCCACCCGGCGCCTGAGCTCCGCGGAGAAGGCCCTGGGCCCGTTCGCCCACCCGCTCACCGCGCTGATCCTCTGGATCGGCCTGATCTACCTGTGGCACATCCCTGCCCTCTACGACGGGGCGCTCCAGCACCCCGCCCTTCACGCGTTGGAGCACACGACCTTCTTCTTCGGCGGCTTCCTGCTCTGGTGGCCCCTGCTGCAGCCCGTGCCGATGCGGCACTCCATGAACGGGCTCTGGCCCTTCGCCTACATCACCGTGGCAAAGGTGGCCATGGGAATCCTCGGCATCTACTTCGTCTGGTCGGGAGCCGTTGTCTACGAGTACTACAACCACGTGCCCCAGATCTGGGGCACCACGGCCCTCAACGACCAGAAGGCCGGCGGCGCACTGATGATGGCCGAGCAGTCGGTGGTCCTGTTCGCCGCCTTCTTCCTCCTGTTCATCCGGATGCTGGCCAGATCCGAGCAGGAGCAGGCGCGCCTGGACCGGCTGGAGGACGAACGGTTAGCCCAGGTCTGAGAGCGGGCGCAGCCGTTCGACGATCCCGGAGTGGCCGATGATCGCGCCGATCACGATCTGACCAGCCTCGACCGCCGCGCCGGGGAAGACAATGGAGTCACGCAGGGCGGCGCCCTCCCCGATGGTCGCACCGTCGCCGATCGCCACGGGCCCGGTCAGGCGAACACCCGCGCCGATCGTGCAGCCTGCGCCTGCCCAGACGGGCCCGTCGACCTGCTCACAGGCCTCGATGCTGGAGCCGGCGCCGAGGGTGATCCCCTCCCCCGCGGACTCGCCGGTGATCCCGAGCTGCAGCCGCCCGGCCAGCGCGTCGAACGTGCCCTGACGCAGCTCGTCGAGGGAGCCGACGTCGTTCCAGTAGTCATCGATCTCGTGGACGTGGAAGGGCACGTCGTTCGCCAGGAGCGCGGGGAACACGTCCTTGGCCCAGTCGGCGAAGGGCCGATCCGGGAAGTAGTCGAAGATCTCCGGGCTGAAGCAGTAGATCCCGCAGTTGCCCAGGTCGCTGAGCGCCTCGGCCGGGTCCGGCTTCTCCTGGAAGCCCAGAATCCGGCCGTCGGGGTCGTGAATCACCACGCCGTACTCGCGCGTGTCGGCCACTCGCTTGACCGTCAGGGTGGCGATGCCGCCTGTGGCCTCGTGACGCTCGACCAGCTTGGACAGGTCGGTGTCGGTGAGGGCGTCGCCGGACACGACCACCACCGGCTCGCCGTCGAAGAAGTCGGCCACATTGCGCACGCCGCCGGCGGTACCCAGGAGCTCCTCCTCCATCCGGTACTCGATGGTGTCGCCGAAGTAGTTGCGGATGGTGTCCGGGAAGTAGTGGAGGTTGGCGATCACCTGGTCGAAGCCCTGGCGCTCCAGCATTCCGGTGATGTGCGCCATGACCGGCCGGTCCAGCACCGGCACCATCGGCTTGGGGATCTCGTATGTGAGGGGGCGCAGCCTGGTCCCGAGACCGGCCGCAAGGACCATTGCCTTCATCGTCGCGGGACGGTACCCGTTAGCGTCCCCGATCGTGGGTGTGACGATCGAGACCGTAGGCGAGGAGCAGCTCGGGGAGCTGCTGCCGCTGATGCGCGGCTACAGCGATTTCTACGAGGTCGATCCCACCGATGAGCAGCTGCTGGCCCTGTCGCGCGCGTTGATCGCAGGGCCTGAGACCGACGGCGTGCAGTTCCTGGCGCGCCAGGACGGACGGCCGGCCGGCTTTGCGACCGTCTACTGGAGCTGGTCGACCACCCGGGCAATGCGAATCGGAGTGATGAACGACCTGTTCGTGAGCCCCGAGGCCCGTGGCAGCGGGGCCGCAGAGGCCCTGATCGCCAGATGCCGCGAGCGCTGTGCAGAGCACGGCGCGGGCGAACTCGAGTGGACCACCGCGAAGGACAACTTCCGCGCCCAGGCCGTGTATGACCGGGTGGGCGGCCAGCGCGACGAGCGCTGGATCGACTACTCGCTGCCCGTCACCTGACGCGGCGGGCCGGGCTCCTCGAGCAGGATCCGCAGCGTCTCCGCAGGTGAGTCCCACATGACCAGGTGGCCGCAGCGCTCCAGTCCATAGGTGCGCGAGTGAGGCAGCTTCCGCGCCGCCAGCGGCTCCGCGTGGCGCCGCAGGATCAGGCGTTCCTTGTCGCCCCACACCACGGTGACCGGAACGTGCACGTCGCTCCAGCGTTCGAAGCGGTGTCTGCGCATCGCGGTGAGGGTCGGGCCGAAGCCCACGGACTCCACAGCGCCCTTGATCAACGAGCCGGCCGCTGCCCCGGGGATCTTCCACGGCGCCGCCGAGTTGGGCCACAGGAGAATCGTGCGCAGGGCGCTCCATCTGGCCAGTCGCTCAAGACGGTCGCCCTGTGACTTGAACGCCAGGTAGGGGCGCAGCTGCTCCGTGGTGAACGCGGCCGCGGCGGTCGATGACCAAAGGGCGGGGGCCAGCGCGGTGACGGCGCCCACGCGGCCCATGGCCGCCAGCTCGAGTGCGATCCAGCCGCCCATCGAGTGACCCGCCACCGCCGGACGCTCGACCTCGAGGCGATCCAGCAGGGCTGCCACCTCGGCCGCCATCCGGGACGGGCTGGGCTCCACCCCGGTGGGCAGCGGCGTGGAGTCGCCGAAGCCCGGAAAGTCGATGGCGATCACATCGCGCTCGGCCGCCAGGCCGTCCAGCACCGGCTCGTAGCTCCTCAAGCTGGCGCCCACGCCATGCAGCAGGACCAAGGGTTCACCGGAGCCTCGCCGCTCGTAGTTCAGGGTCACCCCAGGGCCTGCTTGAAGCGCTCGATCGGCTCGACCGGGGTCGGGTCGACGTCATGCAGCGCCGCCATGTAGATCGAGACCAGGTCGCCCAGCAGCACCAGGGACATGACCTGCTCGACGCCCGACTCGCCCCTGGCCTGGACGCGGCTGACCGGCACGCCCGCATCGGCGGCCAGGCCGGCGGTCAGCTCCACCCGGCGGCTGATCCGCTCGGGCGCGCCCGGCTGCTCGAGGAACACGGCGTGGACCTGCGCCGAATCGTGCCCGTAGGCGCAGATCTCGTTGTGATCGGCCTCGGGAAGCTCGGAGCGGAAGGCGGCGGCCTTGGCGTTCTCGTTGATCTGCGTCTTCCAGCGCCCGGCCGGAGCCGCTGTGGACCCGGCGCCATAGACCAGCGCGACGGCGCTCCCGATGGTGCGCGCGAGTTGCGTGGCCTCCGAGTCGCCCGCATCCGGGCCCCATTCGGCACAGAGAGACTCGAGCAGCGCGCCCGCGGCTTCGATCTCGCCGCGCAACGATGGCGTCACTCCCGCCAGCTCGGCGCAGACCAGCGTGCCAACGGTCACGTAGGCCACGGCAGATCGAGGCTGCATGCCCGATGGGACACCTATCACCGGGACACCCGCCGCACGCGCGGCCTCCGCCAGCTTGCCGCCCGTGGTGAGGGCCACCCGCGGCGCACCCGCCGCGCCGGCGGCCTCGAATGAGGCCAGGGTCTCTTCGGTGTTGCCGGAGTAGCTCGAGCAGAGCACCAGGCAGCCGGGACCCACCCACGAGGGGGGTGCGTAGCCACGGCTCGTGACGATCGGGCGCTCGGCCCGCGCGCCTATTGCCGCCGCAGCCAGATCGCCGCCGACCGCCGAGCCACCCATCCCGCATACCACCAGGCCCAGGGGCCGATCTGCGCGATCGATGCCGGCCGAGTCAGCCCGCCACAGGGCATCGCCCATCTGGTGGGGCATGGCCAGCGCGTCCTCGATCACCGATCCCGAGTCGAGCGCGTCGATGGCCTGGCGGGTCAGATCGGTCATCCGACCCTGACCCCCGGGTCCACCCGCTCGCCCGCCGGCACGTGGCCCGCCGGCGGCACCTCTGCTCCGGCCCCGAGCACGGCGCCGCGGTCGATCCGCGCGCCCTCGCCGACGATCACGCCCTCGCCCAGGATGCTCTCGACGATCCTGGCGTCGGCGCCCACGATCACGCCCGCCTGCAGAACGGCGCGGTCGATCACGGCACCCGCGCCCACCGAGCAGTGCGGCCCCACCACGGCCTGGGGGCCGATCCGGGCTCCACTGGTGATCGACGGGTCGTAGATCAGCGAGCCCGACTCATCGCTTGGTGGAAGGTTGCTGCTCACGGTGCCGGCCAGAAGATCCCAGGTTGCCTGGAGGTAGCGCTCGGGCGTGCCGATGTCCATCCAGTAACCATCGGAGGCATGGCCGTAGAGGCCGTCGCCGACCAGCGCGGGGAAGACGTCGCGCTCGAAGGAGCAGGGCGCGCCCTCCGGGATCAGGGACAGGACGTCGCTCTCCATGACGTAGCAGCCGGCGTTGATGAGATTGGTCGGGACCTCGCCCTTGGTCTTTTCGAGAAACGCCACGACGCTGCCGTCGGGATTGGTCGGGACCACCCCGTAGCTGGAGGTGTCGTCCACGGGGACAAGCGCCAGGGTCGCCCGTGCGCCCGTCTCCTCGTGGCGGGCGATCTGAGCAGTCACGTCCATGTCGGTCAGGACGTCGCCGTTGAGCACCAGGAACCTGTCCTGCAGCAGGCCGCCTGCCTCCGCCAGCTTGACGGGTCCGGCGGTTCCCAGCGGCTCGTCCTCGTGCACGTAGGTCAGATCGACCCCGCCGTAGCGGCCGCCCAGCACCTGCTCGACCTGATCGGACAGGAAGCCACACGAGAGGATCACCTGGTCGACTCCGTGGCCAGCCAGCCAGTCGATCATGAAGGTCAGGAAGGGGCGCCCGGCCAGCGGCAGGACGGGCTTGGGCACGGTCGAGGTGAGCGGCCGGAGGCGGGTGCCCTCTCCGCCGGCGAGTATGAGTGCCTGCATGGCGCCGGGCGTCGCGCCGGCTAGCGGCCGACACCCTCGTAGGTGAAGCCGGCTGCCTTCAGCGCCTCACCGTCGAGGAAGTTCCGCCCGTCGATAACGACGGATCCGGCCATCCGGGAGAGAACCTCTCCGGCCCAGTCCAGATCCAGGAACTCGGGCCATTCGGTGACGAGGACGATGGCGTCGGCGCCCTCGATTGCCTCCATGGCCGAATCGCAGGCGCGCGTGGCGCCCAGGAGCTCGCTGGCGCGCTCGAGCGCCACCGGGTCGTACGCCCTGACGTGGGCACCCTCCCCCTGGAGACGACCGGCCAGCACGAGGCTGGTCGCCTCGCGGACGTCGTCGGTGTTGGGCTTGAAGGACACGCCCAGGAGCGCGATCTCCTTGTTCACGAGCGACCCCAGGTGCTTCTGCAGCTTGCCGATCGCGCGCCGCTTCTGGAGCTCGTTGACCTCGATCACGGAGTTCAGGAGCTGGAAGGCGTAGCCCGAGTTGCCGGCGAGCTGCTTGAGCGCGGTCACGTCCTTGGGGAAGCAGGAGCCGCCGTAGCCAAGGCCCGCGGAGAGGAACTTGGGGCCGATCCGCGAGTCCAGGCCCATGCCGCGGGCCACCTCCAGCACATCGGCGCCGAGTTCCTCGGAGACGTTCGCGATCTCGTTGATGAAGGAGATCTTGGTGGCCAGGAAGGCGTTGGAGGCCAGCTTGATCATCTCGGCGCTTGCCACGTCGGTCCGCACGATCGGAGCGCCAAGGGGCTGGTAGAGCCCTTCCACGCGGTTGCCGAAGGCCTCGGAGCCGGCGTCGGCTCCCACGACAACCCTGTCGGGCTTCATGAAGTCCTCGACGGCCGTGCCCTCCTTGAGGAACTCCGGGTTGGAGACATAGCCCAGGTCTTCGCGATCGCGCCTGATCGCGCGGCCCGTGCCCACGGGAACAGTGCTCTTCATCACGATGGCGTGGTCGGTCGAGTCGCCGAGCTCGTCCACGACGGTCCGCACGCGGGACAGGTCGGCGTCGCCCGAATAGCTGGGCGGGGTGTCGACACAGCAGAAGAGGAGATGTGCCCCGTTCAGGACATCGCCCATGTCGGTGGTGAAGGTGATCCGGTCCTTGTTCTTCAGGATCAGGTCTGTCAGGCCCGGCTCGAAGATTGGAACGTCGCCCGCGCGCAGGGCATCGATCTTCTCGGCCACGATGTCGCGGCAGAAGACGTCATGGCCGAGCTCTGCGAAGCAGGCAGCGGTCACCAGGCCGACCCAGCCGGCGCCGATGACTCCTATGGGTTCCTTCTCAGGCACGACGGGCAACCCTAGCGAGGTGTCTGCCTGAACCGCCTATTCGCAGCGCGTGTTGGCCGCGATCTTCAGCATCTCCTTGGCGGACAGCGTCTCGAGCAGCGTGTTGGAGACCCAGTAGACGCCGCGGGAGGTCTTCCAGCCGACGGTGCGCAGGCGATCGCCGTCGTAGAAGAGCATGAACTTGCGCCCGTTGATCGTCTTCTCCGTATCGGGGTCAGCCAGGATCGGCGGGTCCTTGGGGTCCTCGTCGGCGTTCATCCAGGTGGTCCCCTGGATGCCGTAGTAATCGCCCACGCCGCCGCGCTTGATGATCATGCGGTAGGCGTCGAAGCGCTGTCGGCCGGCGGAGTCGCCCGCGGTGCCACCTACGCCGATCTTGTACACGCGCGGCTCCCCGGCGAAGACCGAACCGGTGGTCCGCAACGTCGGGTAACAGACCGGGAAGGTTGCCCCAGCGGCCTTGGCCTGATCCGCCTGGGTCTTGCCCTCCACCGACGCATCCTCGAGGACCGACTGCTTCTGCTCAGCCGGCGCCTTCCCCTTGCCCGGCTTCTCGGGCGTGGCGCTCTTCTCGGAGGCCTTCTTGTTGGACTTCTCTTCCGCCTTGGTCGCGTCGGGGCTGCCGACCAGCGATGCCCCGGGCGTATCGGCGGGCGTCAGCTTGCCGCGCGGGCCCTTGGAGGCCTTGACCCCGAGGAACTGGGCCGTGACCTCGCGCATCTGATCCGAGCTGGCCTCGACGTATGTGGGCCCGAGGGTCGCGTCGAAGTGGATCTCCTGGATCGGGTTCTTCGCCGACTTGAGCGCCAGCTCGAGCAGAGCCTTCGCATCGGCGGGGTTCGAGATATCGGACTTGGTGTTCTGGATGAACACGTCGATCAGCTTGTTGCGCTCGGCGTAGAGCTTGGCCGGCGGGTTCTGGGCCTTGAACGCACGCAGGACATCCTGCTGGCGGGCACCGCGCACCAGGTCGGTGTCCTCGTGGCGGTAGCGCGCATAGGAAAGAGCCTGCGGGCCGCAGAGCTTCTGGTACCCGGGCTGGAGGTCGATCGGGATGTACTCCAGCGAGTCGTTGAAGTAGCGGCGGTCGACGTCCACGTAGATGCAGCCCAGCTTGTCGACCACCTGGGTGAAGCCGGCCAGATCGACGTTCACAACGTGGTTGATCGGCAGCCCCGTCGCCTCCTTGACGGTCTGGAGTGTCAGCTCGGGACCGCCGAACGCGTACGCCGCGTTGATCTTGTCGACCCCGTAGCCGGGGATGTTCACCTTGAGGTCGCGCGGGATCGACATCAGCGCAGTGGCCCCGCGATTGGGGTCGAGGCGCATGAGGATCAGCGTGTCGGAGCGGGCGACCTCGCGGCCCACCTCGGTCTCAGCCTTGCCGATGGTGTCGGAGCCGATGATCAGGATCGTCTGTGGCTGGCCCGGGTAGGAGCCAACGAGGACGCCGGGCTTGGGCTTGATCGGATTGGGATCGACGATCGAGCCGACCAGGTGGTCGACCTCCTTGATGCCGCTCGCCCCCGCCGCGATGGCGGTGCCGACAACGATCATCAGGGCGCCCATGGCCAGGCGCGACCAGAAGCCGAAGGATCGCTTTGTCTCTTGCTCGGGCAAAGGTGGGAGGGCGCTCATGCGATTCGCAGACGGCTGTTGCCGAGCCGGGAGGGGATCATCTCCACGAAGTCGACCAGGGCGCGCCGGTAGGCCTCCAGCGACTCGATCGAGACCCACTCCTCGGGACCGTGATGGCCGCCTCCGGTCGGGCCGAACTCGACAGCGGGCACGCCCGCTTGGAGGAAGCTTACGGCGTCCGAAGCGCCGTCGCGCCCCACCGATATCCGGTCGGCGTCCGTGTGCTCGCGGATGGCGGCCGCCAGGGTCTGGACCATCGGATGGTCGCGATCGACTATCGCCGGCTCCCGCTGGAAGATCACGGACACGTCAGTGTCGGGAAGCTCGCGGACGGAGGCCAGGATGGCCTGCGGGTCCTGTCCGGGCAGGTAGCGGACGTCGACGTCGATGGTGCAGCAATCCGGGACCTTGTTGATCACGTCGCCGCCCCAGATCCGGCCGAGGTTGATCGAGGGCCGGTCGAACAGCTCGGATGACTCGCGCGAGAACGGCAGTGACTCGATGGCGCGGAACACGTCGACCGCCTTGAGTGCGGCGTTGTCACCCAGCCAGGGGGTCGAGCCGTGCGCGGCCTTGCCCTCCACCTGGATACGCATGGCGAGCACGCCCTTGGCCTGTACCCCGATCAGCAGGTCGGTCGGCTCCCCGGTGATCGCGAAGTCGCCCAGGTAGCCCTGATCGATCAGCCACTGCGTGCCCTTGCCCGCATCCTCGTCGGCCTCCTCATCGGCCACCACCAGCAGATGCACCCGAACGTCGCGCTGGGTCGCAAGGTCCCGGGCGGCGCACATCATGGCCGCCAGGCCGCCCTTCATGTCATAGGCGCCCCGGCCCACCAGGCGGTCGCCGTCGGCCACAGGCTTGAACTGCCCGGGGAACGCGGGAACCACGTCCAGATGGCCGTGCAGGACCACCGTCGGGCCCCCGGCCGCTCCGACGGTCGTGGCCAGGACCGGCCGGCCGTTGTGAACCCACACCTCAACGGGGAGCTCGTGCGACTCGAGCCACCCCTTGACGAAGCCGGCGCAGCTCTGGATGCCCTCGTCGCAGGAGGTGTCGTACTTGATCAGGAGCTCGGCCAGGGCGCGGGTGTCCATCCGGGAAGGGTAGATGGGCTGGGGTCACCGGTAGGTCACCCTGCTTGACGGCAACAGCTGAATCGTGGTTCACTTCATTCCACGCCATGGCCTACCGACCGACCGAGCTGACCGAAGCCCGCCGACGTGCGACACGCACCGGGATCCTGAAGGCCGCGCACGACCAGGTGGCCGAAGCCGGCTACGCATCGGCCGACGTGAAGACCGTCGCCGCTCGCGCGGGAGTCGCCACCGGGACCGTCTACCGCCATTTCGAGTCGAAGTCCGCGCTCTTCGCCGAAGTCTTCCGCGAAGCCGCCCAGCGGGAGCTGGAC
This sequence comes from Thermoleophilaceae bacterium, assembly GCA_034664165.1. Taxonomy (GTDB): domain Bacteria; phylum Actinomycetota; class Thermoleophilia; order Solirubrobacterales; family Thermoleophilaceae; genus JACCVG01. The sequence goes on along the minus strand of JAXDIE010000118.1, from coordinate 22,237 downwards.
ATGGTCGCCGCAGTCGCCGCATGGCCGGACCGCACCGTGGCCGAGCGGATCGCCGCCGGCACGGAGACCTTCGCCCGCCGCGCGCTGAACGCGCCTGTCCTGGCCTACGCGCTGCTGGTCGAGCCGGTGGACCCAGTGGTGGAGGCCGAGCGCCTGCGCTTCAGGCACGGCCACCACCTGGGATTCGCGAGCCTGCTCGACGAGGGCGTGGCCTCAGGCGAGCTCGAGCCGATGGACACGGCCGTGGTCGGCGCAGCCCTTGTGGGCGCGCTGGCCGAGGCGCTCGTCGGCCCCCTGTCCCCCAGCTTCAACGGAAATTCACGGCGCCCGCATGAGGCGCTCGTGGCAAGCCTCGTCCAGTTCGCGCTGAACGCCATCCACAAGGAGGATGCAGATGTCCCTGAGCACGCCCACGCGTGAAGTCCTGAACCAGTCACCGCCGCTGGTCGACTACAACGCCTTCGAGGCCGACGCCGCGCTCAGCGAGGGCCTCGAGCGCGAGGGCGGCGCGTGGGGCGCGGACCGGGCTCGCGAGATCGGCCGCATGGCCGGCTCGGCGGAGACCCACGAGCACGCCCAGCGTGCCGAGCGCAACGAGCCGCGCCTGATCACGCACGATCGCTTCGGCAACCGCGTGGACCAGATCGACCTGGACCCGTCCTGGCACTGGCTGCTGCGGCGCGCAATCGAGAACGAGATGTCCGCGCTCCCGTGGCGCGAGCCCGGCCCAGGCGCCACCGTGGTGCGCTCGGCCATGTTCATGATGTGGAGCGGCGCGTCCTCGGGCGTGATGTGCCCCGTTTCGATGACCTACGCCGCGGTGCCGGCACTCCGGGCGAACCCCGAGCTGGCCGCCGAGTGGGAGCCGCGCCTGATCGCCGCCGACTATGACAACGGTGCCCTCTGCGGCATGGCGATGACCGAGAAGCAGGGTGGGTCGGACGTGCGCGCCAACATAACCACAGCCGAGCCCGTGGGCGACGGCGAGTACGAGATCAACGGCCACAAGTGGTTCTGCTCCTATCCCCCGTGCGACATCTTCCTTACGCTCGCGCAGACCGAAGCGGGGCTCGGGTGCTTCCTCGTGGAGCCGGGCCCGGGCTTCGAGGTGCAGCGCCTGAAGGACAAGCTGGGCACCCGCTCGCTGCCCTCATCCGAGGTCGAGTTCCACTCACTCCGGGGCCAGCTGATCGGTGAGGAGGGCCGCGGGATCCAGACGATCCTCGAGATGGTCAACCACACCCGGCTGGATTGCATCCTCGGGTCGGCGTCCGGAATGCGCCAGGCCGTGGCCCAGGCCGTGAACCACTGCAGGCACCGCCGCAGCTTCGGCGCGACCCTGGTGGAGCACCCGGCCATGCTCAACGTGCTGGCCGACCTGGCACTGGAGTCCGAGGCCGCGACCACCACGGCCATGCGCGTGGCCCGGGCTTACGACGAGCCCGGCGAGGCCGGGTTCCGCCGCTTTGCCACCGCCGTCTCCAAGTACTGGGTCTGCAAGCGCGGCCCGGGGGTGGCGGTCGAGGCGCTGGAGTGCTTCGGCGGCAACGGGTTCGTCGAGGAGTCCCCCATGCCCCAGATCTACAGGGACATCGAGCTCAATTCGATCTGGGAGGGGTCAGGCAACGTTGCCGCGCTCGACGTGTTGCGCGCCATGGCCAAGGAGCCCGAGGGCCTCGCGGCCTTCGTCGGCGAATGCCGCCTGGCAGAGGGTGCCAACGCGCACCTGGACCATCACATGGCCGACCTCGAGCAGCGCGTGCTCGGGCTCACCGGAGAGGACCCGCAGTGGCACGCCCGCCGCGTGGTCGAGGACCTCGGCATGGCGCTGCAGGCCAGCCTGCTGGTGAGGCACGCTCCGGCGGCGGTTTCGGATGCCTTCTGCATCTCGCGCCTGGGCGGCCAGTCCGGGCGCGCATACGGGACGCTGCCGGCGGGAATCGACGCCCAGGCGATCGTCGACCGCGCGTTGCTGGTCTGACCGTGCCGAACATCAACCAGCCGGACTTCGACGACCCCCGGGAGCTCGAGGGGTTCAGGGCCAGACGTGCCCGGCTCGGGCGCCAGACCGGAGCGAGCTTGGTGGGTGCGAGCCTCTGGGAGGTGCCGCCGGGCGAGGCCGCGTACCCGTTCCACTGGCACGTGGCCCAGGAGGAGATGGTGATCGTGCTGGAGGGCGACATGAGGCTCCGGACTCCGGAGGGCTGGAGAGAGGTGCCCGAGGGCGAGGTGCTGTTCTTCCCGACCGGCGAGGGTGGCGCGCATCAGCTGCACAACGCCGGCGAGCAGACAGTGCGCTTCCTGGCGGTGGCCAACCAGCAGCCGGACATCGTGCTGTACCCGGACTCGGGCAAGCTCGGGGCCAGCGAGAGCGGCCGGGGCGCGGGCGGCGTCCACATGGCCTTCAAGACCGATGACGCCGTGAGCTACTGGGAGGGCGAGACGCCCCCGGAGGTCGAATGAGGATGGGCGAGCTGGAGACCATGACCTACGAGGTGACCGGGCGGATCGCGCGGATCACGCTGAACCGCCCCGAGCGCGGCAACGGGATCACCTTCGAGATGCCGCGCGAGCTGGCCCGCTGCGTCGAGCAGGCAGATCTGGACCCGAACGTCCACGTGATCGCCCTCGCGGGCAACGGCAAGGGATTCTGCGGCGGATACGACCTGGTCGCAAGCGCCGAGCGCAACCAGGCGGGTCTTGGGACCCGTGACGACCTGCCCGAGGGCTCGCCGCTCGACCTGATGGTCCAGGCCAGGAACCACGACCCCGCGGGCACGTGGGACCCGGTCGTGGACTTCCAGATGATGAGCCGCAACGTCCGCGGCTTCATGAGCCTCTTCAACGCCGACAAGCCGGTGGTTGTCAAGGTCCACGGCTTCTGCGTGGCCGGCGGCACCGACATGGCGCTGTGCTCCGACCTCCTGGTCATCGCCGAGGACGCCCGGATCGGCTACCCGCCGGCGCGCGTGTGGGGCGTGCCGACCACGGCGCTGTGGATGGCGCGGATCGGGCCCGCACGGGCCAAGGACATGCTGTTCACGGGAGATTTGATCGACGGGCGAACCGCGTTGGAGTGGGGCTTGGCCAGCGATGCTCCGGCGGCTGCGGATCTGGATGAAGTGTTCGAGGCCAAGATCGCCCGGATCGCCAACGTGCCGATCAACCAGCTGGTAATGCACAAGCTGCTGGTCAATCAGCAGATGGCGGCGGCCGGGATGGCTCCGACGCAGGTCTTGGGCACGTTCATGGACGGGATCGCCCGGCACACGCCGGAGGGCTTCGCGTTCCAGCAGAAGGCGGCCGCCGAAGGGTTCAAGGCAGCAGTGAGGGAGCGGGATGAGCCGTTCGGGGACGCCAAACCCGGCTGACCGGTCGTGCTCGAAGGGTTTGTGGCGTCAGGGCGCCCAAAAGTCTTCGAGAAGTGGGAAATCGGCCCGATTCAGGGATTCCGTGGAGCTTTTTGCCCGCTATAGGGGTAAAAGGCTCCACAAGATCGAAAACCGCCACCCGGCCGCCACCTCATTGCCGCCGTAGACGCCGGCGGCCCCGCCCCTACCGGATGATCTGCACCTCGGGCTGCGTCAGCGCCGACGCATCCTGGAAGAGCGCGAGGATGATCGCCCCCACCAGGATCACAGCCAGCTGGTAGCCGCCGTCGATGAGGAACAGCCCGAGCGAGGGCTTCTGCGAGAAGACGTTGCCGACGGCCACGATCGTCGCGACGAAGCCCACAAAGACGATCAGCGCGATCTCGAGGCCCTGGCCGATCGAGACGACGCCGACCCAGTCGAAGACCATCGACAACACGATGAACTCGACGATCACCGCGACGAAGCCGATGGCCAGCGCCTTCCCGAACGCGCCCTGATCGGGCGAGACATCCCCGTCGATGCCCTTCAGCGCCCTCCACTTCTTGCCGAAGAGCGCGCCGTACCAGAGGAACCCGACCGGCTGGGCCGCCACCGCCGCGATCAGAACCGCCAAGTAGTTGACATCGACCTGGTACATCCGAGCCCTCCTTGTCCGCTGGTCCGTACCGGCCGAATCTATCCGCCCGGCAGGCGGTAGTCTCCGGCGCCGTGTCCGCCACGACCGAGGAGATGCTGTTCACCCCCGCCACCCAGCTCGCAGAGCTGGTGCGCAGCGGCGCCGTGTCCTCGCGCGAGCTGGTCGAGACCGCGCTGGCGCGGATTGAGAAGCACGACCCCGAGCTGAACGCGTTCACGGCGCTCGACGCCGAGCGCGCCCTGGAGAAGGCCGATTCGATCGAGCCCGGCGACCAGCGGCCGTTCGCCGGAGTGCCGATCGCCATCAAGGACCTCTTCACCCCCGTGGCCGGCATCCGCATGTCGAACGCCACGGCAATGAACGGCGACTTCACGCCCGACTTTGACTCCGCGATGGTCCGCCGGATCAAGGAGGCGGGCTTCGTGATCGTGGGCGTCACCGCGTCGCCGGAGTTCGGGATCCCCCCGATCACGGAATCACGCCGGTTCGGTGCGACCCGCAACCCGTGGAACCCTGACCGCACCCCGGGCGGATCCTCCGGCGGGTCGGCTGCGGCTGTCGCCGCCGGCATGGTGCCGATCGCCCACGCGTCCGACGGCGGCGGATCGATACGCATCCCCGCCGCGTGCTGCGGGCTCGTTGGCCTCAAGCCAAGCCGCGGGCGGATCTCCTCTGCGCCCTCGCTGGGCGACTCGTTCCTGGCCACCGACGGTGCCGTGACGCGCACCGTGGCCGACGCGGCCGCGATCCTCGACGTGATCTCCGGCTATGAGCTGGGTGACGCAACCTGGGCCACTCCGCCCGCAGAGCCCTTTGCGCGAGCCGCTGAACGCGCCCCGGGCAAGCTGCGGATCGCCGTGACCACGGCGGGTCCCCTGGGCCAGCCCGTGGCGCCCGAGCTGGTGGCTGCGACCATGAAGACGGCCGAGCGGCTGGAGTCACTGGGCCACCAGGTCGTAGAGGCGGCGCCCACGTGGCCGCCGCGCGATGCGTTCCGGACCTTCACGGTGCTCTGGGCCTCGGGCGTGTCCGCCGCGGTCACGTTCTCCGAGATGGTCGCCGGGCGCCCGGCCACGGAAGACGATCTCGAGTCAGTCAGCTGGTGGCTGTACGAGCTGGCCAAGTCCTTCTCGGCGAGGGATCTGGTGGTTGCGGAGGCGCGGCTCCAGAGCCTCGCACGGGTCATCGTCTCCTTCTGGGCCGACCACGACGTGCTTCTGACTCCGGGGCTCGGCGAGAAGCCGGTCAAGATCGGCGAGATCGACACCGACTCGGATGATCCCGCTGCCACCTTCTCGCGCTGTGGCGACTTCACTCCGTTCACGCCGCTTTTCAACGTGACCGGCCAGCCCGCCGTGACACTCCCGCTTCACCAGTGGGACGACGGAATGCCGATGGCGATCCAGCTCGTGGGCCCGCCCGTCGGCGAGGCGATGCTGCTCTCGCTGGCCGCCCAGCTCGAAGCCGCCGAGCCCTGGGCGGACCGCCGTCCCTAGCTGTAGCGACTACTACTTCGAGGCGCAGTTCATGAAGGCGTTGAGGCGGCGGATGTCGCGCTCGTGGCGCGCCCGCTCCTCTGAGCCCTCTTCCGCTTCGTCGCGGGCGGTCTCGGCGTCCTTCAGCTGGGCCTCGAGATCGCCGGTGTCAAGGCTCGCTGGGTCAACGGCGTCCTCGACCAGCAACAGCGCCGAGTTGTTGACCATCTGGAGGTACCCCTCACCCTGGGCGAAGCGCACGATCTCGGCGCTGCCAGGATTCTCGGATCCCGATGTGTAGAGCCGCAGCTCGCACGGGTCGAGCATCGCCATCAGCGGCGTGTGGTTGGCCAGCACTCCGATCGAGCCGTCGGACGTGCGGGTCGAGATCATCTCGACCTCGCCGCTCCAGGCCTCGCCTTCTGGCGTCTGGACCTCTACTGGGAATTTGGAACGGGCCACGCCTGCGTCCTAATCGTCCGACTTCGACTTCTTGATGTCCTCGAGCACCTCGTCGATCGAGCCCTTCATGTAGAAGGCGCGCTCCGGGATATCGTCGTGATCGCCCGCGACGACCTCCTTGAAGGAGCGCACGGTCTCCTCGACCGGCACGTACTTGCCCGGAGTGCCCGTGAACTGCTCGGCTACGAAGAACGGCTGGCTCAGGAAGCGCTCGATCTTGCGCGCCCGCTGCACCGTTTGCCTGTCCTCGTCCGAGAGCTCGTCGATCCCGAGGATCGCGATGATGTCCTGGAGCTCCTTGTAGCGCTGCAGGATCTCCTTGACCTCGTTGGCCACGTCGAAGTGCTCCTGGCCCAACACGTCGGGCTTGAGAATCGTGGAGCTCGAGTCGAGCGGGTCGACGGCCGGATAGATGCCCTTCTCCGAGATGCCTCGCGACAGCGTCGTGGTGGCGTTCAGGTGGGCGAAGGCCGAGGCCGGCGCCGGGTCGGTGAGGTCGTCGGCAGGCACGTAGATCGCCTGCACCGAGGTGACCGAGCCCTGGCGGGTCGACGTGATCCGCTCCTGGAGCGCGCCCATCTCCGTGGTCAGCGTGGGCTGGTAGCCCACCTGCGAGGGCATGCGGCCCAGAAGCGCGGAGACCTCGGAGCCCGCCTGCACGAAGCGGAAGATGTTGTCGATGAACAGCAGCACGTCCTGGCCACCGACCTCGCGGAAGTACTCGGCCATGGTCAGGCCCGAGAGCGCCACGCGCATACGCGAGCCCGGGGGCTCGTTCATCTGGCCGAAGACCAGCATGGTCTTGTCGATGACGCCGGACTCCTTCATCTCGACCCAGAGGTCGTTGCCCTCACGGGAGCGCTCGCCCACACCGCAGAACGCGGAGAGGCCGCCGTGCTCCTGGCCCAGGTTGCGGATCAGCTCCTGGATGAGCACGGTCTTGCCCACGCCGGCGCCGCCGAACAGGCCGACCTTGCCGCCCTTGGCGTAGGGCGCCAGCAGGTCGACGACCTTGATGCCCGTCTCGAAGATCTCCTGCGAGGGAGTCAGGTCCTCAGGCTTGGGAGCCGGGCGGTGGATCGGCCAGTAGTCATCGGCCTCGACGGGGCCCATGTCGTCGATCGGCTCCCCGAGGATGTTGAAGATGCGGCCGAGCGTGCCCTCGCCGACGGGAACCTTGATCGGGTTACCGGTGTCGAGCACCTCGACGCCCCGCGCCAGGCCGTCGGTGGCGTCCATCGCCACCGCGCGGACGCGGTCATCGCCAAGGTGCTGCTGGACCTCGCAGACGAGGGTGTGGCTGTCGCCGTTGGTGCCCATCTCGATCTCGATGGCGTTCAAGATCTCCGGCAGCTTGTCCGGGAACACCGCCTCGATGACCACGCCCGTGATCTGCTCGACCCGGCCGACGTTCTTTGTGCTGGCTTCCACTTTGTGTGTCTCCTGTTCTGGCTTCGAGGGGCCTGTGTTGTGCGTCAGCTGAGCCCCTCGGCTCCGGCGACGACTTCCATGATTTCCTGGGTGATCTCCGCCTGGCGCTGGCGGTTCATCTCAAGCGTGTAGTTCGAGATGAGCTCGCCCGCGTTCTCGGAGGCGCTGCGCATGGCGGTCATGCGCGCTCCGTGCTCCGAGGCGGTCGACTCCAGCAGACGGCGGTAAAGAGATATCTCTATGTAGTCGGGAATGAGCCGCTGGAGGATCTCCTCAGGCTCGGGCTCGAACGTCCAGAGCGAGCGACTCTGGTCGATGGCGCTGCCCTCGTCGGAACCGTCGTCCGGGCCCTCCTCGGTTATCTCCTCCATGAGCTTGGCCATCTCCTGCAGAGGCAGCAGGGTCTCGTGGCGCGTCTCCTGGGTCAGCGGCGAGATGTAATGGTTGTGGAAGGTCTCCACGCGGTCGACCTTCTTGTCGATGTAGGCGGCGGCAAGGTCCTCGCCGATCTTGCGAGCGTCGGTGAAAGCCGGCCGGTCGGTGAAACCCTCATAGGCCCCGACGACCTCATAGCCGCGGAAGTTCAATGAGCCGACGCCGCGCTTGCCGACGGCGTACCAGACGACCTCCTTGCCCTCCGAGGTCAGCTCGCGGTAGCGGCGATTGGCGGCGCGGATGATCTGCGAGTTGAACGCACCCGCCAACCCGCGGTCGCCCGTGACGATCAGGATCGCGACCTTCTCCACGTTCTCGCGATCCTCGAGCAGCGGCATGTTGGGGATGTTCTCCACGTTGTCGACCACCCGGGCGGTGAGCCGGCGCAGGGCGCGGGCGTACGGGCGCATGTGCTCGATCCGCTGCTCGGCGCGGCGCAGACGCGCCGCCGCGACCATCTCCATGGCGCGCGTGATCTTCTGGATGTTCTTGATCGACGCAATGCGATCACGGGTTTCCTTCTGCGTGGCCATGCGCTAAGCGGTAGTCGCCGCTTCCTCCTCGTCGCCGGAGTCCTCGGCGGATCCCTTGCCGTCGTCCTCGCCCGATTCCTTATCGGCGTCGTCCTCGGCGGATCCCTTGGCGTCGTCCTCGGCGGCTTCCTCCGTGTCGCCGGAATCATCGGAATCGTCCGAGCCCTCGGCCGTCCGGCCCTCCTTGGAGCGCTCCTCCTCGGACATGATCCGGTCGGACTCGCCCTCTTCGAGCGGGTTGCCCTCCATGTCGAAGTCGGGGCCGAAGTCGTCCAGGGCCTCGCCGATGGCGGCGCCCAGTGCGTTCTCAACCTCGTCGCCCCACTCGCCGCCGGCGATCTTCTCCAGCAGGTCGGCGTTCTCGGACTTGAGGCGGGCGATCATGTCGACCTGGAAGGCTGCCACGCGGTCGGTCTTGATCCGGTCGAGGAAGCCGCCGGTGCCCGAGTAGATGGCAGCGACCTGGTCCTCCACGGCCCACGGCTTCAGTTCGGCCTGGTTGAGGGTCTCGACCAGCCGCTCACCGCGGGCCAGCGTGGCCTTGGTGTCGGCGTCGAGGTCCGATCCGAACTGGGCGAAGGCCTCGAGCTCGCGGTACTGCGAGAGCTCCAGGCGCAGGCTGCCCGCGACCTTCTTCATCGGCTTGGTCTGCGCGTTGCCGCCCACGCGGGACACCGAGATGCCCACGTTGATGGCCGGGCGCACGCCCGAGTTGAAGAGGTTCGACTCCAGGAATATCTGGCCGTCGGTGATCGAGATGACGTTGGTCGGGATGTAGGCCGACACGTCGTTGGCCTGCGTCTCGATGATCGGGAGCGAGGTCATGGACCCGGCGCCGAGGTCGTCGTTGAGCTTGCAGGCGCGCTCGAGCAGGCGGCTGTGCAGGTAGAACACGTCGCCCGGGTATGCCTCGCGGCCAGGCGGGCGGCGCAGGAGCAGCGACATCTGCCTGTAGGCGAATGCCTGCTGCGTAAGGTCGTCGTAGATCGTCAGGGCGTGCTTGCCGTCGTAGAGGAAGTGCTCGCCCATCGCGGCGCCCGCGTAGGGGGCCAGGAACTGGATCGGAGCAGCTTCGTCAGCGGGCGCGGCCACGATGATCGTGTGGTCCATCGCGTTGTGCTCGGCCAGCGTCTCGGCCAGCTGCACCACCGCCGACATGCGCTTGCCGACTGCCACGTAGATGCAGATCAGGTCCTTGTCGCGGTTGTTGATGATCGTGTCGACGGCGATGGCCGTCTTGCCGGTCTGGCGGTCGCCGATGATCAGCTCGCGCTGTCCGCGGCCGATCGGGATCATCGAGTCGATGGCCTTGAGCCCGGTCTGCATCGGCTCGACCACGCCCTGGCGCTGAACCACGCCCGGGGCCTTGAACTCGGCCGGGCGGAACTTGGTGGTGCCCACGTCGCCCTTGCCGTCCAGCGGCCGGCCCAGCGGGTCGACGATGCGGCCGAGCAGCTCCTCACCCACCGGGATCTCCAGCAGGCGGCCGGTGCGCTTGACCTCGGCGCCCTCGGAGACCTTCTCCCAGTCGCCGAAGAGCACGGCGCCCACGTTGTCGGACTCGAGGTTCAGGGCCAGGCCCGTCACATCGTTCGGCAGCTCGAGCATCTCGAGCGACATGCAGTTGTCGAGGCCGTGGATGCGGCAGATACCGTCGGCGATCGACAGAACCGTGCCCACCTCGGAAAGGTCGGCTGCGCCGTCCTCGAGCCCCTCGATGCGGCTCTTGAGGATGCTGGTGATCTCGTCTGGCTTGATCTGCATTGGGTCTAGGTTCTCCTAACTGGCGGCCCGCTATGCGGCCCGGGCCACTTGCTTTCGAAGTCGTTCCAACCGGTTGCGGATGCTCGCGTCGAGCACCATGTTCCCCACGCGCAGCACGATGCCCCCGAGCACGTCGGGGTCGACCTTGCTGCTGAGCTCCACCTTGCGGCCGGTCTGCCGCTCGATTCGCTGGCCGATGTCCTGGACCAGCGCGTCATCGAGCTCGATCGCCGCGGTGACGGACACAGGGAGCAGCTTGTTCTCCTCCGACCACTTGGCGTCCAGGTGACGGCGGATCCTGAAGATCGCGGGGAGTCGGTGGCGCTCGGCCAGCAGCTCCAGGAAGTTCACGAGGCGGGGGTCGGCGTCGTCGATGACCCGCGCGATGCCGTCCTTCTTCTCGTCAGATGAGAAGTAGGGGGAGAAGAAGAACAGCTGCATCTCGCGGTTTCCCGACAGGACGTCGGCAAACTGCCCCAGTTCGTCGTGGACGCGATCGAGCACATCGTTTTCGATCGCGGCCTGGAACAGGGCCCGCGAGTAGACCTCTGCGATCTCCTCCATCAGACGGGGCCTAGGCCCCCTCACCCCCAGTGAGGGCCGAGAAATCGACCTCGGCCAGCGCCTCCTCGATCAGCCTGCGCTGGTCGTCGGAGTTGAGGGTCTTGCGGGTGACCTTCTCGGTCGCGAGCACGGTGAGGTTGGCGACCTCCTTGCGGATGTCGTCCAGCGCACGCTTGGTCTCGGCCTCGATGTCCTTGCGAGTGGTCTCCATCAACTGCTCGCGGTACTCCTTGGCATCGGCCTTGGCCTGCTCCTGGGTCGTGTCGCCGGTCTTGCGGGCACGGGCCACGATGTCCTCGGCCTGCTCGCGGGCCTCGGCCAGGCGTGCGCGGTACTCGGCCAGGATCTTGTCGGCCTCCTCGCCCCGCTTCTCCGCCGCTTCAATCTCGTCCGTGATCGCCTGCCGGCGGCGATCCAGGAAGGCGCCGAGCTGGGGAAACGCGAGCTTGCGCAGCAGCACCAGCGCCACCGCAAAGGACAGCAGCGTCCAGATCATCAGGCCCAGGCTGGGGCTGACCAGGAAGCTGCCGCCACCCTCGGCGGGCGCTTCGGTGACTGCGAATAGCAGGGTGCCGCTCATCATCGGCCTAGAGGAAGAAGGCGATCAGGCCGAAGATCAGCGTGTAGAACGCGACGGCCTCGGTGAGTGCGAATCCCAGCCACTGGATGCTGGTGATCTCGTCCTTCATCTCGGGCTGACGAGTCACGGACTCGATGACCTTGCCGAAGATGAATCCGACGCCGATGCCGGCGCCAATCGAGCCCAGGCCGGCGCCGACGCCCAGGGCAATGGACTTCAGCCCTGCGTCGGTGACCTCGGCAAACGGGAGTAGGACAGACATGGGTCCTCCTTGTTAGTGACCCTCGGCGACTGCTTCGCCGAGATAGATGGATGTAAGCGTTGCGAAGATGAAAGCCTGCAGGCCGGCGACGATCACGACCTCGAACAGGAAGAAGACGATCGCGATCGGCGCGGTGAGCCAGCCGAGCGCGGCGAGGCCCAGCAACACGGCCAGCCCGCCACCCATGAACAGGATCAGCATGTGGCCGGCAAGGATGTTCGCGAAGAGTCGTACGGACAGCGAGACGATCCGCATGATCTGGGACAGGACCTCGATGAAGCCGATCATCGGCACCAGGGCAGGCGGCGAGCCCTGCGGAATCCAACCCTTCACGTACGCGATCGGCCCCTTGGCCCGCACCCCCTCCACCTGGTAGGCGATCCATACGACGAGCGTCAGCGCCAGCGGGACCGAGAGGTTCGCCGTAGCGGCGTAGATCGCCAGGGCCGGGATCTGAAGCCCGAAGACGCTGATGGTCTCGCCCGTGTTCGTCGGCAGCGGCAGGTAGCCGATCAGATTGGAGAAGAGGATGAAGAGGAACAGCGTCCCGATGAACGGGAACCACCGAACCGCCATCTCGTCCGACATGTTGTCGCGGGTGATCGTGTCCCGCGACAGGGTGAAGACGGCCTCGACGGCCGCCTGCACGCGGTTTGGCTTGTCGACCATCCTGCGAGCGATATAGGTCATCGTGATCACCGTCAGCGCGGTGGCGATCGCGAGATAGAGCACCGCCTTGTTGATCGACAGGTCGAATGGCCCGACCTGGATCGGAATCCACGGCGTCAGCCGGAATTCCTCGATCGGGGCGAACTCCGCGTTCTCGCCGCTTCCGCCGATCAGGATGACCAGCAGGATCGTGCCGCCCAGCCACGTGCCCACGCCGAGAAGGACCTTCATGCGCGTGCTCATCAGGCGCCCGCCTTCTTCTTCAGCATCCGCACCGGCAGGCTCACCGTGAACAGGGCCAGCGTCAGGAGCGCCGCGGCCAGGCCGTCGGGGCGGCTGACGGCGATGCCGACGATCAGGACGGTCATGGTCATGAACCAGATGGGGCCCACGAGCGATCCGGCGGTGAGAAGGGCGATTGTCCTGGCCTCGCCACCCTGCGAGATCCGCTGCTCGGCGGCCGCGCGCACGAAGCGCTGGATCAGCCAGGCGATCGAGGCCACCACGTAGCCGATGATCGGCAGGTCGGCCAGCAGGAACAGCGGAAGGGCCGCAGCGATGATCACGAGGTCGAGCTGCGCGAAGACCCGCATCGCCGCGCTCGGTCCGTCTTCGGCCATGTCAGAGGTCCTTATAGCGTGTGTAGACAAGGGCGATTCCGCCTGCGAACCCGGCTACCGTGCCGATCAGCACGAGCGGGGCAAGCCATCCGGTCAGCGCGCCGAGCCCCGCGCCCACTCCGGCGCCGAGGACGATCATCGTGAGCAGGGTGACGCCCGCCGCAGCAGGACTGGCGCGGGGTGGGTCGGTCATTTAGGTCGTGGTCATTCTTCATGGGTGGCTCCCGGCGGGGAGGGGAAAACTGGGCTCCGATGGCCCGGTTCTCGGCGGCAATCCCTCCCGACTGCGCCGGGTTGCTGACTTTATACGAGCGCGCTGGATCTCGGCCTGCGGCCCAATTGGGGAAGATCGGTACATGTGGGCCCAGACCGAGATTCGCCTTAACCCCCGTCCCAGGGGTTTTCATCTGGTGACCGGGGAGGTCGAGGCAGCAGCCCCTCAACTCCGCGAGATCACGGTGGGGATCGCACACGTGTTCATCCACCATACGTCGGCCTCGCTGACGATCAACGAGAACGCCTCGCGCGATGTGCTGCGCGACCTGGAGACCTGGTTCAACCACGCAGTGCCGGAGGAGGCGCCGTTCTGGACGCACACGCTGGAGGGCCCCGACGACATGCCGGCGCACGTCAAGGCGGCGATGCTCGGGAGCTCGCTGACCATCCCGGTCACCGACGGCCGGCTGGCCCTGGGCACGTGGCAGGGCATCTACCTGTGCGAGCACCGCGACCACGGCGGCTCGCGCCGGCTCACGGTGACGCTTGCGGGGCAGTGAGCGGCCCGAAGTTGTCCCGGTTCGAGCGGATCCAGGCTCCATCGGTGAAGTAGCGGCCCTCATAGGCGTGCCCGCCCGAACTGGTCGGGATCAGCGTGTCGGGCAGGAAGTTGGCGTTGAAGATGCCGAAGATCAGCGTGCCGTCGGCGGGCGCCTTGGCGCTCCAGGGAGACAGCGCCGCCGTGCTGAACGGCGGGGGCTCCAGCAGTCGCGCGATCACGCCCTTGGCGTCGGTCCCGTCTTCAAAGGCATTCGACAGGGCCCGGCCGGCCACAAAAGCCCTGAGCCCGTCCACCGAGGCTCGCTCGCCCACGAAGAGCGGCGAGAGGTTGGCGTAGCGCAGGCCGTCCGCACTCACGGGGTCGATGTCACCGACCGAGCGGATCAGGCCCTGGCGCCCGAGGTTGCCGGCCTCGCCCAGGAACGACTCCGAGTAGAGGCGTGAAGAGGTGAGGATGCTGGTGGGCAGGAAGGTCCGGTCCTTCGCCAGTGAGTCCAGGCCGTCCTCGATTTCCACCGGGTGGGCGACGTCGAGATAGGCCGTGACGTAGCGGTCGCGGTCCAGGACCTTGCGTAGATCCGCGGGATCCGCAACGGAGTCGGCCAAGACCTCATCGACGTCGATGTCGGCCGCCTCGAGGGTCTTGGTGAGGCCCTCGATCCTCAGATCGGAGTCCTCGCTGCCATCGCCGATAGCGACAACGCGATGCGGGGCCGTCGGCTGGCCGGCAAAGGCGTTCTGCGCGATGAACTGCGCCGCCGCCACGCCCTCGGCTGCGGGATCGGGCGCCAGGCGGAAGGTCGCCTCGCCGTGCACCGGGCCGATGGACTGATCGGTCGCGATCGTCGGCACGGCGCCGGCGGCCGCGTCGATCGCGCCCTGTGACCCGCCCCCGCACGCGACGATGGCCAGCGGGTCGTGGGCGGCGATGGCGGTCGTCATCAGCTGCTTGGCCCGTGCCGGGTCGCCACCGTCATCGAGCGCGAGCTCGGTGACCTTGCGCCCGCCCTCAAGGCCCCCGCCGGCGTTCATCTGGGCGACGGCCAGGTCGAGCCCCATCGCCTGGTTCCTGCAGCGCTCGGCTCCAGGGCCGGAGAGATCGGCGGCGAAGGCGATGACCAGCGGATCAGCCCCCGGGAGCCCGGGTGCGCCCACGGGCAGGAGCGCCGGGGTGACCGGCTTGCCGTCGACCGTGAGATCCGCCCCCCACGCGCCATCGGCGGGCAGATCCACATCGGCGACCCAGGCTCCGCCGGAGGCCCGCTTCAGGTCCACCTCCACCCCATCCTGCGAGCAGTTGCAGGAAAGCTTGGCGCTGATGCTCTTCGGGTCCGGCTCAATTCCCTTGACGGCATCGACGTCGGTGCCGGGCGCGGTGTAGAGCGTCAGCCGGTTGGGGCCCGTGCGGGCCGGAGCCAGCGTCATCCTGCCCACGCCGTCCTTCAGCGCCAGGGTGGCAAAGGCGGGACCGGCAAAGAGGTTGCCGCGCTGCGCCGGCAGCGGCTGGCCGCGACCCTGTACCAGGCCGGCCATCGTGGCAGCCAGCAGGATCACGACGACCGCGGTCACGGCCTCGGCGCGAATCAGGCGCCAGCCCCGGCCGCGCTCGTCGGCGTCATCGCGGCCAAAGCGCCGCCACGCGATGAAGCCCAGCACCAGGATCACGACGACGCCGAGGCTCTTGAGGAGCAGCACGCGGCCGTATCCCGACCAGAAGAGGAAGTACCAGTGGCTGACCTCGCGGATCGCCGCCAGCACACCGGTGCCCACCACCACCACGGCGGCGGCGCCCGCGATCGGGCCGAATGCGCGGCCGGCGACCCGCAGGGCCTGGCTGCGGCGCCCTTCCTTCACGCCCACGCCGATGCAGGTGGCCAGCGTGATCAGGCCGCCGATCCACACGCCCACCCCGGCCAGGTGGAGCACCTGGACGATCTGGGCCAGCAGGCGACCCGACTGGATCGCATCCACGTGGCCGTCGAGCGCGTGAACCAGCAGAAGGAGGAAGCCGAGAACGCCGGCGAGAGTCACCCGATGGCGGGCGACCGCGATCACGACCGCGCCGCCGACCACGGCAAGGATCAGCTGGGCCAGCGCCAGCGCGCCCGTTCCCGAGGCCACGAGCAGGCCGAAGTCGATGCCGCCGCCGGGTGGCTGCACGCGGGCGATGACGGCCTCGAGAGCCGCGAGGATCGCCGCGCCGATCCAGACGCGCAGCACCAGCACGCGCCAGGCGGAGTCAAATCCGTCGCGGTCTTCGGGCTCGAGCCGGCCGGCCAGGCGCGCGATCAGGATCGCGCCGCCGAAGAGCGCCGACGCTGCAATCAGCCCGAGCCAGCGCGAGAGGACCGTGAGCAGGCCCTCGCCCGGCGACGTGCCTGAGCCCAGGCCGCTGCCCGCACCCGCGAGCCGTTCGGCGCCGGGCGGCGGATGCCCCTCCGCATCGGGCACCCCGAAGCTGAAACGGCCGCCGACCTGATGGCCGTCGTCGCCAAGGACCGACCAGCGGACCGAGTAGATCCCGGGCTTCAGCGGATCCGAAGGATGGACCTGGAGGGCGGTGCCGCCTCCCAGGGTCGAGAGGGGGTCGATGGCCACCGCGTGGCCGTCGCCGTCCCTGACGGAGACGCTGGATCCGCGTGGAACCACGCGCTCGGAGAACCCGAGCTGGATGTTCTCGGGAGCGCTGGCGGCGACTGCGCCGCCGGCCGGCGCCGTCTGAACAAGAGATGGATGCGCGGAAGCGCTGCTCGCGGGACCCGCGAGCAGCGCAACCACCGCGCATAACACGGCCGCGGCATAAAGCCGCGGCCGTGTGTACTGCGTTTGCGACGCGATCACTACTTCGTCAGGCCTCCCAGGAGACCATCGACCGCGTTACCGCCGAGCAGGCCCTTGACCTTGTCGGTCACGCCGTTCAGCCCACCACTCCCCAGCAGGGAGTCGAGCTTGCCGGCACCGAGGAGATCCTCGAGCTTGCCCTTGCCGCCTGAGTCAACCAGGCCCTTGACCTTGTCGACCACATCGGTCGCCGGGTCGGACTTGGCCTTGTCGCCGGACGTCTTGGCCGCGGCCGGTGCAGCAGGTGCGGGCGTAGGCGCCACTCCTGCCTCATCGTCCGGGCACACGTTCGGCGGGCAGACCCACAGCTCCGAGTGCGGCTTGTAGAAGCCCGCATCCGGTGACCCCGGCCAGTTCCGGCGGTTGAAGTTGGTCCCCAGGGAACCAGTGGCTTCATCGCGCCAGGTCTTGTCGTAGGTCATGTTGCCGTTCTCGTCGATGTTGACCATGTAACCGCGGTGGTCGCCGTCGACGCCCGAGCGGGAGACGAAGTAGTCCGTGAAGAACAGCCTCGTCGGATCCCCGTTCTCGGTGATCTGGTGGTTGTCGAATGCCGCCCAGTGAGGGCCGCCATTCGTCGGGTCATGCACGATCAGAACGTCCTTGAGCGTCGGGCAGGTGCCCGGGCTCGGCTTGGTCTGCTTGAACTGGGCCGTATCGCTGTTGGGGTCACCAACCGGCTTCAGATCATTCACCGCCTCGGTGATGTCAATCCCGTCCCGAACGCCGTTGTCGTCGTTGTCGGCGAGCAGGTCGCAATTGTCGATCGTGCCGTCCTGACCATCGTTGATCAGGTGGCTGATGTCGATCGAGTAGACCATCTTCTGTGCACCCTGATCGAAGTAGTTGTCCGCGATCGGTGCGCGACCCTGGACACTTCGATACAGGTACTTGTTGTTCGGGGTGACCTGATGCCAGGCACCGCCGGCACAACCACCCGGCTCGTCCTCGAACTCGCCACGCGTGCCGTCCACCGCGGACGATGCGCTTGAGCCCAGAGCCGAGAAGCCGTCATCCCAGACCTGCTTCCACTGGTCCGTGCTGTTCGGCTTCAGGGTCGTGATGTCGGGGGTGAAGAACACACCACCACCACACATCGAACCGGAGAACATGCCCTTCGACTCCAGCTGCCCCTTGATGGCGGGGTTCGGAGCGTTGGTCTTGGCGTCTTCCATGATGCCGATGTTCACGTGAGCCCTCTGCTCGGGATCACGCCACGTCTCGGGCATACGAGCAACCGACGTCTGCACGGGTGCAGTCGCGTGGTCACCCGAGATGTCCCAGGCCCTGACGGTCGGACGGAATGCGTACTTGTCGATCGTCTTGACCGGATCCAGGATGATCTCGCGCGGCTCGGCGTAGTCCGCCGTGACCATACGGCCGAGATCCTCACGTGCCTGGATTCCGTGCGGGTTGGCACACGAACCGATCGGCCGCGCCTCACGGATGTTGCAGACCTCCGACTCCTGAGAAGTCAGGATGTTCGGAGCACCGACGTTCAGCCCGAGGATCTGGCCCTCAGAACCGGCGCGGGTCTCTGCGATCTGCTTGCCGGTCTCACCGTTGATGGAGACCAGGGAACCAGGGGAGCCCGCGAAGTTGTAGTCGGGGCCACCCATGTACGTGCCGACGAACGTGTCGTCGATGTGGTTTCCGTCGTGGTTCGGGTCGGAGACGACCGCGTCATACGCGTCCGGCACCGAGCCGAAGGGGTTCTCCGTCGGGAGAATCGTGTTGACCAGCTTCAGGTTCGGGATGTCGGCCACGTTCATCACGTTCGTGAGGTCCGTGAAGAGACACCCGGCCATGATGTTCTGGCCGTTCTCCCACTGGTACTGCATGTGGTGAGGCTCGCACTCGATGCCGCTGATCAGCGGCATCTGCACGAAGTTCACGACCTTGCCATACAGCGGGTTCCGCTTGCCGTTCGGGTCCTCACGACGGGCGTCGAGAACGACGAAACCGTCAAGGCCCGGCAGGAACTGCGGGTCCAGCTGGTCGGCCAGGCCCTGCGGGTTGATCGTTGCGTTGGTCGCCAGCGCGCTGATGACCTCGCTGTTCACGTCGCCTGCGTTCTGCTTGCCGGCCCAGACAACCACGTACTCCTGCTTGCAGGCGGGGTAGTGCGCGTTGGACGGCTTGCAGTTCTGAACGGAGTCATCGCGGGCCGCAATCGCGCCCGGGACGACGTTGTTCTCGACGTTGCCGATGTTCGTGGCGCGCGAAATCGTGTTCGCAAGCCATTCGGGGTTGATCGGAAGGTCATTGCTTCCGTCAAGGATCCCCGCCGAAGCGCCGCCGGCGAGAGCCGCCGTGAGCGCAATCGTCGAACCGATGACAGCGCCACCGGCGATCACTCGCCGGCGCCTGCTGCGCCATCGGTCTCGGGTCTTACTCAACATTCCTTACCTCCGTATTGATTCGGCGAGCCTTCCCTCAACTGCCGGCTCGTTGTTTGTCGCGCGTGAAGTTAGGCGGGTCAGGTCGCGCCTCCCAGACCCACTACGGGTGTCCCGGCCGTACCGCCCGGAACGGGACAAGCTCTGTCCTGAAACGACTGTCACTGGCCCTTCTTGTCGAGACCCGTGGACCCCGTGATCAACCACCCGTCCCCATCCCGCTCCAGCGAGATGTACTTGGGGTCGATGCCGATCACCTGATCCGGGGCAATCGCCTGCGCCGTGTCACCGTCGACCTTGATCTCGGTCACGTTCACGCGGCTCAGGTCACTGCTTTCCTCCGGGACGCCATCCTTGGCAAGCCCATCTCTATTTGCCTGAATCCCCTGTGAGAATAATGTCATTGCGTCCTCGCAGGAGCTCGAGTCGGCGTGGACCATGCCCGGGTACGACTGTTCGGCGCCCTTGAGGAAGCCGTCCTGGCCCTCCTTGGACATCTGGGCGCAAGCCGTTTTGGTGTCTCCGCTCGAGGCCGCCGCGTAGAAGGCCTGGATCGTCTTGGTGATCTGGCCTTCGTCCCCGGCGGGGAGCGGCTTCTTGGAAACCGACGACGGGGCGTCGGTGGGGGGCGGGGTATTCGCCGCGGAGGTAGAGCGCGTCTGTGCCGCCGTGTCAGACGACGCGCCCGAGCCACAGCCCGCGAGAGCGCCCATCACGAGGACGCCGATGAGACCGGCCCGGACAGCGGCCGCCACTGCTCCGGTCCGGCTGCGCGCGCCCATGCGCTCGTTGGTCGCCTGCACGTGCTTGCGCACGGAGTTGATGCTGATTCCCATGGCGTCTGCGATCTCCTCGTCATGAAGGCCCTGGGCCAGGTGCCCAAGCACCTCGGCGCCGCGGGGCGTGAGATGTGAGGTTCGCCTACTAGCGATCCGGCTGAGTTCCACGGGCACGACGCGCGTCCCGGCCTCGACCGCCTCCAGGGTGTCCCGCAGGTCCTCCGGGCCGGTGAGCTCGATGATCAGATAGCCATCGGCCCCGGCGGCCAGGGTGCGGCGGATCTCGTCGCGGTCCTCGCACGCGAGGGCGCACAGCACGGGCACCTCGTGCGTCTGGTGCGCGCGGGTGACGAGGTCAAGGGCGTTCTCCCCCGGCCCGGGCGCCACGATGATCGCGCGCGGGGAGCCGCCGCCCCTGAGGGAGAGGGCCGCCGGGCCGGGAACAACGGTGGAGACGACCGGTGCGGCGCCGAGGCCGCGCTCGACCAGCTCCGCCAGGCCGGCGGCCACCAGCGGCTGAGAGCTGACCACCAGGACCACGTCCCGCTCGCCTGTCCGCACGCCGCGGATGGGAAGGGGCACGACGTTCTCTTCAGCCGGCCTATGCAACCCAGCCAGCCCCTACGGCCATCGCCACGGCCTGGCAGCGCGTCCTGGCGCCGATCGCCTGGACAGCGCGCTGCGCGACCTTGCGTGCAGCGGCCTCGGTGATACCCAGATCCAGGGCGATCTCGCCGTCGCGCTTTCCCTCGGCCAGCGCCGACAGCACGTGGATTGCGCGCTCGCCGGGTCGGCGATCCTCGGAAGTGGCGGGCAGCGGCTCGCCCAGGTCGCGGGGGACTATCCGCATGCCCTGGCTGGTCGCGTTGAGCGCGAAGCCCAGCGTGCGCTGGTCGAGCTGGTCGGCAACGAGCACGGCGTCGGCCGCCCAGAGCAGGCCCTTGGGCACGGCGGCCCCCGCCGTGGCTGTCACGAGCAGGAGCGAGGCTTCGGAGTCCGATACGAGCGCCGCGGCTTCACCGGCGCCCTCGGCACCCAGGTCGATGATCGCGGCCGCGGCCCCCGGGAGCATCGTCGCGAGCATGCGCGCCCGCGAGACGGTCCTGGTGGTGGCACCGGCCTCGTAGCGGGCCATGCGCGCAAGGCCCGCCGCCACGAGCTCGCGGTCCGAGAAGACCAGCACTGCCGGTGCGGCCGCGGGGACCGCCGACAGGTGGCCGTGGGCCGCGTTGTCGGGCTGCTGCACTGCTGCTGCCTGGATGGACATTTGGTTGCGTCTCCCGTTTCGAAGTTCTCAAGTTCTTCAGTAGATAATACAGACAATCTAGCCGAAGGGCTGGACGGACCCCTTCATCCGTCCACTGTCCGGAAGCTTACTAAACTTTGTAGACTTGAAAGATGGAGATTGTCCCCGTGCCCACCCCAATTCAAGGAAATAGCGCAATGACCGAAGTCATTCCGGACCAGACGCTCGACGTGCGCGGGACCATCTCCCCCATGCCCGTGGTCCGCGCGGCCAAGGCGATGAAGACTCTCCACGCAGGAGCCGTACTCGAGGTCCTGGCCAGCGACTCCGCGATCGGGACCGACGTGCGCGAATGGAGCACTGCGGCCGGGCACGAGCTGATCTCGGTCGCCGAAGAGAAGGGCACCTGGCGCGTGCTCCTTCGCAAGTCATGATCTTCCGCCAGTTCATCCACGACGACCTGGGCTGCGCGTCCTACTTCGTCGGCGATCGCGGCGCCGGGGTGGCTGCAGTTGTCGACCCCAAGCTCGACATCGACGCCTACCTGGAGCTGGCTCGCTACCTCGGCGTCGAGATCACACACGTCTTCGAGACACACAACCACGCCGATCACGTTTCCGGGCACGCCCGGCTCCACGCCGCGACCGGTGCCGTGATCCACGTGCACGAGGACGCGGGCACCGAGTATGAGCACGAGCCGTTCGCCGACGCTGCCGAATGGGCCCTCGGCTCGCTCGTCGTCCGGGCGATCCACACGCCCGGGCACCGCCCGGAGCACACATCCTTCGCGCTGACCGACACCGCGCGCGGCCAGGAGCCCTGGGCTGTCCTGACCGGCGACACGCTCTTCGTGGGTGACGTTGCGCGGCCCGACCTGGCAATCGAGGCCGAGGACGGCGCGCGCCTGCTCTTCAACACCCTCCACAAGGGCCTACTGACCCTGCCCGACGCCACGGAGGTCTGGCCGGGGCACCTCGGCGGCTCGCTGTGCGGCGGGCCCGGGATGGACATGAAGGTCTGCTCGACCATCGGCTACGAGCGCCTGCACAACCCGATGCTCACCGAGCTCGACCAGGACCGCTTCGTCGAGCGCTCACTTGCCGGCATACCCCCGCGCCCGCCCAACCACCACGCGGTGGTCGCGGTGAACCGCGGGCCGCTCCGGCAGGAACCGGCGGCGCCCCAGGCGGTTTCCCCGCGCGAGCTTGCCGCGCGGCAGGCCGCCGGGGCGCTCGTCGTCGACGTCCGCGGCGAGGCCGAGTTCGGCGAGGGCCACGTGCCGGGCGCCATCTGCATCCCGGTACACAAGCCCGGATTCGGCTCGCGACTCGGCTGGCTGGCCGACTCCGAGCGGGCCGTCGTCCTCATCGGGCAGGACGAGGCCGAAGC
>JAXDIE010000114.1:0-4608 GCA_034664165.1 Thermoleophilaceae bacterium | reverse complement strand
TACCCCGGAGGGGCGCCGATCAGGCGTGAGACGGAGTATTTCTCCATGTACTCGCTCATGTCGATGCGGGTCATGGCCGAGTCGTCGTCGAACAGGAACTCCGCCAGCGCGCGGGCGAGCTCGGTCTTCCCGACGCCCGTCGGGCCCAGGAAGATGAACGAGCCGATCGGCCGCTTGGGGTCCTTGAGCCCGGCACGTGCCCGCCGCACCGCGTCCGAGACCGCCTGGATGGCCTCGTCCTGGCCGACGACCCGCTGGTGGAGGCGGTCCTCCATCTGGATCAGCTTGGCCTGCTCGCCCTCGAGGAGCCGCGTGACCGGGATCCCCGTCCACGTCGCCACGATCCGGGCGATGTCGTCCGCGTCCACCTCTTCCTTCAGCAGCCGGCTGGCGCCGCCCTCGTTGTTCGCGAGCGCGGCCTCCTGCTCTCGCTGCCGGTTCTGGAGCTCCACCTGGCGGCCGTACTTGAGCTCGGCGGCGCGGCCGTAGTCGGCGCTCCGCTCCGCCGCTTCGATCTCGTGCTGGGTCTGCTCCTGCTCGGTCTTGGTCTGCCGCAGCGCCTGGATGGCGCCCTTCTCCTGCTCCCACTGGCTCTTCAGGGCCCCGGCTCGCTCGCCGATGTCCGCGAGCTCCCGCTCGAGCGCCTCGAGGCGGGCCTTGGAGGCCGCGTCCTTCTCCTTGCGGAGGGCCTCGCGCTCGATCTCCAGCTGGATGCGGCGTCGCTCCAGCTCGTCCAGCTCGGTCGGCATGGAGTCCATCTCCATGCGCAGCCGGCTGGCGGATTCGTCCACCAGGTCGATGGCCTTGTCGGGCAGGAATCGCTCGGTGATGTAGCGGTTGGAGAGCACCGCGGCCGCCACCAGGGCGGAGTCCGTGATGCGCACGCCGTGATGGACCTCGTAGCGCTCGCGCAACCCGCGCAGGATCGAGATCGTCTCCTCGACCGACGGCTGATCCACGTACACCGGCTGGAAGCGCCGCTCGAGCGCGGCGTCCTTCTCGATGTACTTGCGGTACTCGTTCAGGGTGGTCGCGCCGATGGTGTGCAGCTCGCCGCGCGCCAGCATCGGCTTGAGCAGGTTGGAGGCGTCCCTGGACCCCTCGGCCGCGCCGGCGCCCACGACCGTGTGCAGCTCGTCGATGAACAGGACGATCTGGCCCTCGGAGTCCTTGATCTCCTTGAGCACCGCCTTGAGGCGCTCCTCGAACTCACCGCGGAACTTCGCGCCGGCGATGAGGGCGCCCAGGTCCAGCGCCACGACCCGCTTCTCCTTGAGCCCCTCGGGCACGTCGCCACGGACGATCCGCTGCGCCAGCCCCTCGACGACGGCGGTCTTGCCGACGCCCGGCTCGCCGATCAGCACGGGGTTGTTCTTGGTGCGCCGCGAGAGGATCTGGATGACCCGCCGGATCTCCTCGTCCCGGCCGATGACCGGATCCAGCTTGCCTGCGCGCGCATCCGTCGTGAGGTCGCGGCCGTACTTCTCGAGCGACTGGTACGTGGATTCGGGGTTCTGGGAGGTGACACGCTGCCCGCCGCGCACCGACTGGAGTGCCTGGAGCAGCTGCTCGTGGCTCGCGCCGACGGCCTCGAGGAGGCGCTGCGCGTCGCCGCCGCTCTGCGACGCTGCGAGCAGCAGGTGCTCGGTCGAGACGTACTCGTCCTTCAGCCGCCTGGCCTCATCCTCGGCGCGCTCGAGGAGCTGGCGCGCCCGCGGATCGATCGAGAGGCTGCCGCCGCGCACGCGGGCACGGCCCGAGAGGGCGGCACCGAGCTCCATGGCAAGGCCGGCCGCATCCGCGCCCAGCTGGCGCAGCGTCACGGCCGGGATGCCGTCGGGGTCCTGGAGGAGGGCGGCGAGGATGTGCTCGGCGTCCAGGACGGGGCTGTCTGCCTCGGTCGCCAGCCGCTGGGCGGCGATGATCGCCTCCTGCGCTTTCTCGGTGTATCGATCGAGCTTCATCACGTGCTCTCCCGGGCTGCGGGTCTTGGCCGATCGGTCCCGGCTTGGGAGCCGGCGCGTGGATCGGGCTGCCTGACGTAGTCAACGAACTCCCGGGCGAGCCGCTTGGCCTCCTCGTCGAGGCCGGTCGGCAGGACGACCCGCGTCCGAACGTAGAGATCGCCCCGCTCGTCGGACTTGAAGCGCGGCAGTCCCTGACGCGCGAGCCGGAACGTCCGGCCGGTCTGCGTCTCCGGTGGGATGCGGAGCATCACCCGTCCGGTCAGTGTCTCGACCGGCACCTCGCCGCCGAGGAGTGCCTCACCGAGCGTGACCGGCAGCTCGCGCGTCAGGTCGGCGCCGTTCCGCGTGAAGACGGGGTGCGGGAGCACTCGCACCGCCAGGTAGACGTTGCCCGCGTCCGGTCCGGAGCCTGCGGTCCTGGAGAGACGGATCCGCCGGCCGTCCTCGACGCCCTTGGGGATCTTGACCTCGAGCCTGCGGTCGCCGACCTGGACGAGGCGTTCGGTGCCTCGGGCGACCTCCTCGAGCGTGACCTCGACCTCCGCCTCCGCGTCGCGCGACCGCGGCCGAGCCTGGCCGGCACCCCCGAAGAGGTCCGAATCCGAGATCCCGGCGCCCGCGCCGGTGCCGGCAGAGAAGCCCCCGCTGCGCGAGGCGGTCCCGCCGAGGCCCTGGAACAGCTCATCGAGGTCGATGCCACTCGTGGACGCCCGGGCCGCGCGCCTGGCGCCGGTTGCGCCGCGCGACGAGCCATCGCCCGCCCGTGCACCTCCGAACGCGGAGCCCATGCCGCCGCCACCGAAGAAGGTCTGGAAGAAGTCGCTGAATCCGTCCATGTCCTCGCGGTTGCCGTGGAACTCGAAGCGGATCCCCTCGGGACCGCCGCTTCCCCCCGCCGGCCGGCCGGAGAAACCCGCGTATGGGTTGCCCCGCGCGCCGCCCGCCCCCTGCGCGCCCGCACCGGCGCCAGCCCGCGAGTAGGCCTCCCAGTCCGCGCCGAGCTCGACGTAGAGCTTCCGCTTCTCCGGGTCGGAGAGGACCTCGTTGGCCTCGCTGACCTCCTTGAAGCGCGCCTCCGCGGCCGGCTCCGACTTGTTGACGTCCGGGTGGTGCTTCCGAGCGAGCTTGCGGAAGGCCTTCTTGATTTCCGCCTGGGTGGCGGTTCGCGGTACGCCGAGGGTGGCGTAGTAGTCCCGATATTCCAAATCTCTTCCTTCGCCGGGCCGCCCTTGACGGCGGCTGCGCTCCATGGTCCCTGAGTCCCGCCGTGCGTCGCGGCGATCCCGGTTACAGCAAAGAGGCCCGCCGACGCTTCGTCGACGGGCCCCAGCTGGCTCAGTGGTTGGGCGAACCCGGCCTTGCGACGGCCGGTGGTTGCTCCTGCGTTGGGAACCCCCGCCGAACCTTGTCCGGAGCGGCGGGCCGATCGCTCAGCTCGTCGCCGCGGTTGATCACCTCGGCGGGCGGTGCCTGGAGGGCCGCCGGCTTGCGCCGGAGGGCCGTGGCCAGCACCTGGTCCATGGAGTCTACGAGGACGAGCTTGATCTGCTTCCGGATCTCCTCCGGGATGTCGCGCAGGTCCTTCTCGTTCTTCGCCGGGAGCATGACCATCCGTGCGCCCGAGAGGTGCGCGGCGAGGATCTTGCTCTTCAGGCCACCGATCGGGAGCACGCGCCCCCGGAGGGTGATCTCCCCGGTCATGGCCAGGTCCCGCCGGACGGGGATGCCGGTGAGGGCGCTCACCATGGCGGTGGCCATCGTGATGCCCGCCGACGGGCCGTCCTTGGGGATGCCGCCGGCCGGCACGTGGATGTGCAGGGTGTTCTTCTCGAACGTCTCGCGCGTGATGCCGAGCTCGGACGCATGCGCCCGGATCCACGACAGGCCCGCACGGGCGGACTCCCGCATCACCTCGCCGAGCTGGCCGGTGAGGATGAAGTCCTCCTTGCCTTCCATCTTGGTGACCTCGATCGCAATCACGTCGCCACCGACCTCGGTGACCACGAGACCCGTCGCGGCACCCGTCTGGTCCTCGGTCTCGAGCTCGCCGTACTCATAGCGCGGCGGGCCGAGGTACTCGAGCAGCTTCTTGCCGTCGACCACGGTCTTGCGCTTGCGGCCCTCGGCCACGGTGCGCGCGACCTTCCGCATCACCCCAGCGATCTCTCGCTCGATGTTGCGGACGCCGGCCTCCTTGGTGTAGGCCTGCACGAGGCTGACGAGGGCCTCCTCGGTGATCTCGATGTGCTTCGGCTTGAGGCCGTGGAGCTCCATCTGCTTCGGCACGAGGAAGCGCTTCGCGATCTCGATCTTCTCCTGCTGGGTGTAGCCCGGCAGCGGGATGACCTCCATCCGGTCGCGCAGCGGCGCCGGGATGGGATCGAGCAGGTTGGCCGTGGCGATGAACAGCACCTTCGAGAGGTCGAAGGGCACCTCCAGGTAGTTGTCCTGGAAGCTGTTGTTCTGCTCGGGGTCCAGCACCTCGAGGAGGGCCGAGCTCGGATCGCCGCGGAAGTCCATGCCGATCTTGTCGACCTCGTCGAGCATGAAGACCGGGTTGTTGGAGCCCGCCGTCTTGATGTTCTGGATGACGCGGCCGGGGAGGGCGCCGATGTACGTGCGCCGGTGGCCCCGGATCTCG
>JAXDIE010000092.1:0-2578 GCA_034664165.1 Thermoleophilaceae bacterium | reverse complement strand
GGGTGGTCGAG
This sequence comes from Thermoleophilaceae bacterium, assembly GCA_034664165.1. Taxonomy (GTDB): domain Bacteria; phylum Actinomycetota; class Thermoleophilia; order Solirubrobacterales; family Thermoleophilaceae; genus JACCVG01. Next base: position 2,567 of record JAXDIE010000092.1, on the reverse strand, counting down.
GAGGACGATTCACCGGTCAGGACCCCGTTTCAGCGGGATCGCGACCGGATCGTCCACTCCAAGGCGTTCCGGCGGCTCAAGCACAAGACGCAGGTGTTCATCGCGCCGGAGGGCGACCACTACCGGACCCGCCTCACGCACACTCTCGAGACGTGTGGGATCGCGCGGACCGTGGCCAGGGCGCTAGGGCTCAACGAGGACCTGACGGAGGCCATCGGGCTCGGGCACGACCTGGGGCACCCGCCCTTCGGCCATATAGGCGAGAACATCCTGGACCGCTGTGTCCAGGATCGCTATGGGCTCCGTTTCCAGCACAACCATCACTCGCTGCGCGTGGTCGAGCGCCTGGAGCGCGACGGCCACGGGCTGAACCTGACCGAGCAGGTGCGGGACGGCATCCTGAACCACCGCGGGTCGGGCACGCCGGCAACACTGGAGGGCGGGGTGGTCAGGCTGGTTGACCGGATCGCCTACATCAACCACGACATCGACGATGCGATCCGGGCGGGCGCGTTACAGCGTCAGGATCTGCCGGCTGATGAGATCGGGGTACTGGGCGACACCGGCGCCGAGCGGATCGACACCCTGGTGCGCGACCTGGTTGAGCGGTCAGATGGCGCCGGGGCGATCGAGCAGAGCGAGGAGATCGGCCGAGCAATGCTCCGTTTGCGCAAATTCATGTTCGATCGCGTGTACCTCGCGCCCGCTGCGCAGAGCGAGCAGGTCAGAATCGACAGGATGCTCACCGCGCTCTTTCAGCAGCTCGTGGATGACCCGCCGCCGCCGGTTGTGCCGGACGCGTCGGACGCGGACCGCGTGATCGATTACATAGCCGGGATGACCGACCGCTACGCCATCAAGGTCTTCGAGGCGATGTCGGTGCCGCAGGGTTTCTGAGTGGCGCTCTACACGCAGGACTCGATCGACCGCCTCAAGCAGGCGATCGACATCACGGAGGTGGTGGGCGCGCGCACGGAGCTGCGGCGGGCCGGCGGCCGCTATCAGGGCCTCTGTCCCTTCCACGACGAGCGGACGCCCTCGTTCTCGGTCAATCCAGAGCTCAACCTCTTCTACTGCTTCGGGTGTCATGAGTCGGGGGATGCCATCGGCTTTGTCCAGAAGACCGAGGCGATGGACTTCCGCGAGGCCGTGGAGATGCTGGCGGATCGCTACGGGGTAGAGCTCAAGAAGGAGAACGAGGATCCCGAGGAGGAGGCCAAGCGGCGGGTGTTCGAACACCGAATCCGGCTGCTGGAGCGGACCACGCAGTTCTACGAGCGCTACTTCTGGGAGGCACAGGAGGCGGCTGAGGCGCGCGCGTACATGGCGGCCAGGGGACTGGGCGACGACGTGCTGAAGGCCTACCGCGTCGGCTTCAGTCCGAGTGCCTGGGACAAGGTGTTGCTGGCGGCGCGGCGGGATGGGTACACGGAGGAGGACCTGTACAGCACCGGCCTGGGGCAGCGCAGCCAGCAGGGCAAGTTCTACGACCGCTTCCGCGGCCGCATCATGTTCCCGCTGGCCGACAATCGCGGGCGGGTCCTGGGCTTTGGCGCCCGTTCGATGAAGGAGCCCGGCGACCGGCGCGAGGGACCCAAGTACCTCAATACGGCGGAGACGGGGATCTTCCACAAGAGCCGGGTTCTTTTCGGGATCCACCTGGCCCGTACCGCTGCCGCCAAGGCGGGGCGGGTGATCGTGGTCGAGGGCTATACGGATGTTCTGGCGCTGCAGCAGGCCGGGCTGCCGGAGGCCGTGGCCATCATGGGTACCTCGCTGACCGAGGAGCAGATGGCCGAGCTGGCCCGAGTGGCCACGACCGTCTACCTGGCGCTCGACGCGGATCGGGCGGGGCAGGAGGCGATGCTCAAGGCCGCGCGGATGGCCGAGACGCGGGATGTGGCCCTGCGGGTGATCGGGATGCCCGAGGGCAAGGACCCGGCGGAGATCATCGCCGACGGGGGGCTGGAGGCCTTCCAGCCCCTGATCGACAACGCCATGTCGGTCCCGGAGTTCGCCGTGCGCCGCGCGCTGGTGGCCGCCGATCTTTCGACCACGCTCGGCCGCGCCAACGCGCTCGATGACGTGCGGCCGCTGGTGCAGGGCGTGCCCGAGGGTCCAATGCGGATCGAGATGGTGCGGCTCGTGGGAGATCGGCTGAACGTGCCGGACCACGTGATCCTCACCGCGCTCAAGGAGGAGCCCCGCCGCAACCCCCCAAACGGGTCACGGCCGCCACGGCCCGACACCGGCGCCGCGCTCATCTCATCGATCGACCGTCTCGTGCGGGCAGAGCACGAGTTCCTGGCCATGTGCGTGAAGCACGGGGCGGCAGCCCAGCCGTTCCTGGACCGCCTGAACGATGATCACTTTTCCTCCGGGGCCCTGCGCCGTTTCAGGGTTCACCTGGCCGCTCACCTGGACAGTCCGCTCACGGGCCTGCCCGAGGACGACCCCGAGCTGATGGCCGTGGCCCGCGAGATCGTGATGCAGGCGGAAGAGCAGCCGCCCGAGGTCGAGGCGCTCCAGCTGGGTTTCCTGCAGCTCGACCTACGCCGGATCGACCG
>JAXDIE010000033.1:0-18378 GCA_034664165.1 Thermoleophilaceae bacterium | reverse complement strand
CGCCGACCTGCAGTCGTTGGTCGCCACGGTTCGTGACCCGGATCTGGTCGCACTGCTCGACCGGGTGTTCGGAGAGGACTCGGAGATCTGGGAGCGCTGGCGCCAGGCGCCGGCGGCCAAGTACTACCACCAGGCCTACAGGCACGGGCTCATGGAGCACAGCCTCTCGGTGGCGCAGGGCGTCAGCGCCCTGGCTGCGACCTTCCCCGGGATCAATCGCGACGTCGCCGTCACCGGCGCGCTGCTCCATGACATCGGCAAGATCGAGGCCTATTCGATGGAGGGCAGCACGATCGAGATGACCGACCTGGGCAAGCTCCAGGGCGAGATCCCGCTCGGCTACTACCGCGTGCGCCGCGAGATCGAGGAGATCCCCGGCTTCTCGACGGAGACCGCCGAGGCGGTGCTCCACATCATCCTTTCCCACCACGGCAAGCTCGAGCACGGCAGCCCGGTGCTCCCGTGCACGCGCGAGGCCACCCTCGTGCACATGATCGACAACCTGGGCGGGACGCTCGGGAGCTTCGACCGCATCGAGAAGAGCCTTCAGCAGGGCGAGAAGTGGTCGAGCTTCGACCGCGCACTCTCCGGCTCTGCGTATTTCCCCCAGGTCGCCTGAGGCCTAAGTAGTCTCCGCACATGGCGGGGGCCGGGCAGGGCCGGAGTGCCGGGCGCACCACGCGTCGTCGTTTTCTCGCGGGCTCTGCCGCGGCCGGCGCTGGATTGCTGTGGTCCCCCGTCTTCCAGCTGAAAGCGGCCGAAGGCGCTTCCGGCGCGCCACCTGGGTTCCCCGCCGGAATCAGCCTCTACCGGCAGGCCTTCGAGAACTGGGCCCTCGAGATCATCGTCGACGACCTCTGGACCTGTGCACCACGGACCGCGGACGACGTGGTGCGCCTGGCTAACTGGGCCCATAAGGCCGGCTGGCGCCTAAGGCCGAGAGGCCACATGCACGGATGGTCTCCATTCACGGTGCGACCAGGCCTGCCCGGTCAGGACCGCACCGTGCTGGTGGACACCACCTCGCACCTGACCGGGATCACGATGGCGTCGTCCTCACCCGCGGCGGTCCGGGCCCAGGCGGGCGCGTCCCTTGACGACATGCTCGACGTCATTGCCCAGCACGGACATGGGCTGGCCGCGACGCCGGCGGTCGGCTCGGTCACGCTGGGCGGGATGCTCGCCATCGACGCTCACGGGGCATCGTTGCCCGCTCACGGAGAGCATCGCGCGGCCGGACACACCTACGGATCGCTGAGCAACCTGGTGCTCTCGATCGACGCCGTGGTCTGGGACCGAAAGCACAAGCGCTACAAGGTCAGGACCTTCCACCGCGACCACCCGGACTGCAAGGCCTTGCTCGTGAACCTCGGGCGGGTCTTCATCACCGAGGCCACCCTGCGGGTGGGGCCGGCGCAGACCATGCGCTGCGTCAGCAGTGTCGACATCCCGAACGGCCGCCTCTTCGCCCCGCCGGGAGGCCACGGCCCGGATCGCTTCGCCGACTTCGTCGAGGAGACGGGTCGTGTCGAGGCCATCCTCTTTCCGCATACGGACAGCCCGTGGCTCAAGGTCTGGAGCCTGGCCCCCAAGAAGCCGAAGTCCGCGCGAGTGGTGACCGGCCCGTACAACTACCCGTTCTCCGACTCGGTCCCGCCCGAGGTGACCAACCCCGCGGGCCGCATAGTCGCCGGGGACAGCTGGATGACTCCCGAGTTCGGGCGGGTCATGTACACCGTGGCCGCGGGGGGCCTGGCCGCCACAAACTCGGCCGACATCTGGGGAGCCGCCAACGACGTGACCCGCTACATCCGCGCCACGACGCTTCGCTACTGCGAACTGGGCTTCACGGTGATCACGGAGCGGCGGCGAGTCCAGCAGGTGCTCAGCGCCTTCTTCGACATGGTCGACGGGTTGGTGGGCGAATTCGAGGAGCGCGGCCTCTACCCGCTGAACGGTCCCATCGAGCTTCGCTGCTGCGGTCTTGACCATCCCGCCGACAGCGGCGCAGAGGGTGCGGAGTCCCCGGTGCTCTCCGCGGTCAGGCCCCACCCCGATCATCCCGAGTGGAACACCGCGATCTGGCTCAACACCCTCACCTTCGCCGGCACGCCCGGGGCGCCCGAGTTCCTCCGCCGGATCGAGCAGTGGGTGTTCCGCACGCAAAACGGCAACAAGGGGATCGTCAGGCCAGAATGGTCCAAGGGCTGGGCCTATTCGGGCACCTCGACGTGGGCCGATCGGCGGATGCTGCGTCACGTGATCCCGAACGCCTACCGGGCCGGGCGGGGGCCCGACGACGACTGGGACTGGGCGGTCAAGACGTTCGACCGGCTCGACCCGCACAGGGTCTTTACGAACGCCTTCATGGACCACCTCCTCCGCTGATCGCGATGCGGCTCCGCAAATAGCGGGAATGCACCTGGGGCCGGCGGCCCCGGCCTCGTATCCTCAGACGTAGTGGCCAAGGACACCGAAAAGCTCATCCGTCAGCTCTCGCTGATCTCGTACCTCATGGCGGAGCGGCGTCCGCTCACCGCTCTGGAGATCAAGCAGGAGGTCGAGGGCTACTCCGGGATGAACGACGACGCCTTCGCGCGGCGCTTCTACGCCGACCGCGCCGAGCTCGAGTCGCTGGGCATCGACCTCAAGGTCGACAAGCCCGCCGACGGAGGCTACGAGGCCGAGAGCTACACACTGCCGCCGGAGAACTTCTACCTGCCCGCGATCGAGTTCACCGATCAGGAGCTGGGCGCGCTGCGCACCTCGCTCACACTGCTGGGCGGCGAGTTCGCCTACGCCGAGCCGCTGCGCCTGGCGCTTCAGCAGCTCTCCTGGGGCAAGCCCTCACCGCTGGACGCGCCCGAGAACCGGACGGTGGCGCTGGCCGTGACGGCCGGCGCGGGCGGACGCGACCTCTCGCAGCGCCTGTCCAAGGTCGAGACCGCCATCTTCCGGCGCAAGACCATCGTCTTCGAGTACTACACGATCGGGCGCGACGCGCAGGAGAAGCGCAAGGTCGACCCGTACCACCTGCTCTACCGCGGCGGGCAGTTCTATCTCGTGGGCCACTCCCACGAGCGCAAGGACATCCGCGTGTTCCGCCTCTCGCGGATCCGCGGAAAGGTCGGCTACTCATCCAAGGCCGAGCACGACTTCAGCCGGCCCGAGGAGTTCGACCCGCGGATCTACGCCTCGCGCACCGACTGGCAGCTCGGTGACGCCCAGGGAACCGCGCGGGTATGGATCTCGGATCGCATCGCCTGGCTGGCGGAGCGGCACTTCGGCCACGCGGGCACCCTGACCCCCGCCGCCGACAGCGACGATGCCCCCGGCGACGGCGTGATCTTCGAGACCGAGTACGCCAACCCCCGCCAGCTCGTTTCGTGGGTCCTCGGCTTGGGCGACCGCGCCCGGGTGCTCGGCCCCGAGGAGCTCGTCAAGGAGGCGGAGGATCGGGAGCGCCTGATCGTGGAACGCCACAGCGGGGAGTTCGAGCTGTCCGCGCCGGCCAAGGCCAAGGCCCCGGCTCGGGAGCGTGAGCCGGAGTCCCGTGGTGAGGACGCCGGGATCCGCCCCGAGCGCTTCGCCCGCCTGGTCACGCTCGCCGGCATCCTCATCGAGGCCGCGCGCAAGGGCGACAAGCTCGACGTGGGCCAGCTGTGCGGCAACCTCCACGTCACCGAGGAGGAGTTGCGCGAGGACATCGACGTGCTCAACGTCGTGAACTTCGGGGGCGGCAGCTATGTGCTGTACGCCGAGGTGCACGGGGACACCGTCGAGGTCGACCCGGAGCCCTATGGCGACAACTTCGCCAAGCCCGCGCGCCTGCTCCCGCTCGAGGCCAAGGCCCTGATCGCGGCGATCGACCTTCTGGGCGAGCACCTGCCCGAGGGCTCGCTCGCGTCGGTGCGCGAGAAGATCGTCACCGCCCTGGGCCAGGACCCCGCCACCGACGGCCTGCAGATCACGACCGCCAAGGGCGACGACTCCGGGATCGCCCGGGTGGTGTCCGAGGCCATCGCGTCAAACCGGATCCTCGAGCTCGACTATTACAAGGAGAACGAGGACGAGTTCGTGACCCGCACCATCGAGCCCTACCAGCTGCTCAACGGCCAGGAGGGCTGGTACGTCCACTGCTTCGACCTCGGCCCCGATGCCCCGCGCAGCTTCCGCCTGGACCGCATCCGCGAGGCGCGCGTCACCGACCGCGCCTTCGAGGCACGGCCCGACGTACAGCCCGACGTGCGCGGCTGGCCCAAGACCGGCGAGGTCCCCGCGTCACGGCCGGCTCGCGTCTGGATGGCTCCCGAGCGCGCCCGCTGGGCCCGCGAGGACCGGCGGGTGGTGCAGGAGCTCAAGGACGGATCGGTGATCGTCGAGCTCCACTTCGCCGGCAACGACTGGCTGGCCAAGGAGATCCTCAAGGAAGCCGGCGACGCCGCCGTGATCGAGCCCGAGGACGCCCGCGCCGCAGTGCTGGCCGCCGCCGAGGCTCTGGCGGGCGCCGTCAGGCGCTAGGCGGACCGCACCTTCTCGCAGGAGCCCGAGCTCTTGTCCTTGCCGGCATCGCCGTAGCAGACGTCGGGCTTGCCGCCGGAGCCGTTCAGCTTGTCCTTGCCGGCACCGCCGGAGAGCCTGTCGATGCCGGCACCGCCGTTGATCTTGTCGTTTCCGTCGCCGCCGCAGACGGTGTCGTTGCCGTTCCCGGCGATGATCTTGTCGTTGCCTCCCAGTCCGGCGATCACGTCACTTCCCTTGGTGCCCTTGATCGTCTCCGAGGCATCCGTTCCGGTGATCGTGGCGGACGACCGGCCGCAGGTGGGCGGCGGCGGCGGCGGCTTGGGCCCGTCGCCCGGCAGGATCGCCAGGCCGCGAACTACGAAGTCATGCGCGAAACCAGCATGCCCGATCAGGGTGGCGACGGGACCGGGGGCGGCGGCCGGGTTGATCCGGTAGAAGCCGATGTTGGTGTTGTTGACCAGAACGGCGTAGCCGATTCCCGTCTGCGCAGAGATGTCGAACGGGGCCCGGTTGTCGGAAGCCGCTCCGAGTGGCCCCAGCGGCGTGTAGACGCCGCCGTTCGGGCCGGTGGGTGACGACGGGGTGCTGTCTGCAGCGCCGATGGTGCCGAACGTCGGAGACGGGTCGGACTTGATCGCGTACAGCGTCGTGAGGCCCGGAGCAGACCCAGGGGCGTAGGCGATGCCCTCGATGAATCTGGCGGACAGGTCCGTGTCATTCGGAACATCGAGACGCGCGCCGGTCGCCGGGTCGATCCGGCCGTTCTCGGGCAGCACACCGAAAAAGGCGTCGGTGACCCGGAGCACATCGGCGACCGGATCGAAGTCGGTCGCCTCGACCGCGGTGAAATCCGCCCCGGCCGCCGGGCCGACCAGGGTTGCCGCCCCCGTGTTGGGATCGAGGGTGTAAAGGCGGTGTATGTTGCCGCCCTGCGCCGAGACCCCGTAGACGCGCCCGTCGGAGGGCCGGTAGGCGATGCTCTGGAGCTGCTCGCCGGCGCCCACTCCGGTTATCGGGTGCTCGACATAGAAGTCAGGCGTCGCGGTGTCGAATTCGACGAGCGTGGTGTAGTACCGCAGCGCGACCGCGCGCTCGGCGGTTGCCGTTGGTGCCGCTGCAAGCGAGAGCGCCGCCGCGGCGATCACTCCCAGAAGTACTCGCCCCGGCATGAGGCCACCTATTCAACCCCGGGGAAGCCCGCTACGTCAAGCCGGAATCGCGACCAGCTATCCTTGTTCTGTAGCCATCTAGAGCGGCCCAGGGACCCGGCCCAGCGAAGCCGCCGCAACCGACCACGCTCCCCGGAGCACGGCACGGTGCGACAGCCGGGATCGATGGAGGTAATCAGTGAGTCAGCACGAGCGGGATTTCATACGGGCGGTCAACGAGCGCGTCGTCGTGTTCGACGGCGGCATGGGCGCAACGCTCGAGCAGTTCGACCTCACGCAGGAGGACTACGGCGGCCTCCAGGGCAAATGCCACGAGGCGCTGATCCTCAACCGCCCCGACGTGATCGAGGGCGTGCACACCTCCATGGTCGAAGCCGGCGCCGAGGTGGTCGAGACCGACACCTTCCAGGCCAGCCGACTGAAGCTGGAGGAATGGGGCCTTGAAGACCACACGATGGAGATCAACGTGGAGGCCGCGAAGATCGCCCGCAAGGCCGTGGGCGAGAACCGCTTCGTCGCGGGCTCGATCGGCCCCACCGGGCACCTGCCCGCCAGCGACGACCCGACGCTGGGCAAGATCACCTTCGGCGAGCTGGTCGAGGTCTTCACCGAGCAGGCCACCGGCCTGGTCCGCGGCGGCTCCGACCTGATCATCATCGAGACCGCCCAGGACATCCTGGAGGTCAAGGCGGCCGTGTTCGGCGCCCGCGCCGCGTTCAAGGCCGAGGGCCGGACCCTCCCTATCCAGTGCTCGGTGTCCCTGCTGCCCAACGGCGGCAAGATGCTCCTTGGCACCGACATCCAGGCAGTGCTCACCACTCTCGCGGCCCTCGACATCCAGGTCATCGGCCTGAACTGCTCGACCGGCCCCGAGGATATGCGCGATGCCATCCGGTTCCTGGGCGAGAACTCGCCACTGCCGGTGCACTGCATCCCCAACGCGGGCCTGCCGCTTCAGGGCCCCGATGGCGAGACGATCTTCCCCGAGGAGCCCGGGCCGCTGTCCGAGACGCTTAAGGACTTCGTCGAGCGCTATGGCGTGGGCATCGTCGGCGGCTGCTGCGGCACCACGCCCGAGCACATCGCGGCAATCGTCGAGAAGGTCGGCGGGCGCAAGGCCGGCACGCGACCGGCTGCCGGGCCGCCGCTGGTCTCAAGCATGATGACCGCCACCCCGCTGGCCCAGGAGCCCGCTCCCACGCTGGTCGGCGAGCGCGTGAACTCCCAAGGATCGCGCAAGGCCAAGGAGCTGCTCCTGGCCGACGACTACGACGGAATCGTGCAGATCGCCGAGGACCAGGTCACCGGCGGCGCCCATGTGCTGGACCTCTGCGTGGCGCTCACCGAGCGCCAGGACGAGGACGTGCAGATGGCTCAGGTGGCCAAGCGGGTGTCGCTGGCCCAGCCCGCGCCGCTGCAGATCGACTCGACCGAGCCCGACGTGATCAAGGCCGCGCTGGAGCAGACCCCGGGCCGCGCCATCGTCAACTCGATCAACCTCGAGGCCGGTCGCGACAAGGCCGACAAGGTCATCCCGCTGGCGATCGCCCACGGCGCGGCCCTCATCGCCCTGACCATCGACGAGGTCGGCATGGCGAAGACCGCCGAGCGCAAGCTCGAGATCGCCAAGCGAATCAAGGAGATCGCCTGCGACGAGCACGGGCTGGACCCCCAGCTGCTGATTTTTGACCTGCTCACCTTCACCCTCACCACGGGTGACGAGGAATGGCGGCCCTCGGCCGTCGAGACCATCGAGGGCATCCGGCTGCTGAAGAAGGAGCTCCCCGAGGTCAAGACCTCGCTGGGCGTGTCGAACGTGTCCTTCGGCGTGGGCCAGCCTGCCCGCGCAGTCATCAACTCGACCTTCCTGCACCACTGCGTCGAGGCCGGCCTGGACCTGGCGATGGTCAACCCGAACCACATCACGCCCTATGGCGAGATCCCTGACAACGAGCGCGAGCTTGCCGACGACCTGGTGTTCAACCGCCGCGAGGACGCCCTGGAGCGCCTGATCGCCCACTTCGAGGAGAAGGGCGACTCCGCGGAGGAGGACACCGCCGCCGACCCCACCGAGGGCATGGAGCCCGAGGAGGCCCTGCACTGGCACATCCTGCGCCGCAAGAAGGACGGGGTCGAGGACTGGATCGACAAGTCCGTGGAGAAGATCGGCGCGGTCCCGACCCTCAACGAGGTCCTGCTGCCCGCGATGAAGGAGGTCGGCGACAAGTTCGGAGCCGGCGAGCTGATCCTGCCCTTCGTTCTCCAGTCCGCCGAGGTCATGAAGCGCGCGGTGGCCCAGCTCGAGAACTATCTGGACCGGATCGACGGCCACACCAAGGGCAAGGTCGTGATCGCCACGGTGTTCGGCGACGTGCACGACATCGGCAAGTCGCTGGTCAACACGATCCTGACCAACAACGGCTACACCGTGATCGACCTGGGCAAGCAGGTCCCGATCGACACGATCATCAACGCGGCCATCGAGAACGATGCCGACGCCATCGGTCTGTCGGCGCTGCTGGTGTCGACCTCCAAGCAGATGCCTGCCTGTGTGGCCGAGCTCCACCAGCGGGGCCTGGAGTTCCCGGTGCTGGTCGGCGGCGCCGCCATCAACCGCGACTTCGGCCGCCGGATCCTCTACCCGGGCGGCAGGGAGTCCGACGACATCTACAGCCCGGGCGTCTTCTACTGCAAGGACGCCTTCCAGGGCCTGGACACGATGGATGCCCTGATCGACCAGGACGCACGCGGCGCGCTGGTCGAGAAGATCCATTCCGAGGCCAAGACACTCCGCGAGAAGCCGGTTGTGGTGGATGACGGCCCGCCCACCACGGATGACACCGCTCGCTCAACCGCCCGCACCGACGTCACGATCCCCGAGCCGCCCTTCTGGGGCGCGCAGGAGGTGGCGGAAATCCCATTCGAGGACGTCTTCCCCTACCTCGACCGCCACGTGCTCTTCAAGCTCCACTGGGGCGGGCGCGGCGTGAAGGGCGAGGCGTGGGAGAAGCTCGTTGGCGAGGACTTCCAGCCTCGGCTCGAGCGCATGTGGGCCGAGCAGGACTACCTGCATCCGAAGGTGCGCTACGGCTACTTCCCGTGCAACGCCGACGGCAACGAGCTGGTGATCTTCGACCCCGAAGACCAGGACAAGGAGATCGAGCGCCTTGTGTTCCCGCGCCAGCCGCGGCACGACCGGATCTGCCTGACCGACTTCTACAAGCCGATCGATTCGGGGGAGCGTGACGTAGTGGTGCTCCAGGGCGTCACGGTCGGGCCCGAGGTCACGGACCTGATGGCGCAGCTGGAGAAGGACGGCGAGTTCTCCGAGCAGCTCTTCGTCCACGGCCTGGGCGTCCAGAGCGCCGAGGGCCTGGCGGAGTGGACCCATGCCCGCGCGCGGCGCGAGCTGGGAATCGACTCAGACCAGGGCCGGCGCTACTCGTGGGGCTACCCCGCTTGCCCCGACCAGTCCGAGCACGAGAAGGTCTGGCGCCTGCTGGGCCTCGAGCAGATCGGGATGACGCTGTCGGACGGCTACGCCGTGATGCCCGAGCAGTCGACGGTCGCGATCGTGGCCCACCACCCCCAGGCCGTCTATTTCGGCATGAAGTCGGGCTTCATCCCCGAAGACAAGGTCCCGGATGAGCTGATCGCGGGGACCGAGCGCGGTGGCGCACTGCCCCCCGAGGACGACCCGGAGGACGGGCCGACCGAGGGCGAAGCCGAGCCTTCAATCGACGCGACACCCGCCTAGGCGGACGGCGCCTTCTCGCAGGAGCCGGTGCCCTTGTCCTTGCCAGGGCCGCCGTTGCAGACGTCACCCTTGCCGCCGGACCCGTTCAGCTTGTCCTTGCCGGCCTCGCCGTAAAGCTTGTCCTTGCCGGCGTTCCCGTTGATGTTGTCGTTGCCGTCCCCACCGCACACGACGTCGTTGCCGCCCCCTGCGACGACCTTGTCGTTGCCGCCGAGGCCGGCGATCACGTCCCGGCCGTTGGTGCCTTTGAGCGAATCTGCGCCGTCGGTGCCGGGGACCGTGACGGCCTTGCCCTGGCAGGTGAGCTGGGCCGGAGGCGGCTTGGGCCCGTCGCCCGGCATGATGGCCAGGCCGCGAATGAAGCCCTTGCCCTCCTCGGAACCGGCGGGCCCGATCAGGGTGGCGACGGGACCAGGAGCGGCGGCCGGGTTGATCCGGTAGAAGCCGGCGTGGATGTTGTTGATCAGCACCGCGTAGCCGATTCCGGTCTGCGCAGAGATGTCGAAGGGGGCCGCGGCCGCGTTGTCGGAAACCGCTCCGAGTGGCGCCAGCGGCGTGTAGACGCCCAGGTTCGGCGATGGAGAGCCGTCGATGCCGCCGATGATGCCGAGCGTCGGATTACCGGGGTCGGCCCGGATCGCGTACAGGGTCGTGAGGCCCGGGGCGGAGCCCGGGGCGTAGGCGATGCCGGAGATGTTGAAGGCCGACAATTTCGTGTCGTTGGGCAAATCGGCGCGCGCGCCGGTCGCCGGGTTGATCCGGCCGTTCTCGAAATAGAGGTAGTCGGTCACCCGGAGCTCATCGGCGACCGGATCGAAGTCGATCCCGTTGACCGAGAGGAAGTCCGCCCCAGCCGCCGGGCCGACCAGGGTTGCCGCCCCCGTGTTGGGATCGAGGGTGTAAAGGCGGTGTTTGCTCCCGCTCTCCGCCGAGACCCCGTAGACGCGCCCGTCGGAGGGCCGGTAGGCGATGCTCTGGAGATGCTCGCCGGCGCCAACCCCGGTTATCGGGTGTTGGACATCGAAGCCAGGCGTCGCTGTGTCGAATTCGAGGAGCGTGCCGTCGGCCCGAAGCCCGATCGCGCGCTCGGCACTGGCCGTCGGCGCGGCTAGCAGCGCCACGACTACCGCTACAGCGGTCCCGACCAGTGCAATCTGCCTCATCAAAGCCTCCCGCGCTACCAGTTTTGTACGGCCGGGGAATCCTATCCCCGTACGGACCTCCGCAGCAAACTATTCGCCGCCGGCAGCGAGGATGGCTTCGATCCTGGCAAGCGAGCCGCTGGCGCGTTCGACCATGCCGTCGAGAACCGCGCGGGCCTCGCCGACGCCGTCGCTGGCCTTTGTCAGGTGCAGCCTGATCTTCTGGGCGTCCTTGAGGGCGGCCGAGGCCTCCTCGGTGGCGGCGCGCACGCCGGCTGCGTCGACCTCGGTGGCGGCGTCGTTCTGGCCGAGGATCCGCACTCGTGCGTACCGGTATGCCAGTGCAAGCCCGCGGACGTCGAGATCCTCCTTGTCGAGGGTCACGATCATCTTGTTGCCCTGGTACTCGGACAGGGGGTGCAGGCCAGCCGGGATCTTCTCCTCGGCGGAGACCACCAGGATCGCGAACGCCGCATCACGTGTCTCGAGAGCGGCATCGAGCTCACGCCACGCCTGCGGCTTGCTCAGCTGCTTGTCCTTCATCTCGAAAACGATCCGGCCCTTCGAGGGGCCGTTGCACGCGTCGAGCTCGACCACGGCGTCGCCGACCTTGTCGCCCGACTCCGACAGCCCGTCGCCTGTGTGCTCGGCGCTGTCATCGCGCGCGGCGGCGAGCCGCTCGATCTCGTCGAAGACCAGCGCCTCGAACGCGCGGCCCTTGCCGGTGCCACGCTCGCGCTCGGCGTGCAGCTCGGCGGCGGCCTCGGTCTCTGCGCCGAGCTTGCCGATGGCGACCTCGAGGCTGCCGATCTTCTCGGCGAGCTTGACGTTGGCCTCGTTTCCCTCCTTGATGCGGTTGCTGACCGCCTCCTTGAAGTCGGCCAGCGGGTTGCTGCCGTCACCGGCGTTGAAGAGCTTCACCAGGTCGGTGCGCGACTGGGCCAAGCCCTCCGTGAGCACCTGCTTGACGCGGTTCTGGACAGCGCCCGAGCTTTCGTCGGAGAAATGCTTCTGGAGCTCTGCCGTCATGGCCTCCGCGCGCTGGCCGAGAACCTGCGAGATGACACCCTCTTCGCCGAAGAGCTCGTCGAGCTTCTGGTCGACGACCTCTGCGACCTTCTCGGTGCGCTCACCGATCGAACGCTGGGCGTCCTCCGACATCTTCTCCACCTCGCGGCGGACGAAGTCGACCTCCGCGGCCGTGGACTCGCGATCGAGGACCCGCGCGCCGATCTCGAGGGCGTCGATCACGGCCTGCTCGGGCGATTCGCCGAGGTCAATCCGGGCCTGAACGAGCTCGGCCAGCTTGGCGTCGCCGACCACCAGGCCGTCGATGAGGACCCCGTCCGGGGTGAGGACGACGGTCGAGCTGGGGAATCTGAGGGTCTGTGCGGCTTCCATGGGGTAGCTGTCGCACGTTACGCCGGGTTCCTGACAGAACTCCGGAAAACGGCCTAGTGTTGGCCTTTGTATGCCTTCACGCCGCGATCAGATCACCATGACCGACGCAGAACTGCACGAGTTCCTGCAGCTCGAGAAGGTCATGACCTGCGCCACGATGGGGCCCAACGGCCGCCCCCACCTGATGCCGCTCTGGTACGTGGCCGACGGCTCGAAGCTCAGCAGCTGGACCTTCGCGAAGTCCCAGAAGACCAAGAACCTGGAGCGCGACCCGCGCGCGACCCTTCAGGTCGAGGCCGGGGTGGAATACCAGGAGCTGCGCGGCGTGATGATGGAGTGCGATGTGGAGCTGGAGCGCGACGTGGAGCGCATCGCCGACTTCGGCATGGGGCTCTTCGAACGCTATGCCGGCGGCGCCGCGCTGCCGGAGGGCACCCGCGACATGGTCATGCAGCAGGCGCCCAAGCGGGTGGGGCTGCGGTTCATCCCGACACGGATCGTCACCTGGGATCACCGGAAGCTCGGCGGCACGTACTGATGACCGCCGGCGCCCTCAAGGGCCTCGTCCTCTCGGGCGGGAAGGGCACGCGACTGCGTCCGCTGACGCACACCAGCGCCAAGCAGCTGGTTCCAGTCGCGAACAAGCCGGTGCTCTTCTACGGCCTCGAGGCACTTGCGGACGCCGGCGTGAAGGAGATCGGGATCATCATCGCGCCGGAGACCGGCCAGGAGATCCGGGACGCTGCCGGCGATGGGTCCCGGTTCGGCGTATCGATCACCTACATCGAGCAGGCGGAGCCGCTTGGCCTGGCCCACGCCGTGCTCACCGCCGAGGAGTTCCTCGGGGACGCGCCGTTCGTCATGTATCTCGGCGACAACCTCCTTCGTGACGGAATCACGACCCTGGTGGACAAGTTCCGCACCGACGCACCCGACGCGATGATCCTGCTGACCCCCGTCCCCGACCCCGAGCACTACGGAGTTGCGGAGCTGGATGGCGACAACCGCGTGTCGCGTCTCGTGGAGAAGCCTCCCGCGCCCAAGTCGGACCTGGCGCTGGTGGGGGTCTACATGTTCACCTCTTCGATCCTGGCTTCCGCCAAGGCGATCCAGCCGTCGGCTCGCGGCGAGCTCGAGATAACCGATGCGATCCAGCATCTGGTGGACTCCGGCCAGCGAGTCGATCCCCACCTCGTAGAAGGCTGGTGGAAGGACACCGGGCAGGTCGAGGACCTGCTCGACGCCAACCGCCTCATCCTCGAGGAGATCGAGGAACGGATCGACGGCGAGCTCATCGACTCTCAGGTGGAGGGACGGGTGGTCGTGGAGAAGGGAGCTCGCCTTGAGCGCTGTCGCGTCCGGGGCCCGGCGACAATCGGTGCGGGCTGCCGGCTGACCGACGCCTACATCGGTCCCTATACCGCGATCGGTGACAACGTCGAAATCGTCGAAGCGGAGATCGAGCACTCGATTGTCCTCGAGGGGTCATCCATCCACCAGCTCGAGGGGCGGATGGAGTCAAGCCTTGTAGGACGTGACGTGCGCATCGTCCGGGGGCCTGCCCAGCCCCGCGCATATCGGTTCGTCGTAGGCGACAACGCGGAAATCGCGATCCCGTGAGGATCCTGGTCACCGGCGCCGCGGGATTGCTGGCCACCGACATCTTTCGCGCCGCCCAGGAGTGGAATCATGAAACCACCGGCCTGGAGCGCCGCGACCTCGACGTGACCGACGCCCGAGCGGTCCTCGAGGCGTTCCACGCGGCATCGCCCGACGCAGTGGTGAACTGCGCGGGCTACACCGATGTCGACGGTGCCGAGGGCGACCCGCGCGCCGCCGCCGCGGTGAACTCGGAGGGCGCGCGGAACGTCGCCATCGCGGCAGCCGAACTGGACATCCCGGTGGTCTACCCCTCCACCGACTACGTGTTCGATGGGGTGACCGACCGGCCCTACGTCGAGACCGACGAGCCTCGGCCCCTGTCGGCGTACGGCCACACCAAGCTGGCTGGAGAGATCGCGACAGCCGAGGTGGCGCCCCGCCACTTCATCGTGCGGACCTCATGGCTCTTCGGCACCGGCGGCGCGAACTTCGTGGAGACCATGCTGCGCCTGGCGGCTGACCACGGGGATGTGCTGGTGGTGCGCGACCAGATCGGATGTCCCACCTACACGGCGCACCTGGCCGACGCGATCGTGCGCCTGGTGGCCTCCCAGGCCTACGGCATCCATCACATCGCCGGCGCCGGCGGGTGCTCGTGGTACGAGTTCGCGGCGGAGATATTCGCCCAGGCGGGCGTAGCGGCCCGTCTGATGTCCTGCACCACGGAGGAGTTCAGCCGGCCCGCCAAGCGCCCGCCCTACTCCGTGCTCGACACCATTCGCGAGGCCCCGATCCTGCTGCCCGGGTGGGAGATCGGCCTGGCGGGCTATCTCCAGGAGCGGGTCCCTGCATGAGGGTCCTGGTGACAGGCGCCGCCGGGTTCATCGGCTCCGCGTACGTGCGCGTGGCCCTGGAGGCGCGCCCTGCGGACCAGATCGTGGTGCTCGACAAGCTGACCTACGCCGGCCGGCGGGAGAACCTCGAGGAGGTGGCCGACCGGATCGAGTTCGTCCAAGGCGCGATCGAGGACAGGGAGATCGTCCGAGAGGTGATCGGCGGCTGCCAGGCGGTGGTGAACTTCGCCGCCGAGTCGCATGTGGATCGCTCGATCGAGGACCAGGACGCGTTCGCCCGGACACACGTGATCGGGACCGGAGTGCTGCTGGACGCCGCCCGCGAGGCGGGCGTAGGGCGCTTTCTCCAGGTCTCGACCGACGAGGTCTACGGCTCGATCGAGGAGGGGACCTTCACCGAGGAGTCGCCGCTGGCGCCGAGCTCGCCCTACAGCGCGACCAAGACCGGGGGCGACCTCCTGGCGCTTGCCCACTGGCACACGCACGGCCTGGAGGCGATGGTCTGCCGGGGCTCCAATAACTACGGCCTGCGCCAGTACCCGGAGAAGCTGATCCCGCTGACCATCCTGAACGCACTCGCCGGCGACCCGATTCCCGTGTACGGCGACGGGCTCCAAATCCGCAACTGGATCCACGTGGAGGACTTCGCCCGGGCGATCGACACGGTCCTCGCCAGCGGTGAGCCCGGGCAGGTCTACAACGCCGGCGGGCCCGACGAAGTGCCCAACATCGATGTGGTCAAGCAGATCCTGGAGCTGGCCGGCCGCGACGAGTCGCTGATCGAGTACGTGGCCGACCGCCCGGGGCACGACCGCCGCTACTCGCTGTCCTCCGACAAGGTCCGGGGGCTGGGCTGGGAACCGCGCATGCGCTTCGCCGAGGGCCTGGCGCTCACGGTCGACTGGTACCGCGACAACGAGCCGTGGTGGGGCCCGGTGCGCTCGGGCGAGTACCGCGAGTACTACGAGAAGCAGTACGGCCGGAAGCTCGGCTAGCCCGAGCTGCCATATGAGTTCCGAGCTCGCAGCGCTGGAGGAACGGATAACCCGCTGCCGTCGTTGCCCGCGGCTGGTGGAGTGGCGCGAGCAGGTGGCACGCGAGAAGCGCGCGGCATTCCGCGACCAGGAGTACTGGGGCCGGCCGGTTCCGGGATTCGGCGATCCCCGGGCGCGAATCCTGATCCTCGGGCTCGCCCCTGCAGCACATGGCGCCAACCGCACCGGCCGGATGTTCACAGGCGACCGCTCGGGCGACTGGCTGTTCGCGGCCCTCCACAGGGCCGGGCTGGCCAATCAGCCGGAGTCGATCGACGCCGCGGATGGGCTCGAGCTGACCGATGCGTTCATAACCGCGACCGTCCGCTGTGCCCCGCCGGCCAACAAGCCCACGCCCGCGGAGCGCGACAACTGCCTCCCCTACGTGAGCGCCGAGCTGGAGCTGATGCCGAGCGTCACGGTTGTGGTCTGCCTGGGTGCGATTGCCTGGGACGGAGCGTGCCGGATCCTCGGCATCCGGCCCAAGCCGCGCTTCGGGCACGGGGCGGAGCACGAGGTGCCCTCCGGACCGCGGCTGATCGGCTGCTTCCACCCCAGCCAGCAGAATACGTTCACCGGGAAGCTCACCGAGCCGATGCTCGACAGCGTTTTCTCGCGGGCGACCGAGCTGGCCGCGAAGGGCTGAAACGACGAGCGCCCGGCGGGACCGGGCGCTCGGCACGTCATACGGGGCTGCGCTACTTCTTCTTCTTGCGCGACCGCTGATTCGCCTGCTCGGCCTTGCCCTTGGCTGCTCCGGCCGCCTTGTCGGCCTCGGTTGCTGCGGTGTCGGCTGCGCCGGCCTTCTTGTCGGCGCTTTCGGCCTCGGAGTAGGCGCTTTCCGCCTTCTTGGCGTCCTTGGAGGACTCGCCTGCTGCCTTCTCTGCCTTCTTGGCGGCCTTCGCAGCGTCGCCCTTGGCCTGTTCGGCAGCCTGGCCGGCCTGCTGCTCGGCGCTGCTGGCCTGCTGCTCAGCCGCGTCGATCGCCTGCTGCGCCTGGCTCTCTACCGAATTGACCTGAGCCTGGTCGCCGCCACAGCCCGCGCCGACAAACGCGACAGCGCCCATCAGCATGAACAGTGCCAGCCAGGTGCTGACGTTCTTCTTGTTGCTCACTCTCTCACCCTCTCCTCGTGGTTACTGGCTACTTGGCGGCGTCCTCGGCCGCCTTCTGGGCGTCCTTCGAGGCCTGGTCGGCCTGGTCGAGCGCCTGCGATGTCATTTCCTTCGACTGGTCCAGAGCCTCCGAAGCCTGGCCCTGCGCCTGGGACATGATCTGCTGACCCTGCTGGAGCACGGAGTTGACCTGCTCCTCGTTGCTGTTCCCACAACCGGCTCCGACCAGAACGAGCGCCGAGACCGCAACACCTGCCGCGAGCTTCCTCCTCAAACCATCCATGCCTGCTCCTTGTATTTGTCGACAGTGAACCGGCGCGAGTCTAACCCCCCCGAGGATGCTCATGCCGGGGAGGGCGGGGAGTACGCTGATGGGTTACGTGGCATCAGACCCGCTGACAACGTTCACACCCCAGGTACGTGATTGGTTCACCCGGGCGTTTGCGGCGCCGACCGAGGCGCAGATCCAGGCCTGGCCTGCGATTGCGGCCGGCGAGCACACGCTGATCTCCGCCCCCACCGGCTCGGGCAAGACGCTCGCCGCGTTCCTCTGGGGCCTCGATCGCCTGGTGGCCCAGCCGGCGCAGGACGACGAACGCCGGACGCGTCTGGTCTACGTGTCCCCACTCAAGGCGCTGTCCTATGACGTCGAGCGCAACCTCCGTGCCCCGCTCAAGGGCATAGGCGGCGACATCCAGGTGGCCATCCGCACCGGGGACACCCCGCAGAAGGAGCGCCAGGCCATGCTCCGGACCCCACCGGATGTCCTGATCACCACTCCGGAATCGCTCTATCTGATGCTGACCTCGCGGGCCCGCGACATCTTCAAGGGCGCCGAGTGGGTCATCGTCGACGAGATCCACGCAGTGGCCCAGACCAAGCGCGGCGCCCACCTGGCACTGACCCTGGAGCGCCTCGACCTGGTGGCCGAGCGAGAGGTGCAGCGAATCGGGCTGTCCGCCACGCAGCGGCCGCTCGAGGAAGTCGGCCGCTTCCTGGCGGGGACGGGCCGGAAGTGCCGGATAGTCGACACGGGTGTGCGGAAGCCCCTCGACCTCGAGATCTGCGTGCCGGTCGAGGACATGAAGGAGCCGTCCTCGGATCCACAGGTGCTGGACCCGGCGACCATCGATGGGACGGCGGTCACGTCACGCTCGATCTGGCCGGCGATCTACCCGGAGCTGCTCCGCCTGGTGCGCGCCCATCGCTCGACGATCATCTTCGTCAACAACCGCCGCGGTGCCGAGCGGCTGGCGGTGCGGCTCAACGAGCTGGCGCTGACGGAGGACTCGGGGCCGGTGATCGCCCGCGCCCACCATGGCTCGCTGGCGCGCGAGGAGCGCCAGGTCGTGGAGGAGCTGCTGAAGTCGGGCGAGCTTCCGTGTCTGGTGGCCACGTCCTCGCTGGAGCTGGGCATCGACATGGGCGCTGTGGACCTGGTGCTCCAGGTCGAGTCGCCCAAGTCGGTGACCCGCGGCCTGCAGCGCATCGGGCGCGCCGGCCACGGCGTCGGCGAGGTGTCCAAGGGCCGGATCTTCCCCAAGTTCCGCGCCGATCTGCTCGAGTGCGCGGTGGTCGTCCAGCGGATGCGCACCGGCGAGATCGAGGAAACGGTGGTGCCGCGCAACCCGCTGGACGTGCTGGCGCAGCAGATCGTCGCGATCGTCGCGGGTGGCGACGAGATCGGCGCGCCGGAGCTCCACGAGCTGGCCAAGCGGGCCTATCCCTACGCCGAGCTCACCCGGGACGTACTCGACAGCGTGCTGGACATGCTCGACGG